>NZ_JAAHGU010000006.1:0-306437 GCF_010692685.1 Okeania sp. SIO2F5 | reverse complement strand
ATAACTAAATCGCCTAGATAACTAAATCGCCTAGATAACTAAATCGCCTAGATAACTAAATCGCCTAGATAACTAAATCGCCTAGATAACTAAATCGCCTAGATAACTAAATCGCCTAGATAACTAAATCGCCTAGATAACTAATCGCCTAGATAACTAATCGCCTAGATAACTAAATCGCCTAGATAACTAATCGCCTAGATAACTAAATCGCCTAGATAACTAAATCGCCTAGATAACTAATCGCCTAGATAACTAATCGCCTAGATAACTAAATCGCCTAGATAACTAAATCGCCTAGATAACTAAATCGCCTAGATAACTAAAGGCCTAGATAACTAATCGCCTAGATAACTAATCGCCTAGATAACTAAATCGCCTAGATAACTAAATCGCCTAGATAACTAAATCGCCTAGATAACTAAATCGCCTAGATAACTAAAGGCCTTCTTCCTTCTTCCTTCTGCTATATCAGTTATTTTAGGTTTCATTTGGCCGACTTACTTATTCTAATAATTATTAGCACTAGACTGAAAAGTTATGGTAGATTGAATTTATCTCTTCTTTAATTATTGTATTGGGAATTGGCTTTCAAGTATTCTAGGCATTAGCTTCGCGCAAGCTTTGTAGATAAAGTTATTAATAATTATAGCAATAGCACTTTTCACTTGAGTGAAACATATAACTTTTACCATTAGATATCTGGTGGGAACTAAGTTTTTGCCCATGCATGTATGATCAGGGTTTGAGATTAATTATCACTAGAGGTCTATGAGAAGAGGTTCGTTCTAATTTTAGGCTAAAGTCTATGTACCCTGTATTTTTTACTAAATTGAAAACTGCTAAAATTTCTATAGTTGTAGAGCAAATTAAACAAGAAATTTAATCAATTAGGGCTTCATTTTACCACAGCAAAGTATTGGGGTTATAGTTCACTGAAAATGGATAGAGGAGTTCATAACATTTGAACAGTTTGAACTATTGTTTATAAACTAATAGAAAATTAGTAATAAGCTAAGAATCATTTAGATTCTATATTCCCTCACAGGAGTGCGCATTCCCTCTCTTGATCGGCATTCCCATGGCGAGGAGACCTCGCCGGGTTCCTAACGCTTGCATCTGTCGCACCCCGCGGGTTCGCACCGCTGTTCCCTTTGAAAAAAATTTGATATATGGTTTGAATACAAAACAGCTTATTAATGAGTAAATTAGGAATTTTGTGGTGAAGCTTTGATGATAATTTTTTAGATTCAGCAAAAATTTATTTTATACATTTTATACAGAAGTATTGATATTCAGCTACTAAATAAATAATAGAATGGGCGGGGAAAAATGGGATTTTTTTATTTACTCTAAAAAGACAAATTATCCCCACCTAATATTCCTACTTCTATTATAAATTTATTTAACCATTAACATCACTATCAACAGAATCCATAGGAGTATACTCTACATAATTTTCTGATGTTGCTTCTCCATCAGTAGATGATGCTTCTGGTGGACGACGTTTTCTAGTTCTAGAGGATATTTCTTCCGAGTAGCTTGTTTCAGGAATAGGGCGACGAGTACGGTTATTAGATGCTCTTTCTTCAGTACTAGAAGTCTCCCAGCTATCTCGACTACGAGGGCGAGGTAGTCTATCTTCTGGCCTACTAGTATCACTGAAATTACCTCGACTGCGAGAAGTAGGTCTCTTATCTTCTAAATCTACAGAGTTTTCCCAATATTCAGAAGACGATCTAGTAGGATAATCTTCTGAACGAGGACCACGTTTGCGTAATCTTGGGTTTGTTTCTCCTGGTCTATCATAACTACTTCTGCGATTAGGAGGACGACGGCGGTAGTCATCCTCAAAATTATCTGGCCTAGAAGAACGATAATCTTGAGTACCCCTGATACGACGGTTAGCAGGATATTCTTCATAAGGTTCTAGTTCGTCTAAGTCTGTTTCTGCATAACCATAAACAGGACTTACCGATCTTTCTTCATCTACAATAGGGGTACGTTCTCTAGCTTGCTTAGTTGTAAGACCTCTCATTCTGATAGATTCTGCTGCAAAGAATATGGCACTACCAGTTAACAAAAACTGACCGAAAGCTAAAATAGGGTCTAGTCTCCAGCCTTGGAATATAAGAATACCTCCACATAGTAAGCCAATTGCGGCAAAGAAAATATCGTGGTCTCTCGCTAGTTTTGGACGCCATGTGCGGAGAAAGTATAGTCCTGCTCCTGCTATGGCCAGGATTATTCCTAGCAAACTACTCCAATTTAATCCTAAGTTGACCATTCTAAATCTCCTAAGTAATTCATCAATTAGTAATTCAAGTTTAAAATTTCTATCCTGCTTTGGTATCTAGACTTGAAGTTATTTGGCAGATATAAAGCTTATTTAATATTTAGTTGGATATTGTATAGCAGTCGCCATTACTATATTTGACATATCAAAAGCTAAAAACTCAGACAACGCCAGATTTTTCCTTTTGCCTTCTGCTATATCATCAATTTAACAAAGAAAAACCTCAGCTTGTTAGGTTTGGACAATTATATCACTGTCTTCCCTATTCTATAGTCTGAGGCTTTAACTTTGTCTTTGCAAAAAAAAATTAGGTGAAACTTAAACCTAAAATAGTTTGCTTTTCGGCTCTTCACATAACTGTTAGGTTATTGCAGAAAAAAGTTTATTCCTAAGAAGAATTCATGATTTTTAGACTTCTAGGAAATGGTATTCTGACTTAACCTTTGCTCCAAAAAGAAAAATTTCTATTATCTAGGGTCTAGGAACGGGTAACTTTATCTTTTTGGCTGACGAATATCAGAAAAATTGTAGCAGGAATAACTACAATTAGAGTTCCCGCCAGTAGACTTAATAAGAAGTTTGATAAAGAAGGAGTCATGGATTATTGCCCTTTGCCACAAAATTTGATTTACTTTATTTTAGATATTATAGCGGTTTGCGATTTTTTTCAGTACAAATTTTGGTCGTGGTAAACAAGTAATGATTTTATCGCTTACCTCCTGACCATGAAAAGGATTTACTAATCAATATCCTTACATATTTAGGACTATCCAAATTTTTAGTGTGGCTGTACAGAAGGTAGAAGGATCAATTACTAATGTTTATGGAATTGTGTCACTGGTAGATTATTTCTACAGCGCTACACAAAAGATTTTCGGGAACAGGAGATATTTCAGTGGTTGATATTAAAGCTACTTACTTAATTACATACTTATTCAAAAGTTCCTCTTCTCTTGAAAATTTGGTCAAACTTTCACAATTAACTAATCTGCAAACTGCCATAACTTATATCATTATGGTGAAAAAGTTTTTTTTCAAAAGGGAAAAACTTGTATTAATAGCGCTTCATCATTTGAAATACAATCAAGTAACTTAAAGCTAATTTTTACTTGACAAAATTACATTTTTTTATTGTCTTATGGACTATCTGACATTAGCGAATTGGACTCTAGGTATTCTCCTGGGGTTAATGACTTTCTTATTTATCTTCCGAATAGTTCTCACATGGTACCCCCAGGTAAATATCAATCAACTTCCGTTTAACTTGATTTTTTGGCCTACGGAACCATTTTTAGCCCCCACTAGGAAAATTGTGCCTCCTCTAGGTGGAGTAGATATTAGTCCGATTATTTGGGTAGGTATTTTCAGCTTATTACGAGAGTTGCTTTTAGGCCAGCAAGGTTTATTAAGAATGATGCTATAGCTAATGAAGGCAGGAGGCAGAAGGCAGAAGGCAAAAGGGAAGAGGTTTTAGAGCTACTTTACTTTTTGTTACATACTTAGTTTCTTTTGCGCCAACTTACTTATTTACTACTATCGGGTTTCATCACAGTCTCAACAAAGTTTGTATATACTTGCCCCTCCAGAAATTCCGGAGTCTCTAAAATTCTTTGATGAAAGCTGATAGTTGTGGGAACTCCTGTCACAGCACATTCTCTTAGAGCGCGTTTCATCCTCTGAATAGCAGTAGGACGGTCTTGTCCCCAAACTATTAATTTACCAATCAAAGAATCATAATAAGGTGGAATCTCATAGTCTGTATAAACATGAGAATCCATCCTCACTCCTAAACCTCCCGGTGGTAGATAACCACTAATGCGACCCGGATGGGGCCGAAAATTATGGTCTGGGTCTTCGGCGTTAATTCGGCATTCTATTGCATGGCCATTAAAAGTCACCTGCTTTTGGGTTAGTCGCAGTTTCTCCCCTTGGGCAATTCTAATTTGCTCGGCAATTAAGTCAAGTCCTGTAACTACTTCTGTGACTGGGTGTTCTACTTGAATCCTAGTATTCATTTCCATAAAGTAGAATTCACCAGACTGGTCTAGGAGAAATTCTACAGTGCCAGCACCTATATAGTTGATAGACTTGGCTGCTTTGACTGCAGCTTCTCCCATTTTCTGACGTAGTTTAGGACTTAATGCTGGACTGGGAGCTTCTTCTAGTAACTTTTGATGGCGACGCTGAATAGAACAGTCTCTTTCTCCCAGGTGAATAACGTTTCCGTGACTATCGGCCAGGATTTGAAATTCAATGTGACGTGGACGTTCAATGAATTTTTCTATGTAGACTCCAGAGTTCCCAAAGGCTGCTTCTGCTTCTCCTTGAGCTGCCTGAAGCAGTTTGGAGAGTTCGTTTTCTTGGCGAACAAGTCTCATTCCTCGTCCCCCTCCTCCAGCAGTGGCTTTGATCATCAGGGGAACGCCGATTTTTTTGGCGATCGCTACTGCTTCTTTTTCGTCTGTGAGAAGACCATCACTTCCTGGAACTGTGGGAACTCCTGCTTTTTGCATGGTTTCTTTGGCTGTGGATTTGTCCCCCATGGCCCGCATCCCCTCTGGCGTTGGGCCAATAAAAGCAATGTCGTGGTCAGCACAGATTTCTGCAAACCGGGCATTTTCAGCCAGAAAGCCATAGCCTGGATGGATGGCAGAGGCATTACGAGTTAAGGCTGCTGAAATGATATTGGGAATGTTGAGATAGCTTTTGCTGCTGGTGGGTTCACCAATGCAAACTGCTTCGTCCGCCAGTTGCACATGGAGAGCATGGCGGTCTATTGTTGAGTGGACGGCGATGGTGGCTATGCCCATTTCTTCGCAGGTGCGGAGAATGCGTAGGGCTATTTCGCCTCGGTTGGCTATGAGAATTTTAGTGAACCGCATTTTCAGTTATCAGTTATCAGTTATCAGTAACTCTAGTTAAACCCAAAGGGTTGAAATACTAAAGTTTATTTTTTTTCATCCCTTTGAAAGGGGGAAGCTATTGACCTTATTTTTTTGTCATAAGTGATTGGGAGTGAATGACTCTTTCCCCATTCTTACTGTGACTAAATTTGAGAGGAGGGATAATGTCCTAACTGCCCTGACGGCTGCTACATTAAGAGGATTTTAGAAAATTTCTTGTAGACATTCCAGAATTTTATGTTATCATTTTATATTGTTAGCTAAAATTCTATAATTTTCTTGAAGTTTAGTTGATAAATGCTAACTAGAGCGGATGTGGCGGAATTGGTATACGCGCACGTTTGAGGGGCGTGTGGCTTTGCCTTGCGAGTTCGAGTCTCGCCATCCGCATTGGAGAATAGTCAGGGGTTAAAGTAATAATCTCTGACTTTATCTTTTTTGGGACCCAGGAATTAACGTTAGATGTGGATAGTTAAAACTATAGCGCTATAGTTTATCTGGTGTTTGAATTTGAGAAATACCTCCAGATGTTTTTTTGAGGTAGGACGATCGCCTAGCAAATTTTTATGGCTAGATAATCGAAAATTATTCTAGTCAGGACTAACAAATTTTTCCGACAAAACCACTATATATACAATAGTGCTATAGTTTTTATCTACTATATATAGTGCCTTTACCTAATTCCTGTCTAGTGAAAAACTATAATGCTATATTAGTGGCGTTCACAATGATTGACTGTGGAGTGGAAGTGTCTAAACTCAAACGTTATAGTTTTCTCATGGCAGTCACTCACATTTTGTGAGCCTCCAACTATTGTGGGTGAAGGGGAGATTTATTCCTACCCACCTACCTCACTCTCCATTTTTTGGTGGCGTTCACAATGATGCCGTGCGCAGTGGAAGTATCTAAACTCAAACGTTATAGTTTTTTCATGGCAGTCATTTACATTTTGTGAGCTTTCAATCAAAAACTATAGTGCTATAGCTGTTCTAATGTTTGAATTTGAGAAATGCCTGAAGGTGTTTTTTTTGGGAAGAGGCGATCGCCTAGAAAATTTTTCTGGCTAGATAATCGAAAAATCTTCTAGTCAGGACTAAGGAATTTTTCCGATAAAACCACTATATGTACCATAGTGCTATAGTTTTTATCTACTATATATAGTGCTTTGACCTAAGTCCTGTCTAGTGAATAACTATAGTGCTATAGCAGATATAGTGTTTGAGCTGTAGAAATACCTCAAGGTGTGTTTTTGGGATGGGGCGATCGCCTCGAAAATTTTTCTGGCCACATAATTTGGAAAATCTTTGAAATATACTCCACAGCAAATACGATGAACTATCTAAAAGCAAAAAAGGTTGAGTTTTAGATATTATTAGGTGCTTATTTTGGAGGAGTAGTCCATTGACAATCAAAAGTATGATCGAGTAATTTTTTGAGGCTAATTACTTTAATGTTTTGGTTATGAATTTCACCTGTTTGACTTTCAATTTTAATTATTTCATAACCAATATTATTTAATTCTTCTGTTAAAGATACATATCCAAAATAGCCATAAGCATCCTTAATTAATTCCCGCTCTTCTGGGATAGACATATGCCAACAAACTATAAAATTCGTCACAATAAAGGGATGATTATATTCATCTGTCGAGGAAAAAGTGTATTTATATTCTAGTCCTATGTGAACTGTGTCTTTGAAACTATTTTCTTTTAATGGAACTGCTATACTATCAAGACCAACGCCACAAAAAGTTCTTGGACGTACCCATAATTCTGCATAAGGTAAATCAATAGTAACTAAATGAGAAAACATTGTATATAATGCTCCTACCCAATGTTCTTCTCCTCTTTCTGGTTGTATAATCCATTTATCTTTTAATTGTTCTATGTTGTTAACTTTAAATCTTGTTCGATGTTTAATATCTTTTTTAAGCTTGTCTAATCTTTGAGTATATGCCTCTAATTTTGCCTCTTGATTTTCTTTATTTAATCTTTCAATCAATTCATGGAAAATAGGAAGTTGTCTTTTGGCTTCATCTAGAAACTTTTTAATATTTTTCAGGAAGGAATTGTCTTTTAAAATTTGTCTAGAAGCATCAGTCAAAGAATTTCTATTTGTCACCATATTAAAACTACCATTAATGAGCAAAATATAATGGTATTGAACTTTAGTGTCTGCAAGTATAGAATATTCTTTTAATGATTCATGCTCAAAAATTTTATTGTAAGAACAAATTTTCACACCTTCAGATGAAATAAAAGTTCCTCTTTGAGAGGATAATTTAATTCCAGACCTACTATCGCCTTGTCTGCCTAATTCTTTATATTGGTTACGGGTTCTTGTCCTTCCATCTATTGCTAAAACTATACAATAAGTTGTTTCCTCATATGAAAAAGTAGAACAATAACGGGCAGAAAAATTACCATTATCAAGGCTTGATACTTGAGCAGGACTTTTAATCTTTTTTGCTTCAGTTGCATCTGGTTTTGGTAAATAAGGATATCCTGGTTTAATTTCTTCTAATGTATATTTATCCTTTAATGTATATTTATCCTTTTTAGTCTTAGACCATAGAGATAGTTTGCATTGCTCATTGTATCCAGAAGTTTCTCTAAATGAAATCTCTCTCCTTTGAGGAAAACCTGTATAGTTAGGTCTTAGTATTCTCATATCGCCATGTCTTGTATTGAAGCGGATATAATGCTTTAAATATGACCATTGTTTTTTTCCATAGTCATCTGAGGAATAATAATCTGAAAAATCTTGAACTTCTAATCCCTCAATAATAATCATTGTTCCTCGATCGCTAAATTGAGAAGTAAAAAAATCTTGATTTAATTCTTTAACTATGTTTTGAGTTTGAGCTTTTTTTCTGGGGAAAAGTTCAGTTAAAATATTCCAAGGTTGCTCACTAAACTCAGAAGCAATATCGAAAGAATCATTAATATTTTTTTGGGGATTATCTATTGATTTATATCTCCAGGAATTCTCCTCTGAACATTTAGTAATGATAGTAATCTTTTTAGATGCAAAACAAAGTTTAGAACCTTGACATTTATACCCTATAGACTCTCCTTGAATTTTTGTGGATTTTCCGATAGAGAAAAAAGCTACATAAGGAGTAATACCATTAATTTCTTTTGTTTCACTTAAACCAATGCCATTATCAAAATATATAAATCCTTTTTCTTGTAAAAGTGGGTATATTTGAATCTTAGAGGCATTGGCATCATAAGAATTAGAGATTAATTCTCGAATAACTTCACATGGATCTTCGCGATTAACAGAAAGTTCAGATAGTATATGGTTGTAAGAAATAACAGGATATTTGGGTTCTCTGACTTCTGACATATTAATTCAATTGGTTTGGTATTCTCAGAATACAATAGTCGAATTATAAATAAAATAAAAGCGAAAAATTACGGTTATAGCGTGTAATTTGAATCATCATATTTATCAAACTAAACTGTCGGGTTTTACTAACCAAGCCGGATATTGTCAAAAAAAAATCTGAATTATCAAGTATATTTTGTGGATATTAAATACAATTTTGATAATTTAATAGAATTAAAATTTACTACCAAAGTACTCTTCCTTAACTTTAGTAGTAATTATCCATTATTAATTGCTGATAGCTGACTACTCAGAACTGAATGCTTACTTTTAATCAATAAAATATTATGGATTTGAACTATATAATTTAGTTTCCAACTCTTGTAAAATTTGCTTTTTATCCTGACTACCTTTAAACATTCCAAAAATATCTAATTTCTGCTCTAATTTTCTTTCTTCACCATCGCCAATTACCCAACTAACTTGATTAATAGCATTCATAATTCCACTATAAGCAACTGCTCCAGAAAAATTTCCCTCCTCAGTAATTCCTAATTTAATTTTCTCCTGAGTACTCATTTCCAATGTCGAGGCGATCGCTACTAAACCCACAGCTCCAATTAAAGCTTCTCCTCCTTTTAATACTTTTACCCCTGCTAATACTCCAACACCACCACTAACTACGGCATCATTCGCTTCCTCGATTAACATTCCTTTCTGAATGGCAATATTCCCGAAACTATTTGTAATTTTTGCTGGATTTTCTGCCTGTTTGACAAACTGTTCTACTTTCTTGAATTTGCTAAAAACTGAGTAAAATTCTTCCCGGTCTAGTTTTTCTAATTCTAGTTCTATTTCAAAATATCTTTCTCTTAAAAGTTGATATACAATCTTGCATATTCTCGGAATTTCTGCCTGAATAATTATCGCATCTAAACTTTCTGAAATCAAATTATCTGTGACTTTTGCACCTTCTTTAATCTTCTGATATAACGATAAATATTTTCGACGCTGATTATCATTTATTTCTGAGCTATTGTAAATCAAATCTACAATCAACATATCTATTCTTAACCCAGTTGATGTAGCACTTGCCAATAAATATTTATCTTTCAGTTCAGAGGCGATCGCTGAATTTAAAATCATCGCATTTAACTGTTGAAAATCATCTAATTTAGGTAAAGGGTCTGCTGCTTTAATATATTGATAAATACTCTTGATTTGACATTTTTCAGTTTCACTTAAATTGGCAAATTCTAACACTTCTTCTAAACTTTTATCAATACCTATCCACCGCGAATTTTCACTGGCAATTGTATAGCGTAAACCAATTAAGGAATCTATATTTGAAGAGTTAACAATAAAATCCAATAGATTGAGTGCTGCTAAATCATAAACATATAAACCGACATTAATTCTGTTATAAGCTTCTAAACATCTAGTTTTGCTTCTTTCATAAATTGATGAATGAATTATCAAATTATTCATCCGACGGTCTAGGTTGAATTCGGAATTATAAAAAGTATGTAAAACTAGAAAGGCATCATTTCCTTGTAAACCGCATTTTTTTAATCGTAAAGTAGAACCTTCAGTACTATTGGTGCGAATTCTCACGTTATAGCTTTTACCTGATTTAAGAGTAACTTTTTGAGTACCTCCCTGACTCGCAACCTGATAAGCAACAAAGATATGATATATTTCTTCTTGTTCTAAATCATTTTCTATTTCTGGAGATGATTCAGAATTAGTTTGCTGTTTTCCAAAGGCAGATTCTTTAGCAGTTTCTCTAAAATATTTACCAATATTTGATGCTTTATTACTGATAATTTCTTCCATTTCTGAAGCTTTAGTTTTAGCAGTTTCGGAAGCTTTTTCACTGATTGACTGCCCGGCTTTAGATACTTTTTTACCAAGATTTTCTCTAACTGTTGATGCCTTGTTAGTCATTGATTTCCATAAGGATGATGGTTGTTTTTTATTCATAATTTTGATTATTTATAAATTATCTCTCTTGTATCATACTTAATATCTGAGAACTAATAGTAAAGGGTTCAGTACTAAGCTATACTCAAAGAATCTGTAACATTTTAGGATTTAATCGCTGTCAGTCTTTTTTTTCTTATACCAAATTTAGACCAAGTTATACCAATTCCTAAAAATCATTCTATACTTATATAACACTTCAGTTATTAAGTAATAAGTAAGGCTCAGTAATGTTTTGAGCAATTATTTGTATGAAGTAAAGATATCTTATTCGTTATTTACCTACTCCCTACTCTAAAAAATATGTAGCAAAAATGCGTTAAATTTGGTATTACTTACATCTTAATCTGTGTTTGATATCTATAGTATAAAATTTTATCCCTTGCAAATTTTATAAATATTAATTTTTTTTATCTTTTTTCATAGACTTATCTTTTAATATTCCCTGTTATTTTATGGAGTTATTACCTGATAGACAAATTTTTATGAAATTGGTATTAGCGCTATATTTTATTCATAGACGCAGTAATTTAATTTTTGTTTACTAATAGTATGAAATATAGCAAAAATCTTTATTGAACTTTAACTTGCTTGACTTGTTTTACAGCATGATATTAATGTGCAGCATTATCTAGGAAAGGAAGAAACAAAAAGCCAATACTAGAAAGTTTTGATCTTCCATTAATACTTCTTAAAGGAATGGCTTGAAGTCCCCCATAAAAGATTTAGAGGCAGTTTAAATACTCCTCTAAATTTACCTTTTTACTTCTGATAATATTTCACATAAATCATGCATCAAGTGCGTAATTAGTCGGTCTCCATTTCTGACCGAAAGGCTACGTTAAAAGCTGGGTTAAGATGAACTTCATTACAGTTAAAAGTCAAAAGTAAAAAGTTTAAGATTGATTTAGCTAAAAAGTTTAACTGATAATAATTTTACTTATACCATTTCTCCATGAAGTTGCAGTTAATATAAAGACAAGAATAGTCACTGTAATCAGGTCTGAGCAACAATTATTAAGCACATTGTTAGAGAGAAATGGTATTAGGTAAGAATTTTGCACTTATTGTGTCAGGACTTACGCATTTTTCCGAAAAAAACACTATATATACCATAGTGCTATAGTTTTTCTCTACTATATATAGTACCTTTGCGTAAGTTCCGTGTGTGAAATTATTCGTGACAAAATTTTAAGTTAATTGGTATTATTTCGTTTAATTAGGGCTTGCTGATTAAATATCAAAGCATTGACAGATAAAGGTTGTAGCATTTTTTGGTCTAAAAAAGTGTCAGCTTTTCGGTGGCAAGAGCTGCATAAAGCTAGTATTTTGGGACGATTATGGCAGAAAAATCACTCTTACAATTTTTCCGACTACCTCCTCTATAATTGCCATTTCTCCTGACTCGGCTTTTCCCCTCCTGGGAGGGGCGGGGGTGGGTTGACTCCTACCTCTACCAAAAGACTTTCCATACGCAAACCCTAATTAGGGCTTGCTGATTAAATCTAAAAGCATTGGTATATAAAGATATTAGCCAAGGCGTGTACTAAAAAAGTGCAAGGTTTTTGCTCCCTTAAGCTGAAAATGTCAGGATTTTGAGCAGACAAGGGCAGAAAAATCTCAGAACAATTGTTCCGACTACATCCTCTGTAATTCCTCATTCCTCCTGACTCGGCTTTTCCCCTCCTGGGAGGGGCGGGGGTGGGTTGACTCCTACCCTCACCCATAAGACTTCCATAAGCAAACCCTAATTATTTTGATGCTAGTAGAAAGAATTGAGTCGGGACGCTATGATCGGAATAACTAAGTTAAGTTTTGTAAAGAAAAAATTGACTGCTATTTCACCCAAACATTCTATTATACAACCCAAACCTTGGTACTCCCTAGCTCCTTTATGGCAAGGAGGAGAAGAAGTAGTTCGCCAAGGTCTGCCCCACTCCCAACTTTCACCCACATGGCAAATATTACTACTTGGAGATGGCTCTCCCACTCGTCACTTGCAACTTTTGACAACTGAACCCACAGAAGTTGATGTAATTGATATGTCTCCCATTGGCATGAATCTGGATAATGCCCCTGACTTAATTCATGCTGTACCTGGCCCTAGACTGCGACGACAGGTATGGTTGAGAACAACTTCAGGACAAAGGCTAGCTTATGCTGCTTCTTGGTGGGAAGCGAGTCATGTGGATGAGTATTTGCAAAATCGGTCTTTGCCTATTTGGGCTAGTTTAGCTCGTTTGCGGACTGAATTATATCGAGATGTCCAGGGAATTTATTATGGTCATTCTAGAGAATTAGAGTTAGCTTTTGGCGAGTTAGGACCATTTTGGGGGCGACATTACCTATTTTGGCATCATGGCCAACCACTGACATTAATTTATGAAGTGTTTTCACCTTATCTTAAGAAATATTTGGGACAAACAAACGTGACGGATACAGACTTTCAAAAGTAATAGTTGTTAATTTTTTGATTGCCATAAATATTAAGAATCGACAAATTTTGGATGAATTTAGATGTACAAATAGGATCATCTATTTCTACGTATTTCTGAAGTTTAGCTTTGACTTTGAAAGCGCAACTCCTCCGTAGTAGGCACTCATAAATTATTATGGTTCGACCTTAATCTGATATCAAGTCTCATTAATTAGCCATAATAAAAATTTTCTTCTTTTGAGAGAGAATATTTTTTCGGTGCGGAATGCGCAGAAAACAAATTTCCCCTACCTCCCTACTCCCTAAATTTTTCCGAAGTGGTTATTCAAACAGACATGATACTAGACTTTGTCAGATAGTATAAAAAAACCGGGCATGAGAAGTTTTGTTCAAAATTTTTTTTAATTCACACTCTAAAAGTCTGGGTTTTAGGTCAGGGATTTTTCGATAAAGTTGCAAAAATTTGATCAAATAGTTCTGTTTTGTATTAAGTAGGAACGTTAAAGATGAATTGAAAAATAGTGGTTTGTCAAAAGAATTTTAACGGATGATAAACTATCAAACATTTTGATTGATCGGCTTTTCAATTTTGAAATACCCGTCATTTTTATTTTGACGGAACAATATAATGAATAAACAGATTTGGTATAAATTATGATGCTGATGCGCTAAATTTTACTTTAAACTTAGACACCCACACGATAATCTTGAAAAAGGTGTGGGTATCTCATACAAAAAGTTTTTATTATTCAGTAATCAATCATCAAAGACTATAACAGTTTGCCATTAAACGAACTGTAATTACAGTAAGTAGTCAGTAATTAGAAGATCGGTAGTATAGGACTACAATTATCATTAATTTTAAGGTCTTTGACTGTTTTCCATATTATTTTTTTGCTACATCATTTAATTTAAAATATATTCAGTATTTATCCTCTGGTTTCCTAGTATCTTAACCACAATTTAGACCGGCAAAAATAAATAATATTACTCACTATTTTGTGAATACCAAAATTCTACTTAAGCTATACACAAACCGCTATATTTCATCATTTTAAACTTGGACAGGATTTTCTAGAACAAGTTTAGAACGCTTCAATTTGTCTGGCAAAGGAATAGGATAGTCACCAGTAAAACAGGCAGAACAAAAAGTCTTAGGATCTTCATCCGTTGTTCTTAACATCCCCTCCCAACTCAAGTATGCTAGAGAGTCAACACCTATTTGTTCAGCAATTTCTGCAACTGATTTTGTTGCTCCAATTAATTGCTCCTGATTATCTGTATCGATGCCATAAAAACAGGGATGAGTAACTGGTGGGGAAGAAATTCTCATGTGAACTTCTGTTGCGCCAGAATCTCGCAAAGCTTTAACGATTTTTTTACTGGTGTTGCCACGCACAATGGAATCGTCAACCATAATAATTCGCTTACCTTCTAGTACATCTTTGAGAGGGTTAAGTTTCATTCGGATACCTGATTCTCTCATGTGTTGAGTGGGCTGAATAAAGGTACGGCCAACATAGCGATTTTTAATTAATCCCTCAGCATAGGGAATACCTGATTCTTGAGAAAAACCTATAGCTGCTGGAATACCAGAATCAGGAACACCTATTACCATATCTGCGTCTATGGAAGATTCTTTTGCTAACTGGCGTCCTATTTTCAGTCTGTAGCTGTATAAACTACCACCTTCCATTATACTGTCAGGGCGGGCAAAGTAAATCATTTCAAAAATACATAGCTTTCTTTGTGGTTTCTGATTCCAGTGGAAGGAAACCATACCTTCTTCTGTAATCCAAACTAACTCTCCAGGTTCAACATCTCGGAGATATTCTGCACCAATAATATCTAAAGCACAGGTTTCTGAGGCGAGGACATATCTTTTTGGGTTGATATCTTCTAAAGTACCAATCACAAGGGGTCTTACACCGTGGGGGTCGCGTACTCCCATCAGACCTTCTGGAGTACCAATAGTTAAACTGAAAGCTCCTTTACACAAATGAAAAGCACTAATAGCAGCTTTTAGCCAGCTTTTACCACTTTTAACTTCTGTGGCGATCGCTAATGCAATCATTTCTGAATCTGTAGTGCTGTTAAAGTTACATCCACGGTCAATTAGTTCTTTTTTTAAGTCTTGTGTATTGACAAGATTACCATTGTGTGCAATCGCTAAAGGTCCAAGAGGAGTCTCAACCAGAGCAGGTTGAGCATTATTAATCTGGCTAGAGCCTGTAGTAGAATAACGAGTATGACCAATTCCTATATTACCAGTCAACTGCTGTAAGATAGACTCATTAAATACTTGAGATACTAGCCCCATTCCTTTATGTATGTAAACTCGATCGTCTTGAAAAGTAGCAATTCCGGCAGACTCTTGACCTCGATGCTGTAGTGCGTATAAGCCAAAATAGGTGAGTTTAGTTACATCTTCTTCTGGGGCATAAATGCCGAAAACGCCACAAGCTTCTTCTGGTTTATCTGTCTCAAGATAATTTTCTAAATGTTTCTCAGTAGTTGAAGGGTAGTTGTCAGTCATGGTTATATTTTAACTCCTTATCAGGATTATTAGTTTTTATAACTATTTTCAAAGTGGTAAATTATCTGGTCTAAGGATAGATACACTAGGAAAAATTTAACCTCATCTTAAACTATAGTAACTAATTTTGTGAAGTATTGTAAACTAAATAGGTAAAATATTAAGCTCATCAGGGCGATTGATAACTTATCAAACCCTTCGATTTATAAAATTACTAGAATGCTGGTGGCATTCTACTGGAGCTTGCTTAAGGCAAAAAAGTTTTCCTAGAGTTATTTAGTACTAATTGTTGCATCAAACAATTTCGCAAAAAGGTAAGGAAGAAAAAAGAATAAAAATCATGATAGAGATTGGGTAGGAAATATGATTATCAGCCTCTTAGTAGGCATAAATTTTCAAATTCCTTTTTATAGTATTATTTTTGATAATTGGTATTAATGTTGGTAAAATCTGTGTAGTAGGAATGAATCGCCGTTTCAGGTTTAATGTATTATGTCCAGTTAAATACTTAAGTTAAGTCATTTAGAAATATGTATTATTAAACAAATATCCTATGAGTAAAGTGTTAGCTATTTTAGGGGAATTAAGCAATCGTGACATTGATTGGATGATTGCTAATGGTAGTAAGAAAAAAATTACTACTAACACTATATTAATCCATGAAGGTCAACCAATTGATGCTCTTGATATTGTACTTGATGGCACAATGAAAGTTTATGTAGCTGGTGTTGGAAATCAAGAGATAGGTATTATTACTTCTGGTGAAATTTTGGGATAGATTTCTTTTGTAGATGGTCGATTACCATCTGCTACTTTAAAGGCGATAGAAAATACTTTAATTCTGTCTATCTCTAAACAAAAATTAAATGAAAAATTAGAGCAATATGTATTATTTTATCTCAGATTTTATCGAGCAATTACTAAGTTTTTATCGACTCGATTACGCGGTACTGTAACCCGCTTTAGTGAACATCAAGATTTACTTGATCAAGATAATTATGGGAATAATAATACTGAAACATTAGCAGACAATAGTGCCGTAGCTAAGTCTAGATTTGAAGCATTAATGGAAGTCTTAGGAGTAGTTAAAGAAGCACCTCAGCGGTCAGCACCTCAGCAATCAGCAAATTTTTTTTGAGATGCCCTCGTTTGCGGAGCATTAATGACCCTCTTTCTTCATTAGACATCTCCAATAATAAAAAATAAAATTATAGCGGTTTTCATTAACATAGAATACAGCTATTAGGTCTGTAATTATTAAACTTCAAACATACTTATATTTTGTCTGTAGTCTACCTTTGTGAAAACCGCTATAATTATCCCACTCTTATTCATTAATTCTTTCCCCCTACTTCCTACTCCCTTTTTTCTGGAAATGTATATTTAATTTGTACTTTGAAGCTAAAAATTTGAAGATGTCAGAATTTGATCAAAGTGAAAATCAACAAAAATTCGACCGGATAATCATGGGTTATTGTCTAGATCTGGCCCAACAAGCTTTAGGTAAAACTGCCCCTAATCCCATGGTAGGTTGTGTGATCGCTCAAAATAGCCAAATTGTAGGAAAAGGGTTTCATCCTGGTGCAGGTCATCCTCATGCAGAAGTGCTTGCTCTCAAGGAGGCAGGTGAAAAAGCAAAAGGAGCTACTGTTTATGTGAGTTTAGAACCATGTAATCACTATGGACGTACGCCACCTTGTACGGAAGCTTTAATTGCAGCAGGTGTAGCAAAGGTTGTGGTGGGAATGATCGATCCAAATCCTTTGGTTGCAGGTAGTGGTATTGCAAAATTACGAGAAGCTGGTATTCAAGTAGTGGTCGGAGTGTTAGAAGCTGAATGTCGTCAACTAAATGAAGCTTTTATTCACCGAATACTCCACCAAAAACCCTTTGGAATTTTGAAATATGCCATGACTCTTGATGGCAAAATTGCTACTACTACAGGTCATAGTGCATGGGTGACATCACCCGCAGCGCGGAGTGAAGTACATAAGTTACGGGTTGCTTGTGATGCTGTGATTATTGGAGGCAATACGGTGCGTCGAGATAATCCACTTTTGACGAGTCGCAGCAGTAAAGTTGATAATCCTTTGCGGGTGGTTATGAGTCGCAGTCTAGATTTGCCTACAGAGGCTAATTTATGGAATGTTGATGAAGCTAATACTTTAGTGTTTACAGAAGTAGAGTCTAATCGAGAATTTCAGCAATATTTGAGACAAAAAGGGGTTGAAGTAGTAGAAATTTCATCATTGACTCCGGCAAAGGTAATGGAAAATCTCTACGACCGCGGATTTCTTTCTGTACTTTGGGAATGTGGGGGGACTTTGGCAGCAAGGGCGATCGCTGATGGTGCAGTGCAGAAAATATGCGCTTTTATTGCTCCTAAAATTATTGGTGGCCAAATAGCGCCTTCACCTGTAGGGGATTTAGGATTAATTAAAATGACAGAAGCTGTGGAGTTAGAGAATGTGAGTATTTGTGCTGTTGGTTGTGACTATTTATTGACAGGTTATATTATATTCGATTGAATACTAATACTTTGATGGAAGCAAGATAGGAGGAAAGAAGGGAAGGTTGAAAAGAGTTTATTCATGATAAATTATTATTCAAACATTTTGATGATTGATCTTAAAGTATTTCAACAATTAATTATTAATTATTAATTATTACCTCTCCTTGAAAAGAAAAGGATTGACTAATCATGAAAAATTTTTCTTCTCTTGGTTGATTGGATATGGCTCCGAAGTACGCCATCCCACCCTACGGGAAGCTGCGCTAACGACCGCTTATTTCTCCTTATAGAGCGACAGCTCGCGGCGCAGCCAAGGAGAGAGTTTAAACCTTAATTATTCGGTAATATCATCTCCGGATAATTAGTGCTCAAAAAAACTTCTCCTTTTCTTCCTCTTTATTCTTTATTTCCTCCTGACTCGGTCCGACTGACTCCTCCGTTGTTTATTTATAAGTATTCAACCGGACATGATATAAGTTCTCAATTTTCCGGTAATATTAGTATTATTAAGTCTTTAGTAATCAAGAAAGATATATAAGTAGATATTGAGGCAAGTTCACGGTTTAAATACGAAATAAAATAATATTATCTTTATACAAATAAAATCAACCTTAGATTTGGATATTGTAGAGAATATGCATATAATTTATGAACTAGAAAACGATGGCAGGAACTACAAAGAAATAATCTATTTTTTGATTTTTCACGACTTATTTTAAATAGCTATATCTGAATATAAATTAGAGCGGTTTTCAGGAAGATGGAATACGCAGTAAAAATTATAATTCTTGTATATATCCTCTATATAACTGTAGTCTAATCAAGCGAAAACTGCTATAAATGTATACATAATCTTTTAAATCTGATGACATATATTCCTAAATTAAAAAGTATAGATCCCAGGCCAGATAATCCAGGAACACCTATAGCACTTAACTCCAGATTTTATATCGAGCGACCACCTTGCGAAGAACGTGCATATCAAGAAATTGCTACTCCAGGTAGTTTGATTAGGATTAGAGGGCCTAGACAAATGGGAAAAACTTCTTTCCTACTACGATTGATTAACTACACTAAAACTTTAGATTACCGAATCATAACTATAGATTTTTTACAGACTGATACAGCAGTTTTTGAGAGTACAGAAAAATTTTTACGTTGGTTTTGTATTAATCTTAGTAGGCAGCTAAAATCGACTTATAATATAGATGATTATTGGGACGAAGATATAGGATATAAGGTATGTTGTACGATTTTTGTTGAAGAACTATTACATGAAGTTTATAGTCCTGTAGTGTTGATTTTTAAAGAAGTTAATTGCGTCTTTAAATATACTAAAATTACCCAGGATTTTTTACCATTATTACGATTTTGGCATGAACAAGCTCGGATAGTAGAAATTTGGAAAAAACTGCGATTAGTATTAGTTCATGCTACTGAAATATATGTTTCATTAAGTGTGAATCAATCACCGTTTAATCTTGGTTTACCCATTAAATTATCTGAATTTACACTAGAACAAGTTAAAGATTTTGCTCAACGTTATGGACTGAAGTTGCCAGAAGAACAAATACAAGAATTGATGAATTTAGTAGGGGGGCATCCCTATTTAGTACATCTGGCTTTAGATAATTTATATCATCACAATTTAACTTTTGAAGAATTATTAAGAGATGCTCCTACTCAGAGAGGAATTTATAGTGATTATTTACGCAGTTTATGGATAGTATTACAAAAGCAACCAACACTGGCAGCTACATTTACACAGCTAATTACAGAACCAACAAATATTCAATTGGAACCGATGATTACTTATCAACTAGAAAATTTAGGATTAGTCAAAATAGATGGAAATATTTGTGTTCCTTGCTGTAAGTTATATTCTCTCTATTTTCAAGGGCAAAAATTAGGGCAGACAAGTGATCGAACTGTGGCAGAAAAAACCAAAAATCAAGATTATCAAAATCCACAAGTTTTTACAAATATTAATTCTGTTAAAATGAGTAACCATGATTTTTTTAACTTCTACACTAAGATTGAATGGAATAATATAGTTGCTGAAAACTATCCGATTGCTTTGATATTAGGTGAAATAGATAATTATCAAGTTTATAAAAATCAATATGGAACTAAATTTAGTCATAATTGTTTACAAGTTATATCAAAAAAAATATCTCTGATTTTACAGGATATTCACAATGTACATTTCAACAAGGAAAATGAACAATTTATAATGATTTTGCCGAAAATAGATGGTAGAAAAGCAATAGAAATTGCTGAAATAATGATCCGGGAAATCAAAGAATTGATTTTATCTCCTGACAGAGATATGTTGACTAATTTACCTAATTCTATAGTAACTATGAGTATGGGAATTGCTTGTACAATTCCCAGCGAAAATGAACATAGTAGTCTGTTTTTAGCAGCAGAAGAAGCCTTATTTGAATCTCAAGAACAAGGAGATTGTGTTACTTTAAGTTCATTTTTAAATTATCAAGATTCTTGAGTATCAAAAGATCGACAGTTTATTTATGTCAATTTATAGATACCAGCCTTCTAAGCAATAATCCTTTTTACATTTTAAATATCAATATTAGGTGTTGGGTTTTAGGTTTTAGGTGTTAGGTTTTAGGTACTTAGTGTTATACCAATTTTATGCTAGGTGGCACAGAATTATGAAATTTATTAACTTGCCTATCTCTATCTACAGTCAACTCTGATTCAAATATTATTCTATGCAACTTAGAAATGAATTTGGCATCAAACAGGAAAGATTTTCTTGTACTGTAGTTGATCTGACTCAAATCAGCATTCTAAAATTTTACCTAGCCTCAATAATATAAAATTATGAAATGTTTTTTTACCTTGAAGAACTTAGAATTAAAGTCGATAAAATTTTAACATCTTTAACTAATCAAGTTGTTGGTTTATCATTTTCTTTGTGGGTTTAATACCCCACCGTCAACTGGAGTGTTCAAAATTACTTGGGGGAGCGAATCCCCATGTAATTTTCCTCCTGTCTCCTGTCTCCTGTCTCCTGTCTCCTTCTTCAATAACTGAGTGGTCTGAGATTTTACAAGCTTTATATCTTCCATAACTTTATGAAATTAGTATTAGTTAGGAAAACTCAATTTAAAATTTTGCTGTAATCACCAATAAAGAATTTATGATTTACAGAATTTAAGTGATTTAATCGAAGAATTGTTAAAAGTACAATTGAGAGGATGTTTTAAAAGTGAGGGGATATTGTCATAAAGCTCACAAAGTTGATACTGAGATTTGTAGATAACAACACCTTAAAATCTAGCAAAATTTTTGATATTTGGTTTATTTATTTTGGCTTGAGGAACGATATTCGCAGCAACTATCCGACAAAAAAGCTGAATACTTGATTCAATCAAACATCTCAAATAAAAATGGTATACTAAGAAATTATTCAAAAAATAATTGCGACTATAATAATGCACAAATCTAGAAAAAATTATCAAAAATTCTGGCAAGTAATTTGGAGTTTATGTTTAATTACAATTATTTTGCTTCGGGCTAATAATGCAATAGCAGGAACACTTACTTCCAGAATTGATGATTTTCCTAACTGGGAAAATAAACCATCAATTAGTATCGCTAAAGAGGACTTAATTTATCCAGACTGGATGGCAGGAAATTGGAATGTTAAAAGTACTTTAATAGATATGGTTGCACCATTAGCTCCAGAAATTGTTACGCCAGGCTTTGAAAATAATCGTAAATATTTGCATCAATCAGTAAATTTTAAAGTTAGATTTATTAAGTTCGAGCCAAACTTGAATATCGAAGAAATATCCCAACAAAAATTAATTAATCTGCCCATATATTGGTCTACTGAAAAATCAGACTTACCTCCAGAAGCAGTTATTGCAGATCGAGAATTTAACGGATTAAATATTGGCAAAGCACTTTTGGGTGATGATGCAATTTTATCTGTAAAAATTGACCAAAATAATCCTAATCGTCAGACAACTATTTTGCGAGATAATCTAGAGTTAGTTTCAGTTATTACTGGTAGGGCAAGGGAACAATTAAACTCAGATAATTTTATTACCTGCGAAATAACTCAGCAACTATTTCAGGGTGAGACTATGATTTACTTAAATGAGGTAGAAACAACTACAGATTATCATCATATTATCGATGAAAATCAAGGAGAAATAATTGAAGCAAATCAGATAACTGCTATTTATTTATCACCTCAAGACCCTGATTATTTTGTGGCAGGTAATCATCCCGTAGCTTTGTATCGTTATCAGTTAGAATTATTGCCTTTGGTAGAGGAATAATATCATGTCCCCTTGAATACTTATAAATAATGGAGTAGGGAGTAAGGAGCGGGAATAATAGGAATATTTACCCTGTGTAAAAAGATAGGTTTTTTCATCACTAATTATCCAGACTTAATATAATTCAGAATTTAGGAATCAAAAGATTTGAAGGAATTTTTTACTGCTTTTTATAGAAGTTTAAGTTTTGTTAGACCATAGTAGAGACTTTCCATAAAGGGTCTCTACAAAAATAGAAGTTTAAGTTTTGTTAGACCATAGTAGAGACTTTTCATAAAGGGTCTCTACAAAAATTGCAGTTCTTAGTCTGTGTTCCATTTTGATAAAAACCACTATAATTTTGCGCGATCGCCTCTTTGGGTTGAGGTGAGGAATTTTGATTGGCGATCGCTCTAAGAACAAAATCAAAATATAGATCGAGCATTATTGAGGGCTTGCTGATTAATTCTCAAAGCATTTACAGATAAGAGCTTCAGCCTTTTTATACTGAAAAAAAGTGCAACTTTTTAAGCTTGAGCTGCCAAAAAGTTAGGATTTTGGGCAGACAAGGATAGAAAAATCAAGGGACAATTATTCCGACTACCTCCTCTATAATTCCCATTTATTCTGACTCGGTCCTCCTGACTTCCCCTCCTGGGTCCCCTCCTGGGAGGGGCGGGGGTGGGTTGGGTTAGGGGTGGGTTGACTCCTACCCATAGCAAAAGACTTTATTCAGCAAACCCTATTTAGGCATTTCTGGAATATTTGATCTTGAAGAGAATTTTTTTACCCTATAAAAAATAAATCTGTCAATGGCTATAATTGCTTAAGCACCGATACCTATTCAAAATTTGTTTTTTTGAGATTTATTCAACCGTGGAGAAAGTATAAATTTTTGCACCCTATATTGACGAAAAATAGAAGGTTGTAGCTTTTTCTAGATAAAATTTTTTATTTTTAAATACAACATTGGCACAATAAACTATGTATCTATATGATACCAAATCGCTGAAATAACGCAAGTCCGTGAAATATTTTGTAATAATTAGCTAAAACAAGAGATTTTTTTGATAAGCAGAAAAAATTATAAGAGTTAATTTTATTGTTTAAATTTATATTTTGGCGTTATGGCGGGAAACTGTTTTTTGATTTTAGTAATGGAATGCTAATCTTACTTTTGACTTTTGACTTTTAATTTCCGTGAAATGGTAGAAGAGGGTAATCGCGACTCCTGTAGGAAAGTGAAGATTTGAGAGTTATTTTGAGTTGTCATAAATTAGAGATTTTTTCAGGAAATAAGGGAAGCAAATGGAAAATATCTCTAACAAAATGCGCCGACAAAGAAAGATTTTTGGCAACTGGTCTAAATCTCAATTAACTCATAAAAAAAAGAGATGTTTAATAATAAATTTGCGATCGCCACTGTCACAAAACCAGATTAGAAAACCACATACATAATAGAGAGGTGAAATTAAATCTTGAATTAGGACAAATACTCTCTAATAAATACATTTATTCTTGAGTAATTAAATGAGTTTTGTTTATTGGTCAGCTCTCTCAAGATTTTGGGAGAGTATTTTATCCAGAATTTGAGTAATTTTGGAATTGATTTAGAAATTACTTTCTTTGGCTTCTGATGATCGAGTCTGCTAGATGTCTAATCAGAAAAACAGTCTCTTGCAGGTTGGGTTGAGAGACCTGAGATTGCTTCTCAAAGGTTAACCCAACAAAAAATATATTTGTTGGGCTGAACTTAATTTGCCTACCTACAATATCCTGGCTAAATTATCAGAACATGACAGCAGACTTTTTTCAGATTTTACTTATTACACAATTAATCTAATTGTAGAAGATTTACCAATTTAGAAGATTCTTGTCTTGAATCAGACTTTTTTGCTTTGCTGTTAGTTGGTAAGACTCCAGAGTTTGATGAACAGACAGAAATTATTTAATCCTTAATTACAGAAGAAAAATACTTTTGATAAAGCACTTATTAAAGGATTACTAATATTAAGAGCGATCGCCTCCTCAAAATATAAGGCCATTGTAGGAAGCGATCACCTAACTTATTAAAACAACTAACGTTTCTCTAACCAACTCAATAAATCTTCCAGACTTTTGAAGTCTAAAAAATCTTCTCCTAAACTTTCTAAATTTTCAATGGATAAATCTTCCACTTGACTACTTATAGTTACTGAAATTTCTCCAAAACACTTTTTCAGTTGACGCATGATTAAGACTATTGTTTGATTAAGTCGTCCTTGTTCTACCGCATAAATTATTCGCCCTCTTTAATCTTGCAAGGTTATTCCCCGACGGTCAACTATATCTAGTTCTTCTGCCGTCATATTAATTTTATTGGCAATATTTAAAGCCATTTCTATCTCTGATACTTCTCCCAAATTTTCTGGTATTTCATGCAAAGTAGCTGCCTCTTTCAAAAAATAAATCAACTTATCAGTCAAACTATTCAACTCTGACAAAGTTCTCTTAAACTTTGGTAATTCTACAAAAATTAACCGCAATTCTCGCTCCAGGCATTCAAACTTTTTGATTTCCTCTTGAAACACAAATTTATTAATCACACCCTCAGTATTATTAAACAGAATAAAATCAGTAATAGTCACCGCAATTGCTGGATTTAATAGAGGATAATCTTCTCCTTTTTCTAATTGATTGGCATAAGCTTTAGCTAGGTTATAAGCTACCCGTTTGCTAAAAGCAGTCATTCGCGCCACTTACATTTCAATTACTACCAGAGAGCCATCTCTTAAAACTGCTTTTATATCTAAATAAGTCTCCTTTAATGATATTATCTGACCGGGATTATAAGGATTGACAATTGTCAAAGATTCAATTACTTTCTCTCCTTCATAAATAATCGCATTCAGAAAGCTAATTAAAATCTCTTTGCTTTGTTCCGATCCAAATATTTTTTTAAAGGCATAATCGACTTTTGGGTTAATAAATCTCATAATACTTTTGATACAGTTAATCTCAGAAGTTATGAAAAATATTGTAGCTATAGAAGGCAAAGGTTAGTATAATATAGAAATTTTAACAAAAAATCAGTTCAAAATAGCATCAAAAGCTTATACAGTAAAGGTTTTACATCTAATCAGGATGTTTGTTGATATATCTAGGTTTGAACCATTTTTAGCCTGTTCATATATTACCGAGAAATTGTGGTCTGAAGCCTCCTCTTTTAAGGCAATAAAAAAGAGAATATTCTATATTTCAAGCCTCCTTATTGCAGAGGTACTGATAACTAATAACTGATAACTGAAATTACCCTTGCCCCTATTGGGTTTGAAGCCATTTTCACTGCATACAAATATCAAAGTACCGTTAGAGTCCTGGCTGAGTTTTGTGAAGATTCGATGAAGACAAGCCTTTCTGATTTCTGGAAATCTACTATAAGTTTTACTTATGATTATAAAGTATCTCCGTTGTTATAAGGTTTTTTTTCTTCATATCAAATTGAGCATTTAACAAAAATCTAAGAGACTGTTTGTAAAAAAAAGCTATGTAAAAAAAAGCTAAAGATGGTCATGAAGAGGTATTTAAGGTAGGAAAATAAAAAAATCAATGATGAGTGTCAAAGTGGCGTTGCACAGTGACGAATGATTATGAGAATTGAGGAACTTGACGATGTTTCAAACAATAGATCAGCAGGTGAATTGATCTGTAAAACATAATCAATGGACTTGGAATAACACAAAGTTTTACGATGTAACCTAGCGTGCGTAGTGTCAATGACGGCAGTTTTCTCCTTCTACTCTGGTCATCGCTGCGGGTGCTTACTAGGTGAAGCGTGCTCCGCACCGAACTTCGCGAACGCAATCGTCGATTAAACAGGGATCAACCTGATATCCATCTGTAATCTCAAGAAAACCGGCCCAGGCGTGAATCATCTGCCACAATATAGTGAAGGTAACTAACGAGCGAGCGCCCCCGTACAAACTTCAGAATTCCTGGCATTTTGCTGTTGACGACTCTCCAGACCCAAATTTGGTTTTTTTTGAGCCAATAAAAGTTTGTAGTTCATCTAGCGTGAGCTGTTTGAGGTATTTCATAGTTACTATCGGGAATCTGCGCTTGTGCAAGTCGTACCCAGTTGAGCACTGTGTTATGGGAAATACCAGTCACTCTCTCAATGGCTGGCAATCCCATGCCAAATAGGGACATTTTCACACAAAGATCTTTAATATCAGAACTATAACCCGCAGGACAGGGGCTTTCTCGCGCATTGACGGCCACAGTTACGGCACAGATCACTCTGTTTGCCCTGACGATGACCATTTTTCACTACTTTATGACTTTGACAATCAGGACAGTCCATCTGTCTAGAAAATTCTAGAATATCATTCTCTATTGTGCAACACCCAAATTTTTTATTTTTATCAAAATATAGCGCTACACATTAAGGTGTTTGACATAAATAAAAGCTGAAACCCTTTTGTATTCCCCTGTTGCCTATTGCCTGTTGCCTGTTGCCTTGCGCGTAGCGCTATAATTGGGTCGTACCACCCCGCTTTGGCGAAATATTTTTGGAGGGTTGCTCATCTATCCCCATGACAAAAATAATTTCTGTAGGTCGCCCTACCCACAGCGACTTTATCTGACTTCTAACTTCTGGCTTCTGACTTCGTTAAGATGGTCTCTAATTTGGTATATTTATTATTTAGTTATACTCAACTTTGGGAGCAGTTATTGTAGTGGTGAAAACAGGATTTTTAGTATTGGTATTAATATTGGCTGTCGTAGGTATTTTACCAATTCATATTGATTTAGCTCAAGCACAGGAAAATACTGTAAACTATACTCTTACAGATTTAAACTATCGAGATTTTTCTAATAAAGATTTGCAAGGTACTTCCTTTGCTGGTGCAGAAATGCGGGGTGCAAATTTTCAAGGGGCAAATATGCAACGAACAATTATTACTAAGGGAGACTTTTTTCGGGCAAACTTAAGTGAAACAGATTTTACTGATACTTTTGCAGATCGAGTCACTTTCGATCAAACTGACTTAACTAATGCTATTTTTACAGATGCTATGTTGAGTAGTAGCACCTTCAGTAATGCAGTGGTGACAGGGGCAGATTTTTCTCGAGCAATAGTAGACCGCTATCAGGTAAAATTAATGTGTAAAAATGCTTCAGGAATTAATCCTATTACAGGAGTAGCTACCCGCGATAGTTTGGGGTGTCCTCCTAAACTCTAATTTTGATAAATTGAGGTTCTTTTTTCATCAACATAACAAATATAGCAGAAGGAAGAAAGAAGAAGTTTGATTATTGATATTCCCAAGTTTGTAGCTATTTCATAAGTCAAATACAGTAATAGTGACTGCTATATATCCAGCATGAAACTGTTGAAGAGAAATAACCAATTCACTTACTAAAGTGCTTATACCATGTCCGGATGATTAAGTATAATAAAAATGTTCTGTTGAAGCGATCTTGAAGGAATATCCCAAATTTCTGCTCTGTTTCCAGTATTCTCACTTGAATTTACACCTACGACCTACCACCTAAGAACTTTATTATAACTAATTAAACGGACATGATATTACGGATACTCAAGAGACCATCCCTGTGAACTGAAGCAACTTATATTTTCTCTGATGTTCAGTGGCGATGGGAATTTAATTAGATGTCTTATTTTTCTTTTAATCCTTATTCCTGATTTCTTTTTTTCTATCTATACTTTTCTGCCAATCAATAAATAAGTTTTCATTTCACCCTTACCTTTAACTACTATGGAACCGCGTTCCTTAAAAATATACTGATTATGTAAGAGATCGTAAGTTTTTGTCGAAACTTGAATCGTACCGGGAATTCCATGAGATTCCATGCGACTGGCAGTATTCACTGCATCACCCCAGAGGTCGTAAATATACTTTTTCGTGCCAATGACCCCAGCAACAACAGGTCCGGTGTTAATGCCAATGCGGATACAGAGTTCAAAATTATGCTGTAAATTAAATTTGCTGATTTCTTGTTGCATATCAAGAGCCATTTCTGCAGCAGCTTTGGCATGGTCTGCTCGTGGAGTAGGTAGACCACTAGCAACCATGTAAGCATCTCCGATAGTTTTAATTTTTTCTAACCCGTGGCGATCGCTCAACTTATCAAATTCTGAAAAAATTTTATTGAGCAATATTACCAAATCTTCCGGTAGAATTTTTTCTGAGAGTTGAGTAAAACCAACAATATCAGCAAATAGGATCGTCACTTCTGCAAATCCGTCAGCAATTTGATCATGTCCTTGCTTTAGTCTCTGTGCTATTTGTTCTGGTAAAATATTTAGTAGTAGAGATTCTGATTTTTCTTTTTCTGTTGCTAATTCTGCTGTGCGTTCAATTACACGTTTCTCCAATTCTTTTGAAGTTTGTCGAAGTTTGCTAATTACTAAAGTTAAGCTAATAATTCCTAATACAGACAATCCTACCAAGGTCAAAAATGTATCTCGTAATCCCGCATTAGTTGTCTTAATGATGCGATCGAGTGGTTGAGTAATTTCCAAAACACCTCTAACATCTCCGACTTTCCAATCTTTTCTAGGACTGTCTGGGTGGTTATTATGACAACTAACGCAGCTTGGTTTCATAATGTCTGCTTGAGCATATCGAAATGAAGGACGTCCCTGAAATTTGACAAATTGATAAAATTCTGAATTAGGTTTTTTTTCCAAATAGCGGATAGCTTTGACTTCAAAATTGTCTCTGGGACCACCTTCTGCTTGACGCGAGGGAAAAGGATAGTTGCTGTAGAGATGAACTGACATTCCTGGATTTTTAAGCTGGATGTATTGACCTAATTCAATCAAAAATGTTGCTGGTATAGGAATTCCTCCTTCTATGATTTTATAGTCGTGAGTGATACTAATACCTTCAACTGTTTTAGCACGAGTTACTACTTCTGAATAAAGTGTACGAGATGCTTGGATAGTCTCGGCGTAATGCCTGGCATTTTGCAGTACCTGTGATTTAATTAGCTTAGATGAGAGACGATGTGTATTCCATAAACCAGCAATAATACATATGCAGAACATTATGCTTAACACTAATGCTGTACGTTTGTAGAGTTGTTGGATGAATAAAGTTTTTACTCTATGAATGAGTTTATACATAATACCCAAACTGAAAAAAATTCGTTGCGCCATATCAGCCAAAATGCTTAAGGTTTGGCGCTGGTGTACCTCATCTAATTTAAAAACCTATTATACCAATTTTCAAAATTGCTGCTATGGAAAAATCTATACATGACAAGGATTTCCATTCACTCATTTGTAACATTATTTTATTGAATTAGTATTAACTACACTTTAATGTTCTTAATCAATTATAGCTAGAAAGATAGAATTTGTTAAGATATATAAAGCTATGGTCTCATATGAATTAATCCTGATGAAAAATCTTAATCCAGAAAGCAATTTGAGAAATTTTTTCGATTCTCAAGATTTACCTTTAGAAAAGCAAAATATTTTTCCAGGAGAAGTATTCAGTCATCCTGTTAATTTTGACACAGGTATTCGACATTTATTACCACGATATGATGAAATGTTGGATGTCATAGTGCGTTGTGTGCAAAAAAATAGCGATCGCATTTTGGAACTTGGTTGTGGTACTGGGGAACTAAGTTTAAAGCTATTACATAAATATCCTAACGCACAGATAGTAGCGGTGGATTATTCTCCACGGATGCTAGAATTTGCCCAAACTAAGATTGATGCTGCTGGGTATACAGATAGATGGACTGAAATAGAAATGGATTTTGGTGAGTGGGCAAATAACGCTGATTTATCATCCCCTATTGGTGATGGTTTTAATGCTTGTGTATCATCTCTCGCTATTCATCATCTGAGCGATAGTATGAAATTAAAATTATTTCAAAAGATTAGAAAAAGCTTAAATTATGGAGGTTGTTTTTGGAATGCCGATCCTGTTTTGCCTGCAACTACAGAATTAGCAGAGGTGTTTAAACATATACAGCAGGAGTGGGCAATAAGTCAAGGAACTACTTTAACAGAAATTAGTGCCAAAATTGGGACTAGCAACCCTCATGGTTATTCTTCTAATCAAGACCAATTAGCTAGTTTGTCTGCCCATTTGGAGATGTTAACAACTGCCAAATTTGTACCTGTAGCTGTACCTTGGAAATATTATAAACTCGCAGTATTTGGTGGTTTTGTTTAGAATAATTTTTGTGTTTAAAATCATTTATAGCAATTCCCATACTGGTGAGGTACAAAATTTTAGGCTTTAGGGAATAGGGAATAAAAAGACAAAAAGATAACTGTACCTCACGACTTTGGGAAACGCTATATTAATATACTGATAAGGAAGTAAACTACAAAATTATGCCAAACTTTTTATTAGCAATAATATTATAATGTTTCAGAATAAAAGTAGAGATTTTCTGCAATAATTTGAACTATTGAAAGTTAAATTGAATCAGGTTTTAGGCTTTAGGTAACAACAGCTTACCGAAATATTTTGGTTTAAAGCCTCCCCTTATTAAGGGGATAATAAATGAAAATTTTCCTTTGAGTCAATCCTCTTCTTTTCAAAGAGAGATAATTCTAAATTCTAAATTCTAAATTCTAAATTCTAAATTCTTGAACCTGCTACTTAAAGCCTAACACCTTTAGAGTTTAACAAGGATAAATACTGACAATTATCAAGTAAAATACCTCTGTTTTTTTATAGAATTGCCAACTTATCAGTTGCCTTAATTAGAGCATTTATAATTCCTGGTTCAGAAACTGAATGTCCGGCATCTGGCACTACGATAAATTCAGCTTCCGGCCAAGCTTTATGTAATTCCCAAGCTGATACCATCGGACAAACAATATCATATCTTCCTTGTACGATTACTCCTGGGATATGCCGAATTTTATAGACATTTTTTAATAACTGTTCTTCATGTTCAAAAAAACATTTGTTAATGAAATAATGACATTCTATTCTAGCAAAAGCTAAAGCAAAATAACTATCTCCAAACTTTTGTGATACATTTGAAGTTGGTATTAATTTACTGGTACTTCCTTCCCAAATTGACCAAGCGCGTGCTGCTTCTAATCTAACTTTTTCATCAGCACTGGTTAATCTTTGATAATAAGCTTTAACTAAATCACCTCTTTCTTCTATAGGAATAGGTTTTAAATATTCCTCCCAAGCATCAGGAAAAATATTACTTGCACCCTCTTGATAAAACCAAGAAATTTCTTTGGGGCGCACCATAAAAATACCTCGTAAAATTAAGCCTATACAATTTTCTGGATGAGTTTGACTATAAGCTAATGCTAGAGTACTTCCCCAACTACCTCCAAACACAACCCATTTTTCAATACTGAGATGAACTCGTAGTTTTTCTATATCACTTACTAAATCCCAGGTAGTATTTTGAGATAATTCAGCATGGGGAGTACTACGACCACAACCTCGTTGATCAAATAGAATAATTCGCCATTTTTTGGGGTTAAAATATTGACGATAAAGAGGCAGAATTCCACCACCTGGTCCACCATGTAAAAAGACTACTGGTTTACCTTGGGGGTTGCCACATTCTTCATAATAAATAGTGTGAATATCGGAAACTTTGAGATTGCCTCTTTGATAGGGTTGAATGGGTGGATAAAGTTCTCGCATGGTTATATTTCAAGATTTATATTAATATTTTAGAGAAAATTTAGGCTAAATAATATTTATTTCAACTGTTAATTATTAATTAAAATAACTTTTAGTATAAAAAAAGTAACATACTATTATAAATATTTCTATAAATTACTAAAGTTTCTGCAATAAAAAAAGACCCTTGGCACAACCCTAGATTCACATTAGGAAAGCCAAAAAATTAAGAATTTATAACTCAAAAACAAAGTCAGGACTTACACATAAAGTAGGAAAAACTGGGATTTGAGGTTGCTGCCCTGTGGGTAACAATGATGAAAATATATTATACTGCGTAAGTCCTAAAAGTGTTATCGCCTACAGCGTCGTGAGTAGATGTATCCTCTGCCTTAGAGCTGCGATCGCACTTCTGCCATTATTCAAAGAATAGCATACGATACTTATATTTTTATTTTTCAAGGAGTGATAGGTATCACTTACTTGTAGATTTCATGATGTCATTATTTAGAAATATCCAATTATAAAAAATAAAATTAATTTTCGTAAATAAATTATTAATTATTTCCGCATACTCCCTACTCCTGATTCCCTACTGCTTACTACCTATTTTCTAGAGATATTTATTAATACTAAGTAATATCTTTCCTGTTTAACCTATAGGCAAAATTGATGTATAGTCAACTAGCTGGACATATATTCCTGAATTCTCGGATTTCAGGAATTAGTCTACACATACCTATACAACTATTAATCTATATAAAATCTATTGAGGATGCAATTCTATTTATTTAATTTAACTTATAATAGACTCAGTTTGTGAAACTTTCCCTACAAATATCCAAGTTAAACGTAAAGCTAAAAAAACTATTAACTTACAATAGGCCATTATGATAATGCTCAAAAATGACTCTCACACTTTATCTTCCCTCAAACGTCAAGTGGTGTTTGACGAAGACCCAGAACAGCGAATAGCAGCATTGGAAAAGCTAGCCATAGAATGGAAAAATCACCCGGATACTGTAGCTATTCTTAAACAATTAGCTATATCCGATGGATGTCCAGATGTGCGGAGAGCTGCAACAGAATATCTTGTCCAAGGCAGGCAAAACGATCCTAATATTTTACCTTTTCTTAAACAATTTGTAGTATCTAACAATGAATATTGGTGGGTACAAGAAGCCATACTTACCCAATTAACTACAGGTTGGCATGACGATCCAAATACGATCGCTTTCCTGAAACAACTGATTTTGGCAGATCAATATCGTTCCTCAAATGTACGTTATGCAGCATTAAAACAGTTAGCCCAAAACTGGCAAAATGAGCCAGATACCCTAGCATTTTTGAAACAACGAGCTGTATCCGATGTTGATGAAGCTTTGCGGGAAACAGCAGTAGAACTTTTAGCTGAAGGTTGGCAAGATATAGATACTCTCACCTGGCTAAGACAAAGAGCAGAATCAGATAAACATTGGGGAGTACGTTTAACCATCATAGAAAAATTAAATCAAGATGGGAAGTACGACCGCAAGACTTTAGCTTGGCTCAAAGGAATGGCAATGTCTGATCCAAGCCCTTATGTGGCTTCAGAAGCAGTATTCAAGTTAGCTAAACTGGCAAAAGATGACATCGATACTGGAACTATTCTGAAACAATTGGCTTTGTCTGCTCAAGCTTCAGAGGTAAGACGAGCTGCGATGAGTCAACTAGCAGAAAATTTGGGAAGCGATCCAGATACGCTATTAACCCTCAAACAACTGGCAGAATTTGACCAGTGTTCTCATGTGCGACTGGCAGCAGTGGAACAGTTAGTAACAGATTGGAAGGAAAATTCTGATACAGTAGCTATTATGAAAAAGTTGGCTATATCAGACACAGCTTCAGAAGTACGAAAAGCAGCAATGGGCTATTTAATCGAAAACTGGCAAAAAGACTCTGATACAGTAGCTATTCTGAAACAGGTTGTGCAGTCAGATGAATGTTGGCGGATGCGAGAACTGGCAGTGGTACAGTTGGGTGCATTTTGGCAACATGACCCAGATGTGTTGACTTTTCTCAAACAGCAGGCTGAGTCTCCTGAGTGCTGGGTAGTGGGAGAGATAGCAGTAGCACAATTAACTGTTGGATGGAAAGATGAGCCTTGTGTTCTAGCTCTGCTGAAAAAATTGGCTCTATCTAACTCCGATGCACGAGTGGCAGCAATACGAGAATTATCTATCGGTTGGAAAGATGACCCTGATACTTTGATTATTCTCAAACAAGTCGTTTTCCAAGATGATTGTTGGCACGCTAGGAAGTTAGCAGTTGAACAACTAGCTACTGCTTGGCATGACGATCCTGAGACTTTTGAAGTAGTCAAAAAAGTTGCTTTGTCTGACGATCGCCACGATGTACAAATTGCAGCAATGGAGATGTTAGTCACAGGTTGGAAAGATCACCCAGAGGCGATCGCTACAATTAAACAAGCAGCATTATCCGATAAATTTTCAGAAGTACGCATAGCAGCAATGGAATTGTTAGCTACTACTTGGAAAAATGACGGTGATACTTTGGCAACTCTGCAACAAATTGCTGTATCTGACGGATGTTCAGATGTGCGAGTAGCAGCAGTCGTTAAACTAGGCAATGATGGTAAGGACGATCCTAATATCTTAGCTTGGCTCAAACAACAAGCAGTTGACGATCCGTGTTCTTATGTGCAACAGGCAACAATGGAACAGTTAGCTACAGATTGGAAAGACGATCCCGACACTCTAAATATTATCAAACAACTGGTTGTGTCTGGCAATTGTTCACAGCTACAACAGTCAGCAGTACTACAATTAGCTACTACTTGGAAGGATGACCCTGAGACCATGTCTGCTCTCAAAAAGCTGGCTGTATCAGCTCAATGTCCAGATTTACAACAGCTAGCAATGCAACAATTAGCTCTTGGTTGGAAAGATGACCCTGATACTTTTACTATTCTCAAACAAAGGGTAGAGTCTACAGATGAACGAGAAGTACGACAAGCAGCAATGCAGCAATTAGCTCTCGGTTGGAAGCATAACCCTGAGACATTAGCGTTATTTAAAAAATTAGCTATTTCTGACGAGGATGTGTGCGTCCGGCAAACAGCAGTGGTTGAGTTAGGTATTTGTTGGCAATATGACCCTGAGGTAATAGAAATTATCAAACAAGTAGCTATGAGCGATCGTAGTTTTTATGTGCGACAAACTGCTTTAGAATTATTTGCTATGCTGGGAAAAAACGATCCTTTTGCGGTTATTATGCTCAAAAAATTAGCTGAGTCTGATGATAATTTTTATGTACGACGTTCAGCAATACAGCAGTTAGCTTTAGGTTGGCATGATGAACCAGGAATGTTTGAATTTTTCTGCACTCGCACATACTCCGATCCATTTGTACGCCAGGAGGAGTGGGAAGATAACCCGCGCCAAACTGCTTTAGAGGCAATTCTCGAACAATATCAAGAGAATACTCAGATTCTCCAGATATTGAGCGATCGAGCCGAAAATGACTCAGATGAGCAAGTGCAAAAGTTTGCCCTGAAAACTTTAAAAGGATTTTAGCGGACATAGGCTATATCTGCAACAAGTTTCAAGCAGTATAATATCATGTTCGGTTGAATACTTATAATATCTGTGGACCAAAGGCAGAAGGCAGAGGGCAGCTATGCTGAAGGGAAAGAGCAAGGTTAGAAGGCAGAAGGTTTATTATAACTGATTATCCGCAATTCGTAGCTCCCCCGGAGGGGAACATGATATAAGTAAGGTGTGTGACGATAATAGACTCATAGTTGAGCCATCACGCACCTTTAATATCATGTCCGTTGGTATCGTTTGTGTAAAATCAAGGGTGAATATCTACAGGAAATTTACGTTTTTTCCAGCTTTTAAGCCTTTTTTCCAGCTTTTAAGCCTTCTTCCCTCTTCCTTACCTTCACGCTTACAATACCGATGCTACCGGACATGATATAATATTAAGTTTTGGGGCGTTGCTGAATAAATTTATGATTAGGAGAAAGATAAATTATATAGAATCTGGTTATACAGTATATGTTTATAATTCTATCCACACTTTCTCCACCTCCCCACACTCCCCACCCCCAATATTTAAATCGTTAAGTTGCCAGTGGTGACTGAATTCAATTTTTCTGTATTGCTTTCTAAAAGAAATTCACCGATACCGATAATACCATTGAGGGGGGTTCGTAGTTCGTGAGAAGTGTTGGCTAAAAATTCGTCTTTGAGGCGATCGAGTTGCTTGAGTTGTTCGTTGTTTGCTTCTAGAGATTTAAAGGAATTTTTCAGTTGGTTTGCCATACAATTAAAAGAGTGAGTCAGTTCTCCCACTTCATCGTTACGGTTAATGTGGAGTTGAGTTTCCCATTTACCTTGAGTAATTTTTTTGGCAGCACAATTAAGTTTGAGTATAGGTGCGGTAACTAAACGTACTGTCATAATTACTACTACACTTTGCAGCTTTTTAATACGCTGACCTTCTTTATTTACGAGATAATCGACACGATTGGGAAAATCTTCAAATACTTTTATATTTAGAGTACCATCTATATTTCGTCTGCCTTGAGCATATTCTCCATTTTCATAGTCACCTGCAAAATAAATAGCAGAAACAAATTTATACAATTGAATTTGTTTAATGAAATGAAAGGCTAAAGTATCAATATTGGTGGTATTTAGTTGTTCGAGTTGAATAGCATTGATATTACTTTGAACAATAATATGAGGGTATTCTAGACAATGATTTAGGTGGTCTTCAACACGGTTTGTAACTTCATGTTCCCATTGACTTGCTAATCGATTAACTGCTTTTTCTCCATTTCTAAAAGAAAGATAACCAATTAATGCAAATGTTGTTAATATTTGTCAAACAAAAGGTACAATAAAAACGTTGCGCAGGGAATTTTTTCTAGTATTCTCGATCGAGAAATCTTGATTTATAGATGCCATAGTCTTTAAAATAGAGGGAATAGGTAATAGGGAATAGGGAATAGGGAGAAATAATTGATTTTATTTTGATTTTTTGGAGATGTCTATTAGACTCAATTTTATCTACATACAGCAGTTTCCGAAGTTATCAAAATAATGTGGGTCTAAAACCCCGCCTTTTAAGGCGCAATATTTTTGGAGAGTTGCTCACGCATCCCCTACTTCCCCTCCTGGCTCCCCTCCTGGGAGGAGCGGGGGTGGGTTGGGTTAGGGGTGGGTTAACTTCTGACTTCTGACTTCGTTAAGAGGTACATATATTGATTTTTAGGGAGTAGGAAAGATGGGAATTAGGGTAGTGAACAAGCACAAAATATTGACCCCGTCAGTTGTACCACATTAGTTTAAAATATGCTGTATTTTTAGATTATAGCAATTCCCAAAAAGCATGAGCTACAAAATTATAGGTTTTGGGGAATATAAAAAGTAAAAAGTGCAGTAAAAGACTACTTTACCGAATAATTAATAATGAATAATTAGGGTTTGCTGAGAAAGTCTTATGAGTGAAGGAAGGAGTCAGGAGTCAGGAGAAATGGGAATTATAGAGTAGGTAGTCGGAAAAGTTGTCCCTCAATTTTTCTGCCATAATCATCCCAAAATACTAGCTTTATGCAGCTCTTGCCACTGAAAAGCTGGCACTTTTTTCGACAAAAAAATGCTACAACCAATATCAGTCAATGCTTTGAGAATTAATCAGCAAGCCCTAATTAAAAATTAATAAACGAAGGTAGCGGGAGTTGAACACAGAGGGCAGAAGGAAAAATTTTCCTTTGAGTCAATCCTCTCCTTTCAAAGAAGAGGTAGTTGTTGATTAGGGTTTGCGTATGGAAAGTCTTTTTGCGAGGGTAGACAGTAGGCAGTAGTTAGGAGGTAGAATAAATGGGAATTACAGAGTCAGTGGCCCAAACAATAGTAAGAGTGATTTTTCGGCTTTTGCTACCCGAAAAATACTCACTTTTCAAGCAAGTCGGCCTCCGAAATTTATTGATATATAAAAAGCGCCAAAGAAACCAGAAAAATATATTAGAAACCTGGTACATTATTAGTAATTTATCTTCATCGGAGTAATTAGACATTTGTTTATCTTACCATATATTGTTATCTCCCCCGATTTTTTCACTCTCGCGAAGTTCAAAAAGATATCCTCGTTGTTCGACTACCAAATCATCTACGTACCAAGGTGCTAATAATTTCCCCCCTAACCAAGGAACTATGGATGAGCAAGCAAACAATTTCCAAGGTGAGTCGGCAGGGCAATTGCATTTGGAGTCAACAATTGTCACGCTACTAATATTCATCACAGGTAGAATAATCTCTCTGACTCTTGCTTGCGATCGCGGATCAATACAAACTACCTTACCACCAAACCAAAATGTAACCCAAAGATAACCTGCACGATCTACAGCTAATCCATCAGGTACTCCTTCATGCTCCTGGGAAACGATAAATTGGCGATCGTGGTAAAACTCAGAACAATCACCATTAACAACGAAAACGTGAATCGACCGTTCCAAGCTATCTACAACGTAGAGCGATCGCCCATCTGGGGATAATCCCATACCATTAGCATAGCTTAGTCCCGCAAACATTTCCTGGATTTGTCCTTGGGGATTGCACTTTAGCAGTTTTCCTTTGTCCTTAATACCTGTGGTATCCTCATTAATGGTGTTAAACCAGATGTTTCCTGTTGTGTCGATAATTACATCATTACTAACTAACTTTTTACCCTGATAGGTTTCGATTATTGGTGTTATTTTCTGGGTATGGAGATTAAATTGCACTAGCCCCAACTCTCCAGACAACACCAACGTACCTTTTGTCAAGACTGCGACACCGTAACACAAACCAGGTAAGGGAAATCTCTGCACCTGGCAGGTGGTTAAGCACAATTTAATTAGCTGAGAGTTACCGTAGTCTAAGCAAAATAGTTGATTAGTTTCCCCATCGTAGCAAAGTCCCTCACCTCCTTGAATAGGACACTCTTGCACAACAGAAACTTGATAGGTTGGGGAGCGTCTTTCTAAGAGTAAGGCATTGCGTAGGTGTTCCCCGTAAAATTGTAGAGCAGTTCGGTTAGCACCTACAAGATTGAGTTCTGCGAGGGGAGTAGGATGATAGTGAGTGTCTTGAATTTGTTCTCCTGGTTCACAATTAAAAGTAATCAGTTGTGAGCAATCAAGAGTTTGTTGAGCCAGGTTAAAATCAAACAATGTTGAGGCAATACCACTTTTACGAGTGGAAATATACAGACGACAACTAGCGATCGTTTCTTCTTCCGATCGGTGTTGAGGAATTTGGGGGCAAATTCCCTGAGCTAATTTCAGAGCAGCTTTGGGTAAATTAAAATTCAGACTCTGCTGATATAGAAAGCCAAAGGTTGCACTCATGCGGGCATTTATTTCAATTAAGATCGGGGTATCTTGCCCTTGAAGCCAAAATTCTGCACTGAAAAAGCTGTTATCTAAACCACTATCTTGAATAAAATTAGTCACCCGATCGTAAATATTTTGTTGTTGTTGACAACTAACTTGAGCAGGAAAAACATAACAATCAACTGAGCCATCTTCGGCTTCCAATGTGTCCACTAAACCGACAAAATGAACCTGCCCTTGATAGACAAAACCATCACAGGTTAAAGGTTTACCAGAAACCATCTCTTCCACTAAAAGGGGAACTTGAGATGTGGTAGCTAGAGGATATTTTCTGCTATCAATAAATTCTTGGAACAAAACCTGATACATTTGCCACCAAGGTTGATAATTCTTGGCAAGATTGTTGCATAATTCTGATAACTGTTCTGGTTTATTTACTATCCCACAAAACATACCGTAACTAGAGCAAACTGGCTTGACAAATAGGGGAAATTTCAGTTTAGTTAAAATCTGCTCATCAATTGTCAATTTCCCTTCATTTTCCCATTGCACAACAGAGTAACCAGGGGCATAGGAATCAATTTTACGGGCATAAAATTTATGAAAACATTGCACCACACTTTCAAAACGAGGACTAAATAAATTAAGCTTTTCACAAACTATTGCTGCTACCAAATTGGCAATATCAAAACTATAGTAAATAGCCACAATTTGATGTGCTTGGGCATAAGCTATCGCATCTTGGCAAAAAGCTACTAAATCTACTCGATCTTTGATTTTCGGTGGGGTAGTTTGTAAACAGGAATATTCTAGGCAATGGAAACAATAATCAGAAAATTCAGCACGATAAAATAACTGTTTTTCATTCTGAGATGGACACAAAACCAAAATAGGAATTAGTTTATCGGATGGATTAATTACAGTTACTGTGGCAACTTTAAGTGTGAATTGAGAATAAATATTTTTTACCATAAACAGTATTTGGCGATCGCAATGTTCCCTGACAAACACACATCAACATCTGTACCGGAATCAGACTTGCGGTTGATATCGTCTCCCACATAAAGATACCCATTCTCTTGCTTCACAAATTCCGTGAGTAGGGGACGGGTACACAGGGAACAGAAGACAATCTCTGGCTCTGGCGATCCCGGCTCTAGGTGGGGAAAATTAACACTCCATAATGTCCCAGGATCGACGGTTTGAGTTAGTAATTCCTGCAACACCCGCACTGTCCATTGGGTGGCTCGCTCCCAGTCTAACTCCCAGTCAGTGCGTTTAAAATGAGAAAAGGCAATGGCAGGAATCCTATGTTGGGTGGCTTCCCTAGCAGCAGCTATGGTTCCTGAAGGATAAATATCTGAACCTAGATTACAACCACCATTAATTCCAGAAACGACAAAATGGATATCGTCATAGAGATAGTTGATGCCCAGACGAACACAATCTGCTGGGGTACTGTCTACACTCACCTCAGTGTCGGAGCGCCATTCTACAGGAATAACGGTGCGAATATTAACCCGATGACCACAGCCAGACTGGTGCTCTTTAGGAGCAACAACTACAATCGGATCAGTGGTTACTTGAAACAATGCTTTGTGTAAGGCTTGAATACCGGGAGCATCAATCCCATCATCATTAGTTACTAAAAAAGTCATAATTTCAGATAATTCAGTGATTTAGTTGCTGTGATAACTTGGTATAGGTAGGAAAGAACGGTTATAATCGCGGTCAAAACCCACCCAATCTACCGGGATGCCACGAAGATAAAGTGCAGCAGTGCTGGTTAACATTTGTTGCCAGTCTATTTCAGTTGGAGACAAACTTGGCAGCCATAAGTACTCAGCATCTGGTAGACACTGGCAACCTCTTCGTAGTAAAGTTGGTTTTGGCCCTATTTCTACGAAAATCTCAATTCCCTCCCTTTTTAGACTATTCATGCCAGCTAAAAACTCCACTGGTTCGATAATCTGACGACACCAATAATCTGGAGAAGTCACTTCCTTTATTACTACTTTCCCCGTCATACTAGAAACTAGCTTAATTTGGGGTGGAGAAAAACTTATTTCTCGGAGCGCCTGCTTAAACTCACCTAACATAGGTTTCATCAAGGGCGAATGGAAAGCAACAGAAGCATTTAGTTTTTTAATTTCAAGTCCCTGTGCTTCTACTGCCGTAGACACTGCGCCCACATCCTCGATTTTGCCAGCAATAGCGACATTTTTGGGGCCGTTGATGGCGCTAATCCAAATAGGACAAGGCTGGGAACCAATAATTGTGCGAACTTCTTGTTCTGATGCTTTTACTGCCACGATCTTACCATCCTTTGGTAATTCTGCCATCAGCCGACTGCGTTCGGCAATCACTTTCAAAACATTTTCCAGACTAAAAACTCCAGCAACACAAGCAGCAGCATATTCCCCTACACTATACCCCATCATTACATCTGGTTTAATTCCCCAAGATTTCCATAGTTCAAACATAGCATACTGTACTGCAAACAATGCTGGTTGGGTATAAGCTGTTTCATCAAGCAGATATTGGGTTGACTCTTCTATTTCTTCTGGAGGATAGAGAATTTCCAATAACGGCTTTTCTAAGTATGGACTAAGAATGTTGTTACAGCGATCGAGTGCTTGTCGGAAAGTCGGTTGAGTTTGGTAGAGTTGGCGACCCATACCTACATACTGATAGCCCTGAGAGGTAAAGAGAAAGGCAATCTTGCTCTTGTTTTCCTGGTTTTCAACAACCCCCATACTCTCTGAGTCAGGTGCCATTAATTTTTCCCGCATCTGTGCCACTGAGGAGGCGATAACTGCCAAGCGATACTTCAGGCACTTACAGCTTATATTGGCAGTAAAACAAATATCCGCCAATTTTTCGTCGGTAGTAGACTCTAAATAGCTAATGTACTTTGCCCTCAATTCCTGCAATTCTATTTCCGTCTTAGCGGATAAAATCAGGAGATGTAAGGGGCGTTCCTCTTTTCTTTTTCCTGGTTTTATATTTGATTGTTGAACTTCACAAAAAACATTCATTCACTTTAGATATCTAGTTAGGGTTTGCGCTCAAAAGTCTTTTTGCTAAGGCAGGGAGTAGAGAGTAGGGAGTAGTTAAGATTCAAGATTTGGAGGTAGTTGTAGAGGAGAGACTCGGAAAAATTATCCCTTAATTTTTCTGCCTCTATCTTACTCAAATACTAACTTTTTGAGCCTTATCAAGCGAAAATACGATACTTTTTCCGACCTAAAAATGCTACAAACTTTATTCGTCAATGCTTCTATAGTTAACACTGATTTAAGAAAGCCGTTTTTACCTAAAGCCTGGTGGCATCCAACCACATTACCCCAAACAAATCATGACCTACACCATAGCCTGGTTGTTGCGTTGCTTCCAAACAACGTAAAGCTTCAGCCAACAGCAACTCTACCTTCTGTCGGTACAGATTTCGGTCAGAAATATGGGACAATTCCTTTTGGACATTTTCCTGGAATTCTTGAATCTCTGAAGGTAATTCCACAGACTCCACTGCTAGAGACTCACCCAAAAGTGCTGCTGCTTGACTCACCAAAGTATTCCACCAACGAGAAAATTTCCTGAAGAAATCTAAGATATGCTCTGGTGCTGAACCTAACTCTACTGAAAATAGCAGTTGACTTAAATCTGTCTCCACTGAACTATCAAGTAAACTATTAACTAGGTTCCGATACTGGGGTAATTTCGGATTAAACTGTCCCGTTGAGGTATGACGCCCTACCATGATAGAACGGTCAAAAAAGTCAAATCTTTCTACAGGACAGCCTACTTCATCCATGACTTGCTGCATAATTTCTTGCAAGTGGTGATGGGAGTAAAAGCTCATCCAGGTAGCTTCTGCATTCCCTTCACTCTCGAAAAAACTCATAGAGTAATTCCAACGGCTTTCTTGCCATTGGGGTGTCCACTCAATACTGTAGCACCCTAAGACATCCACCACCACAGCACACCGGGAGCGATGCTGGCAAACATTGGCAGCGATCATCTTGAGGGCTTGGTGAAGTTCTTTGTGGGTAAGATGGGAGTAGGGAACTCCACAAGAGAGGTAAATATCGAAAGGCTCAGTCAAACTGCTGGTGCGAATATCTGCACACTCAAACCTAGCGTTACTATGGTTGGCATAGATATTACGGGCAGTTTCTACCATCTGGCTGCTAATATCAACACCTAAATAATCTAGCTCGTAGTTGCCAGCAATGGCGAAATCATCACATAATAACTGGGATAGTAAAGCGTATCCATCACCTGTACCTGAACCAACATCAAGAACTTTTAGCTTGTCTCCTTTCTTTCTGTTGCATAATACAATTGCTCTCTTAAATACTGAACAAGAAAAAGGTTCTTCCCACTCAATTTTTACACCATCACGACGACTTTTAGATAGGTAGTGTTCAACGGCATTGCTTTCATTGTAAACAGTCTCTATTTGTTTTGGAGTTACTTTCATGTCTCCTACAATTAAATTAGTTAACCCACATTCAGCACTTCAGATTATATCACAACAAGCTACAGAAAATTTGTGTATTTAATTAAGTAGAATTATTTATGGCTTTGAGTAACTTCAAGTGAGAGCATAAAGCTAATGATAGAACACTGTTCCGCTTTGCTAGGCAATGATAATGTGAGCACATTTTCAATTGGATATGGTTAGGAAAACCATCCATACTAAAAATTTATTAATATTGATGATTCCCATCAATAACTTTTGCTTCTAAGTAAGTTGGCATAAATAAACCAAACTATGTAAAGATAAGTAAATATGGATAATATACCTACATATATGAGTGAGGAAATTTACACATGGGGGTAGGGGAAAAAAGGGAAACTACAGTACGGAACGTTTTAAATTTTACTCAAATCAAACTGCTTAAAATTTATTTACATAATTTGGTTTTTTTTCACCGACTTATATCATGTCCGGATAATTAGTGATCAAAAAACTTTCTCTTTCTTTTCTTCTTTCTTCCCTGCTAAATTCTAAATTCTGAATTCTAAATTATGAATTATGAGTCGTTTATTTATAACTGTTTAACCGGACATGATATTACTTATCCTTAAATTATCTTACCATTACTATGTAGGACTACCCAATAATTATTATCTAAATTAGTAAATATGAAGTTTTCTTTTTTATCATTAAATAAACAATTATCCATTCCTACAAATAAAAATTTAGTTGCCCCTAATTGGCATATTGCTTGGGGCAAAATAGACCAGATAAAGGCAGATATTTCTTGGAGCGATCGCCATTTTTTGATTCATCAAGTTCAACCTACTTTTAGCTCTAATGAAAGGTTTGTTGTTGTGGGTGATATTTGTTTAACTAATCTGCCACAATTACAAAAACTTTTAGATATTTCTACCTCTCTTACTGTTACTCAAATAGTTGCTGAATTATGGCAAAGTTATGGAAAAAAAACTTTTTTGTTGTTGGAAGGAATTTTTGCTTTAGCAGTTTGGGATAGGGAAGAAAAAGAATTATGGATTGGACGCGATCGCGTGGGTGGACGGACTTTATATTACACGACTACTGACTCAACTATTTGGATTTCTCCTCGGTTAAAAATTCTTTCTTCTTACCATTCTAATGAGTTAGATTTAATTGCTTTACGGGATTATCTTTGTTGTGCTTTTGTACCTGGAGAACGTACTCTTTGGCAGGAAGTAAAAGAATTAAGACAGGGAAGTTTCATCCATTTTACTAATGATTTAAAAATTCCATCACCAATGTCTTATTGGCAACCACAAGCACAAGTTAAAAATGCCGACCGACCTTTAGAATATCATGGTCAAAAATTACGTTCTCTTCTAGATAAAATTATTCCTGAATATTTACCAAATAATCAACCAGTGGGAGCTTATTTATCGGGTGGTTTAGATTCGAGTTGTATTGTGGCATTAGCAGCAAAAAATCATGATTATCCAGTACATACTTATTCAATACATTTTGGTGCAGAATTACCGAACGAATTAGAATTTTCTAGTTTAGTTGCTGAACATTGTCAAACTCAACATCATATCCTAGAAATTACACCGGATGATATGTGGAATAAACTGCCAATTACTATGGCAAATTTAGATGACCCTATTGGCGACCCATTAACAGTTCCTAATTATCTTTTAGGAAATTTAGCAGCAGAAAATGTGGGGGTTATTCTGAATGGTGAAGGTGGCGACCCTTGTTTTGGCGGACCGAAAAATAAACCGATGTTATTAAATAATATTTATGGTGGTTTGCAGTCAGGAAAATCAGATATTTTTTCATCTTATCTAAGTTCTTTTCATAAATGTTTTGCAGATTTATCTAAGCTATTAAAACCGGAGATTTGGGAAGCTGTAAAAACAGAATCTTATATATTTGAATCTGACTTAAATTCTGATGCTGATTATTTAAACCGTTTGATGTTACTCAATATTAAATTTAAAGGAGCAGACCATATTTTAACTAAGGTAAATAATATGACTAGGGCGGCTAGTTTAATCGGACTTTCCCCATTATTTGACCAAAGAATTGTGGAGCTAAGTTTAGAAATTCCACCAGAATATAAATTATCTGGTGCTGATGAAAAAGCGGTATTAAAACGAGCAGTGGCAGACTTATTACCAGAGAGAATATTAACTCGTCCAAAAAGTGGAATGATGGTACCTGTTAACTTTTGGTTTAAACAAATATGGCAACGTCGAACTAGGAATTTATTGTTAAGTAAAAATGCAGCGATCGCTCCTTATTTTAATCAAGATTTAATCAAAGATTGGTTAAATTATCGTGGGGATACTTGGAAGCGTTATGGTATTCAGCTTTGGTTATTAGTAAGTTTAGAAATTTGGCTACAAGTTAATCGTAAATAGGTTTATGTAGACTCCCGTAGGTTGGGTTGAGGAACGTTAGTGGAACTTATCCGGAGGATAAACCCAACAGTTATTAGTTATTATTAGGTTAGGTTGAGACATCTTAGGGGAGCTTATTATACCAATTTTATAAATGTTTGCTACAAATAGGTAGGGTACTTTTTAGGAGTCAGGAGTCAGGAGTCAGAATGAATAGATTTAATACCAGTTTTTAGGTCATAAATTATCTTTTTTATCAAAGAGACATTTCCTGCATTTTTTTTATTGCACTTATTATTCGTAACATTCTTTTTTCAAAATGGTATTAGCAGGATGAACCCAATATATAGACAATAACTACATTAACCAAAACTATCGGATAGAAAAAAACCTACTTTAGTGAAACAGTATTAGGGTAGCTTATCCACAAGATAAACCTCACAATTATAGATATAGATATATGTTTTTGTTGGGTTGCGTTTCACTTAACCCAACCTACTTTAGTGAAACGGTATTAGGGTAGCTTATCCACAAGATAAACCTCACAATTATAGATATAGATATATGTTTTTGTTGGGTTGCGTTTCACTTAACCCAACCTACTTTAGTGAAACGGTATTAGGGTAGCTTATCCATAGGAAAAACCTAACAATTATAGATATAGATATATATGTTTTTGTTGGGTTGCGCTGCACTTAACCCAACCTAAAATATTTAACCAAAACTATCAGATGCGAAAAAACTTGTATTTCGATTATCATCATCAATACCAACCAAAATTATCCCATCATCACTACTATAACCAGAATCTAAACTACTATCTGAAGCTGAACTATAACCATTAGCAACTGCTTGAGTTTTAGCAATACCTTGAGAAACTACTTGTAGTAATTTACGAGGAGAAAAAGATTCTAATTCTACATAAAATCCTGCTTCTAACCACTCTAATTCATCTGTTGATAAAGTTTGCTTGACTTCTGCTGGTATTTTTCGCCCTTGTCCTGCTAATTCATCTGACTTGATAATCCACATATTCTTACTAGGAAATACATGACGTGGCAATAATCCTAAATCATAAATAATTAGATTATTTCCGCCAAACCAATTAGGACTATTTCGCAGTTCATTGATCGTCGTAACTCCACGGGGGGTAGCACTATGAAAAGCATAAACTTTTAAGTCTGGATTTTGTTTTAACATTTGCATTACTGTACTAAAAATATTCTGGGGATATCCATCAATACTTAGTACAGCGCAGTTATGTTCAAAGTGGAAATTATTAGCTATTAAAAACTGAGCAATTTCGGCAGTGTCACAAACAATAACTCTGTCAAAACTATAAGCTTTAACTTCAGAATTAATTTCTATAGGTTCACTCATTTCTTTGGAGGGAGCTAAAACATTTGTCACCTCACCATTAACTTCTTCCCAACGACTCAACCAATGGGGAATTTCACTTTGATGAAACTGAAGTGGTTGAGGTATTTTATGTTGAATGCTTAGTAGTCGCATACCAAAATAAATTAAGAATATTCCTAAACCAATACCTAACAAAAATAAGAAAAATGCTGTATTTTTCACGGTGGAGAATTTAAAAAACCAAACTAAAACAGCAACTAGAATTAACCCTCCAAGAATTTGCATAGCTCTGGCAAAAATTCTTCTAATTTTGGTGGGAAACTGCTGGGATTTACTACCCCAAATCAAGAATGATACCAAGCTCAAAAATATTATGGTAGGTATCAAAAAAAGGGTTCTCATTTGCACACCTATAATGAATGCCAATGTAAATGTAAATGGTAATATAAATGGTAAGAAAAAAGCAGAAATAAATAAATATCCCAATAGCTCAATATTGTTTTTATTAACTAAACGCTTCTCTATCAAATACCACAACTGTTTAGGGGTAAAAAACAAGGTATTTTCAGAGGAAATAATCTGAATAGAATTCTTGAAAAATATATCTGTAAATTTACTTCCTGCTTTTGGGTCAAAAACAAAAGGATGATTACAATTTTTACATCTACCCCCAGCTTCTATTCTTTCTTTGAAATTATTATTTGTTTCACATCTAACACATTTCATCTATTGACTCCTTAACTAAAAATTTGACCATTCAATAAAATATTATAATCTTCTCGCTGACGAATTAATCTATGCTGACTTTCTTCTAACAAAACTTCAGCAGGACGGGGTCTATGTAAAAAATGAGAAGACATTGCATAACCATAAGCACCCGTATCTAAAATAGCTAAAATATCTCCTTTTTCTAAAGCAGGTAACTGACAATTTTTACCCAAATAATCACGGGAATAAGTTGTATTTCCACAAACATCCGTCAAATATAAATCTGACTTATTTATTTCCCGAAAACTAACAATTTCTCGATAACCCCCATGGACGGATGGCACAGATAAATTAGCCACAGTTGTATCAACTCCAACTATTTGTTTATCTCCCTGCCATTTCACAGAAATAACTTTAGTTAATACTGTGCCTGAACGAGCAATAGCTGCGCGACCAGGTTCAATAATTAATTTAATTTTTCTGCCTACTTTTTCTATCGCTGCTGTTAACTCCGCACCAAAAGTTTGCCAGTTAAAAGCTATCCCATTGTCATTATAAGGATAACCAAAACCACCACCAAAATCTAAATATTCCCAGTCTGGTAAAAATTTACCAATTGCTAATATTGGTTCAATTACTTGAGTAAAAGCTTTCGTAGTATTTGTGCCAGTACCTCGATAAAAATGTAAACCACTCAACTTTAAACCCACTGACTTTGTAATTTGAATTGCCTGGGAAAATTCCTCTGGTCGAACACCAATTCGACTTTCTCCCGTTAGTTCTGGTAAATTCAGTCTCAAACCTAATTTTGGCGTAATTTCTCTGGCAAACTTATCTATATATACGTCACAAAATAACTGTAGTTGACTCACACTATCTAAATTAAAAGTAGTTACCCCCCAGTTTAATAGTCGTGAAAATTCTTGACCGTTTAAATTACTCCCGCTATAGACAATTTTTTCAGGGGAAAAACCTGCCTTTAATCCCAGAAAAACATCCCCCGGTGTATTAGCATGAAGACCCCATTTATACCTTTGAAAAATTTGTAATAAAGATACATTACCATTAGTTACGCTGGCAAAATGAAATTCTGTGTGGGGATAGGGAATAGATTTAGTAATATGATTTATCGTTTTTATCAGAATATCGCCATCATAAACATACAGAGGAGAACCATAATTTTCTAGTAATTCGTGGGCAAATTTCAGAGAAAAAGGAGTCACAAAATTTGGCATATTTTCTACCATAGTTAACTGAACAAGTAACAGTCTAGATCATAATCTATGTTATCAGTAGAGAGTATGCCATTGGCTAATATATGACTATCAACTAATCATACTAAATCTGGTTTGAAGAAGTAGCTTATAATTTATCCGTATGTCAAGCAGTGATAGTTCGTTATACCAAGTCTAGTTTATATAAAGAGATTTATTACTCCTCTTTTTATCATTATTTATAGAAAGGATTTATCAATATTTTTCTATCCTGGTAATTTCCCAAATGAAACCATATTACTCCCTTAATAAAACGAGTTTATGGGGATTTAAAGACTGAAGTTTCCCAGTCATAACCTTCATCAACAGTTTTCATTTTGTCTATATCAATTTTTATTTTGTAGCCATCAGATAAAGAAGACAGAATTGTCAAATCACGAGCTATACGTCTGTCGTTTAATTCTATAACTGCAAAATTCTCTCTTTCTGTTGAAAATTGTCTTTGTTTATTAGCCTTATTCAAGAGTTTTTGTCTGACCGATGACAATGCTTTTTGTGTATGAGTCTGAATATTTATTACTCCATCCTCATCTTCTTGAAAATTTGGCATTATACAAAAAACTTCGAGGTAATATTTAGAGCTGTCACAACGCTCAACTATAACATCACATTCATCAGTTTCCAATGATAAAGATTTGACCAATCTTTCTCTAATTAGTGGAATATAGTTGTGGTAAACAATCATTTCAGATATGACAGCTTTGCAATCTTTCCATTCCTTCTTTTGAGCTTTTATTCGCTTTGTAAAATAAGCTGCATAGCTGGGATTATATTGGTTAATTTATTTGAAGTATTTAAGAATTTTTAAATAGTTTCGATATGGGTTAATTGGGAAATCATTATTCCTGTGGTCTAATACCAATTTCATAAAATATTGCTACAGTGACGACACAGGGAACAGGGAACAGGGAACAGGGAACAGGGAACAGGGAACAGGGAACAGGGAACAGGGAACAGGGAACAGGGAAAGAAAAACATAAATATTAAAGAGGAAAAAAAGTGGAAATTTTATAATTTATGGAATTTCTAATTTTTTCTTTTAGGAATAAATCACAAATTAAGATGTAACTGCCTTTTTTGAATTTGGTCTAAATATTCTTATTTCTGTTGTTTCATGTACTCATTCTCAAGTAAATCATGGTTGTAGAAATATTCTTCTATAATATCAATTTCGTTTTTAATCATAATTCATTTAAGGAAAAAGGAAGAAAGAAAAATTTTCGTTGTCTGATATCTAAGTTTTTGATATGTCAAATACAGTAATGGCGACTGCTATAATTACACATACTCTCAAGCTCTAAAGTTTATGTTGTAAAAATTACAGAGAATAAAATTAAGTAATTAATTTTCCCTAAGCACTTAAAGTTTTTATCAGATCAAATTTAACTTTTAACCTGCTCAACCCACCTCCACCACCAAGGCGGTAATAATAAAGGATTATACCCATAATTACTAATAGTAGATTCTCCTAAAATTGTTACTCGCCAAATTTCCCAAATCATTAATAACCAGAGAATTTCACCCACGCGTCTATTCCTAATTTGCCCCCCTAATTTTCCTTGAATTATCGTAATAGCTATATCCGAAATAAATCTACCTTCTGCTTGTAAAACTTCTGGGTTTAACCATTGCCTAATTTCTGACCATAATTCATTTAAACACCAATAACTTAAAGGTACTCCCATCCCTCTTTTTTCTCGCCAAACAACTTCCGGTGGTAACCAAGACTCTACCGCTTTTTTCAATATATATTTTTCATTTGAACCTTTTAAATTAAATTCTCCTGGTATTTGAAAAGTCCATTCAGTTAGCTCTAAATCACAAAAAGGCGATCGTACAACTAATCCATTACTAAATGCCAAATTTGTTGCCCTGGGATGAATATTTTGTGCCCCTTTCAAAATCAAACTAGCACGACGTAACTTATGGATTAATCCAGTACAAAAACCTTCATCTAAAGCAAATTCTATCCACTTTTCTGCTGAGATATTTTTTACTTTTTCATAAATTTGTGGTTGAAAAACTTTCTGTTCATAACCCCATAATTTATGAAAAGTCTGCAAATATCGTTGAATGAAATTTTCTTGTCTATTGTAAACAGCAGCAGCAATAATTGGTTTATTCGTCCACCCAGCAAATAATTGATCTCCTCCTTCCCCATTGAAAATTACAGATACTTCTTGAGCTGCAGTTTGACATAATAAATATAAAGGTACTGTCACCCCATCACCAAAAGGTAAATCTAAAGCCTTAACTGTATCTAATAAAGCATTTTTTATCAGCTTTGGAGTTACAGATACTTTCACTAAAGGTATGTCTAAATGTTCAGCAACCTTTTCTGCATATTCCCATTCTGAAAAACTATTTTTCCCAAAATCTAAGGTATATGCACGCACTTTTATTCCCGCTTTTACTAATAAAGCTGCAACTATTGAAGAATCTAAACCTCCTGAAAGAAAAACTCCTACAGGTTCATAATTTAAGTCAATAATTTGCCGATTAATCGCATTTTTAAGTAGGGTTTGTAACTGTGTAATTGCGTCATTTTTATCTTCAATTTGTACGGAATTTTCTCGCCAGTCATAACGACGTTGAATTTGTATTTCTGGCTCCAAAAAAATTTGTTCTGTTCCTGCTGGTACTGCAAAAATGTTTTCTACTGGAGTGAGTGGAGTTGGCACATAAGAAAAACAAGTATAACCATAAAATCCAGGAATACTAATAGATAGCTCATAAATCATAGGTAATAATAACTTGAATTGAGAAGCAAACCAAATAACTTTTTCTATTTTTGCCCAATATAAAGGCACTCTTCCAAAAGGTTCCCTACCTAAAATTAATTGGTTATTTTCTAACTTTACCCAAGCATCAATACTATCAGATAAACCAGAGGCAGATAGAGAAGCAATCAAAGTCTCACCCCTAGCTAATTTCATTTCTTCCCCACCAATATAACTAATTCCACCAACAGTTATTCCCTGATTAAAATTAAACACTTTTGTCTTTTTTTCCTCAGTTAGCTTGGTGAGAATAGTATTTAATTCTAGTGGGAAACCATATCCCCAATAACCAATAAATTGATATTGCACTTAATCACAAAATTTTACTTAACTGTAAACTCAGTTTGACTGAGAAAGCGATCGCCTAAATACATCTCCACCTGCCAATTTCCCACAGGTGAACCAGTATGAAATTTATACTTACAATAAGTCGGCCAAACTGCTTTATTAATTTGCTTAGTTTGGTAACTATTTTGATGACTAATTTCACCATTAGAATCAATCCAGTTGCACCCTAAATAAAGTTTTTTTCCTACTGGTGCATCTTGTAGAGTTACCCGATAAAATACTTCTGAATTTTGTTGACTATCAACCACAATTAGTATTTCTTGACCACTATTTGTTTCTAATGTCAACTTACTTTGCCCTGAATTAGCATAGACATTATTTAATGCTTGTTTTTGAGTTTGAAACCATAAGAAACTAGCAACTATAACTACTACCAACCCAGAAAGCACCCCCACAGTAATCAATTTATTCCGCTTCTGCTCTACTGCCAACGCTTCTCGCCTTCGCAACTGCATCATTGCCTCATCTACCAAGTCAGTCGGGAGATTTAGCTCTTGTAAAATCTGCTGCATCTGCTCTCGGTCAATTTCTTCGTCGCGCTGTCTAGATAATTGCTCAACTTCTGCCACCAGTTGAGTAAATTGTATTTGTGTCAGTCGTTCTTCTGTCATAGATATTAGGTTAGGAAAATTATAACGCACAGAAAAAGAAGCAAAATCACTATTTATAAGTATAGTTTTCAACAGACATCTCCTCCAAAAGAGGGAGTAGGAAGTAGGGGGAAATAATTGATGATTTATGTATGATAATTGATTTTATTTTTGATTATTGGAGATGTCTAATAGTTAAACTATATTAATTATGTGGAAAAAGTTTTAAATATTACTTATGATTTTGAAAGTCTAGAGTCATTAACCATTAACTTAGTAAGCTCTTGTTTCATGGGATTTAAAAGTTTAGGATTAGAAATTAAAAAAAATTAGTTTTTTCATCTGAAATGTTGTTTTTATTTCCTCTTCCCCGATGATTTATTTCAATGCTTTTATTTCTTCTGATTGGGGATTTGGAGAATTATATATGATCCAATATAAATAAGGCAGTATTTCTGAATATAGGGTAAAAAATTTTTCTCTTTCTTCTATTTTCAAAACATAATTGACTCCGCTTTCTGCGCTCAAATTCGTCCAGAAACTATCAATTAAGTTTAAATTAGAAATACACTTTTGATAACCTTCCCACAATTTTTCTTTTTCCCAAATCTTGGTATCTTTACTGAGTTGATGGCGATTGTTTAAGAAAGTGACAAATATCGCGATGCTTCCACCAACTAACGAGCTAATAACATATTTCCAACCATCAGGAATATCTGGAATAACCATTAGTTTTATTTTTCTCAATTCAAACTATGTAGCAATTGAATTATCAAAAATTTATTTGTTTATAGTTGCGCTGGATACCCCCTAAATATATCTGGGAGAGCTAAAGCGCAACAACGACTTTTATTTGGGTAAAAAATCAGCTTTCTGATACAAAGCTATATCTAAAGACAGACAAATAATCTCCATCATAAAGATTAGTTGTAACCACGACTACACCATTATTCTTACTTTTGCCTTTTGACTTTTAACTTTTATTTCCCATGTCTTTTTTGATGCCATTGCCAAGCATGGGTAACAATATTTTGCACCTCTGGATATTTAGGAGACCAACCCAATACTTTCCTTACTTTTTCGCTACTTCCTACCAACACTGGTGCATCTCCTGGTCGGCGATCGCATTCTATTACTTGAAAATCTTTTCCGGTTACTTTCTTAACCGTTTCTATCACTTCTCTGACAGAAAACCCATTACCATTACCTAAATTAAATACTTCACTTTTACCACCATTCAATAAATATTCTAACCCCAACACATGAGCATCTGCTAAATCACATACATGAATATAATCGCGAATACAAGTACCATCATGGGTAGAATAATCTGTACCAAAAATTGAGATAGCATCTCGCTTACCTAATGCTGCTAATAATACCAGTGGAATTAGATGAGTTTCCGGATTATGATCTTCTCCAGTTAAACCATTAGGATGCGCCCCTGCTGCGTTAAAATAGCGAAAACAAACAGACTTAAAATCATAAGCAACCTCAAAGTCCGAAAGTATTTGCTCTACCATCAATTTACTCGCCCCATAAGGGTTAATCGGATTTTTGGGGTGGTCTTCAGGAATAGGACTAGTCTGTGGTTCCCCATAAATAGCAGCAGTAGAAGAAAATACAAATTTTTTCACAGATGCTGCCAACATTGCTTCTAATAATGTTAGTGTACCTACTACATTATTGTGATAATATTTTTGGGGGTCTTTAACCGACTCTCCTACAAAAATATATGCAGCAAAATGCATTACTGCTGCTATATTGTGAGTGGCAAAAATTTTGTCTAATAGAGAGCGATCGCTTGTATTTCCGACAATCATCTCTACTTTCAGGACATTTTCTACTATGTCCCGATGTCCATAGACAAGATTATCCAGAATTACGACTTCATAACCTGCAGTTTGTAGGGCCTGCACTGCATGAGAGCCAATATATCCTGCTCCCCCAGTCACTAAAATAGTTGGCTTAGTTTGTGACACTTTTTTAGTCTTCCTTAATTGCTATTAATTTAGTTATACCAATTCACTTTAAGGATGTCACAAATAGTGTTGCTCCTTTTAATGTCAAATAATTGCCTGAAACTATTGTATTGCCAAAGTCTTTAGCCGATCAAATCTAAATTCTGACTTCTGACTTATAAGTTTTGACTTCTGACTTCCGTGAAACGGTATTAGTAGCTTCCCTGAAATTAATATTCGGTAGGCATAAAATAACTTTTTTGTCTTTACCCTACACTATTTTAATCCTTATATTACAAATAAACAGCAAAATATTTCCAATCCCCAACAAGAGATTGGAACCAGAGAAACTTACTACAAATTAGCAATCTTTTGTGTTATGCTTCTAAACTAAAATGTTTTTCAATAACATCAGGAATTTCTGATGAACTAATCCGGCTATAACGGGCTTTGTTAGGCATAATTACTAGATTAGGTCCTGCTTTACACTTTTTCAGACATCCAGTCTTCTTAATTGTCACATGGTCTTGTAAGCCGCGATCGCTTAATACTTCTGATAATGCTTTACAAACTTTGCCTGCACCCCGTTTTTGGCAATCTGATTTTTGGCACACTAAAATCTGAGCTTTCTTCGCTGCACATTTAGAATTAGTTCCAGTGATTTCTGGAGATTTACTACAAGTATGTTCAGTTTCAGATAACTTCTGCTCTTTTACTTGGCTAGATAAAGTTTCAACTAATCCCACATTATGATTTTTACATGGTGTTATTGCGTTATTGCTAAAATCTGGTTTAATTTTTAAAGCCTTCAATTCTTCTTCACCAGTTTTCCGATAAACTGTTCTTTCTCCAGTTACTTTTACTCCTAAACCTGGTATTAATACTGAGGCAAAAATCTTCCGTAAAGGTTTAGCAAGTTTGATGATATAATTATTCCCGGCTGGCGTCTCTACATGAATATATTTTAGTTTATAGCCGTCTTTAACGGTAACTTCTTGGATTTGTCCTTCTAAGATAAATTTTGTCATTTGCTTCTTGGATTTAGACATTGTTGGTTATTTTTGCTAGGTCATGGTCATCTATGTGGCTAGGGGAAGGTTTAAATACTGATACAGTTTCACTAAAGTCAAAAGTCAAAAGTTAGAAGTCAAAAGTTAATTTTAAGTACTTAAAACCTCTACTCTACAGGAATTTCAGCTTATTATTTGACTTCATCAGTTACCAACTATTTGTGACATTTTTTAAGTGAAATGGTATTACTAAAAGTTTTGTATCTCTACAGATAAATACATTACTTTTGCCCCTCTCTAACTTATGGTATTAATCAGCATATTAGCTAACCTGCCAACAGCGTTGTAACAATTGCACCAATTCGCAACGATTAGCTGTGAATTGTTTTAAAACACTTTCTAATTGGGTAGCTTCATTTGTGTTTTTGAGCTGTACCCGTAATGGCTTTTCTGCTTCACACCAACAATGAATATCCAATTCTTGTAAGCGTTTATAGACTTCCCATCGGTCTACCGAGCTTATTTGTAAAATTTCCTTAGTGTCTGGCCTCTGGTTGAATGTACTCATTTTTTTTTCAATTGCAATATATTAGCACTAAATTTACCGTTAAGACCTCTAGCAGTTCTGATGTGTTTCTACCAGAGTAACTATATTTTTGAATATACAATAGCTGCTAAACTTTCTCAATAGTTTTATCAAAAAAAATTTGCTAACTTAGAATATCTTCTATCTGCGATCTTGGCTCAGGTTGACTCTCCTATTAACTGTGGTAGACTTAAAACTGTTAGCAATAAATCAAACTAGATAACTAGCAATAAATTAAGTTAATTGAAAGGAGAATAAATTAAGATGACTACAGCTACCCCAGTACAAGCATTTGGTGAAGTTAAGGATAATCCAGTTGGATTAGAAAAAGAGGTAACTACACCAGTATGTGAAGGTATGAATGCTGCTTTGGCCAGTTTCCAAGCTTTATATCTCCAATATGAGAAGCATCATTTTGTTGTTGAAGGATCGGATTTTTATCAACTGCATGAGTTTTTTCAAGAAAGTTATGATGATGTAAGAGATCATGTCCATGACTTGGCTGAACGCTTAAATGGTCTAGGTGGCGTTCCAGTTGCTAGCTTTGCTAAGTTGTCTGAAATGTGCTGTTTTACTCCTGAAGAAGATGGAAGTTTTAACTCTAGAGCTATGGTCGAACACGATCTAGCAGCAGAACAAGAAGTTATTAAACTTCTACGTCGTCTTGCTGCACAAGCTGAAAGCTTAGGCGATCGCGCTACTCGCTACCTCTATGAGCAAATTCTACTCAAAACTGAAGAGCGTGCATATCACTTAGACCACTTCCTTGCTCCAGACACATTAGTAGTCTTGAACTAGTTTCACATAATTATTAAGTAGCAATTTAAGAATTTCCTGGAAAATGAACTATACAAAAGAAGCTGGTAGATGCAACACCTAAACTTTTATTGTCATAGAATTTTCATAAACTAGCAAAAAACTCTATTTTAGTAGGTACTTGCAAGCAAAGCTTCAGAAATTCAACTTCTTAAACTTTGAATTGCCTACAAAATTTCACTCAGATTATAGAATAAATACGAGAACATAACTGGCAGAGAGGTACACCTATTCTCTCTGTCAAATTTTTTTTGCTAGATCGGTAGTTCGTTACTAATTCAAAGTATAACTCTGTTGCAAACTTTTTGCAAATACTCTAAATAAAATTTAATTTTTGTAAAATTTGTTACTGATTTATAAATAGAAGTTAGAAAAAGATGTTGTATTATTTCCAGTTGAACAACCAGAATAAATTTTTATATTTTTATCTCTTTAACCCCCCTGAGAAACCTATCCCTTACCCATAAGTCTTGAAACCCTTATGGGTAGCAGGGGAGCAGGGAGCAGGGGAGAAAGGAGAAAAAATCATAGTAGCTAAGTAAAACTACTGAAGTTGTCAAAAAAAAGTATGGAAAAATACATTTTTTCTCCCGAAAAAGCCGAGCCAAGACTCACTCATAACTTGTCTCTAAAGTCAAGCTTTATGTTAAGAAATGATGTGGGTATAAGTAACATTTTTTTGCCCTGATCGACTCTCAGCAGAATAGGCCAGGGGAGAAAAAGAGCCATCGCTTTAAATATAGGAGAAGGAAGAAGGATGGACTAAAGTTGAAAACATCTTGCGTTCTCTGAATTTTAAGCTTTTAATATGTCCGGGCTGTTTGCTTGGACTGCTAGAGTGGTTTTCAAATAGATAGACTACAGTGGCCGAAGCATTCTCCTACTCCCCCATCCCTAAATCAAAATAATCTTTTATTTTACTATACGATAACTACAGCAGTTTTGGAGTTGATGAGAAAAAAAGTTTTACGAGTTTAGGGAATAGATACTATATCATGTCCGGATAATTAACGATAAAAAAAACTTTCTCCTTTTCCTCCTCTTCCTTAGAGCTGATTTGTAAACTGAGCTAAAATCCCTTTCTAGCATGGGTTTTTCAAAAGTTATGACCTTGGGGTTTAGATACTGTCAAACTCTTACACTGTAAAGTATTTATCCTTTTAATATTTACTTTATAAATCAGCTCTTATTGCTTATTGCTTTTTCCTTCTTCTTTGTTATTCTTTCTTACCTCCTGACTCCTGACTCCTCCATAGTTTATTTATAGAACCCATTTGAGATCTATATAATTATGGTAGTCAAGTCTTTTCGCGCATTAATTTTGAGGAAAATTCAGTTGAAGGAGTGTTGAATTTTTTGTATTATCTCTCCCCAAATCTTCCCTCTTAANCGGACATGAGATTAAAGGCGATGGTTGGGTTGAATATTACTGATGTGGTTAATGTTATTAGAGACCCACCTTTATTGTCTATACTTTCTGTTTTTTGGCAGAGTTTGATGCAGGGTGTGGGATGGAAGGGAGGAGGAGAGGCGATCGCTGGATATTGGAATAGTTGCGCTAGAGGTTTATTTGGCATTAGTGGTGTTCTAGTAATGAGAACCTAAAAAAGGCTTTTATTGAGCTGCTTTTTAACGACCTTAACGGCGCACAGTGCCCCTAGATCCTCATCTACACAAAAGGGTAAAAGTAGCACCGCTACTATATCACCCACTTCTGGGTGTCCTGATGGTCATTACCTTCAATTATTGTCTTCAGGTTGGGTCAGGTTAAGCCAGTGGTGGCAGAAGTTTCGGGGTGCTTGTCACCCTTGGATAATTTCGCCAGCAGTATCAATTGCTACTCACACGCGGATAATTGAAAGGAATGCTTCATTGGTAATTTGCTTTGAAGTGCGAAATGTGGGTTGATGATTGAAGTTTGTTGAGTCGAGTCCTAAAGATTAGTGCTAACAAGATAAATTCAGAAATTTGGTTTGGAAATCGTCTTAAGAGTGTAAGGAGAAAGGATCGAAATTAACATTTTGTCCAAACTCCAATAATTACATAGTATTTGCAAAAACAACAAAGACGAGGATTTAAGCGATGTCGTGGTCTCTAGTATATGCTAACGATATGAGTGGTAATACCACCGCAGGTGACAAAAATCTACTCATAGAAGCTGTTAACCAAGGTGAATCGGTTCGTATTCTTGTGGATAGTGGTGAAGTGCAAATCATCACAGTGGCCCAAACTCTTTGGGTGAAAAACGGAATTGTATATGCACAAAATACCTCACATGTAAGTGTAGCATTTCAGGGAAATATTCTTAAATTCCAGGATGACTCCTACTGGTTCATGATAGTTGTTGATACTCAAGGTAATCGCGACGTGATTCGATGGGACGTAGGCGCACATAATCCACGGGGTCACGAGCAAGACCGAGTGGCTATAAAATGGTTTGTAGGCTAAACATATTGTTGGAAATCAACTCTAATTTGATTTAATTAGTTTAGTTCTTGAGTCCTGTTGAAGGATGTTAGCCCAACCTCACATCTGAGGTTGGGCGAATGAGTTTAATCGGCTTTAAAATCCAAGAAGATAATAGCTAGAACCGATAAAAATATGAAGCCTTGAAATAAAGCTTGAAGCATTATTTTACCTGATGATAATATTGCGGTCAATACTCCGACTTTGGGTGCAGCCGGGATACGCGCAAAAAGGGACTAATTGTAAAGTTCTGTAACTTTGGAGACGTATTCAAATCTCAAAATCCAACTCTATAAGTCTTTCGGGTTATAGCTTTTAGCTATTTTAAGTTGAATGGGAAATAAGCTGGACAAAGGACGAATGTATTGCTACAATAGCAGGGTGTGTTAATTAACTTTAAGAAATATTTTTACTGCGCTCTTGCCCTATTAAGAAACAGTAGCGATGGCTGAGAAGCAACAAAGGAACGCTTTCGGCGAAATCATGTTGAGATACCCACAACCCCCAACACATGGAGCCGACCACGGGTTGAGGAAGGCGAGGCTGGGGTCTTTGACCAATTCCCTATGATGAGGTACTTAATAAAGCGGAGATAATGTAATCCCATCCACAGATTGAGGCGATCGCTTCCCAGGACATGGAATCAAGAAAAAGTTTTCACGTCTTGGTACAATATTCCCTGGAAAAATCCAACATGTTTATCTGTGCCTAAATAGCGCAGTAACACTTGAATTATTTGTGGAAGTTTTTTTAAAGGCTTGGCTGAGTGCAGTAGGATGGGTTACGCTATCGCTAACCCATCGAAACGTTTACTAGTCGGTCTGAGCGGCAAGGTACGGGTAGTATAGCCATTTACAACCCGTGCTGCCGACAGAGCATAATCAAGCGCCCCAGACCGTAAAACGCGATGACACACAGAAGATAAAAAGCCAAAGACATAACCATGTCCGTTGGCTGAAATCCCACCGTTCACCCATCGACACCAGCGTTGAAAATATGCCTCAATGCGCTCATCCGACGCACCTTGCTCATAAAGCCGACGCATATTTTCAACCATCCTTTCCACAGTTTTCCGAGCGATACCCAAACCCGCAGGGGAAAACCAATAACCTAAAAAATCAAAGCCCCTGGCAACTCTCCCGATGAAGGTTTTATCCGGATGTTTAATCACCTGTAACTCACTCATCACCTGGTTAGTTGCCTTGATGGCTTTGCGTAACTTCCACCGCGTTGGAGCCAGAATCACCCAGTCATCCATATACCGGACATATCAGTTATCAGTTATCAGTTATCAGTTATCAGTAAGCGGACACATCAGTTATCAGTTGTAAGTAAGTAGACAAAAATATTTACCGTCATTACGTTCGCTCTTGGCGTTCCCGAAGGGTAGGAAGTCAAGTAATCCCCAACCCTTACGGTTGTTTTCCTTACGGAATGCTGCGCAAATATTCCGCCCCATCCGAAACATAGCGACGCAGATAACCCCATAACAGACGTAAAACAGCATCATCCTGTATGTATTTCCCCACAATATCCATCAAAATTCCATGATTGATGCTGGCGTAATACCCCTTAACATCAGTGCGAAAGACAAAAGGATGCTCCTCAACATGAGCAGCAACCTCTCGCACCGCCCCCTTCAACCCACCATTCCCGGCTAAGTGAAAACAGCGGGTCGAAAGGACAGGTTTCAAGTGTTCCGTCAAAACAATAGTCATCGCCTTTAACACCAAAGCATCTAAAGACGACCACCATTCTATTGATTTCTCCTCACCTCGAATCAAGCGCAACTCCCGAAATTGAAATTTGCCCGAAAGAATTTGCCCCTGTAGAATCGGCTTTTTCTCGTGCCACCATCGTCTGAGCTGCCAGACATCGGCATTAGGATGATAATGTCGGCGTTTTTTACACAACCATTCATAAGCAGTATCGATCGCCTCGTCGGAGGCTATTTTTTCGAGAAGAGTGGACATAGATGTAAAATTCGTGGGCTTTGTCAACCTTCGTGGGCATCGAGCAAATGCGTCAGTTGTTAGTGGGTTCTAAAAGGTTGACTTTTGTCACATCGTACTAGGCTGCACCTGGTCGCACGAACCGCTATTAACACTGACTCCTGGCTGGAATTCATCCCAAGTCTTACATACTTGCTCGTAGCATTCAGGTGGTGTGATGGGTAGGTTTTTCAAGTAAAAGAACGTCACTTGCTCGAAAGACTCCAGCAACAATACAACCTCTGTGGTTGGAGAATAATTATCGACAACTTCCAAGATGTGAGCAATCATAAAGTGATGGTGCAAAATTGCAGTGTCAGGAGCCGCTAACCAGGCATTCAGGAACGGCGCAAGGCGAGAACGTCCGACAAAATGGGTTTGGAATGATTCTCCGCCAACCCCCAATGTTGGAGAATTTGTGCTACAAACAATCGCGCCGCGCTTCTGACTGAGATGACCCGCCCAAGCATTATAGCCAATGACCAGCAAATTACTGGCAATAAAATCTTGATGCCAATTCGATATATCGTTTGTTTCACTCATTTAGAGACCTATATTTTGAAAGCAAATCCAGTTGAAATTTAGGCTAAAGGAGCTATGCCGATGCCTAGTAATTGGGCGCATCCAGCAGTTGGGGGAGTACAAAACTACACTTTTTGAAGTGCGGCTTGATCCCCCCTAGCCCCCCTTTCTCAGGGGGGAACAAGATATTCAAGTCCTCCTTTCTCAGGGGGGAACAATATCTTCAAGTCCTCCTTTCTCAGGGGGGAACAATATCTTCAAGTCCTCCTTTCTCAGGGGGGAACAATATCTTCAAGTCCTCCTTTCTCAGGGGGGAACAATATCTTCAAGTCCTCCTTTCTCAGGGGGATTTAGGGGGATCAGCATGGGCTGCACGCTCTCTCCCCCAACCTTTGGATACGCCCCTAGCAATTATCAAGAAAAATTAGAGGTCGCCTGGATTTCAGCGCGACCCCATTGCCGATCGCTCTAAGCACTAAAATATCTAGCGACAGGATGATAGGTGGCAAAAGCAGTGGTCGTTTGCTCTGGATAAAGCTGTTCGCTCTCATCTATTGATATCCCAATGCGCTCGCATCCCAATAATTGCAACTGTGGCACTTGATCCATCACCGTCGGACAAGCTGGATAGCCAAAACTATACCGAGATCCCTGATACCTTTGGGCTAATACATCGCGAATGTTATCAGGCTCTAAATCCCCATAACCTAATTCCCGCCGAATCCTGGCATGACTCCATTCTGCCAAAGCTTCCGCCAACTGCACCGCCATCCCGTGGAAGTACAGATAATCGGTGTACTTGTTGTCTTTATAGAGTTCCTGTGCTTTCTCGGTGGCAATTTCTCCCATAGTGACTGCCTGCATAGGCAAGACATCAAACTTATCCTGTTCGAGGGGGCGGATGAAATCAGCAATGCACAGCCGACGCCCGGATTTCTGACGGGGGAATGTCCAAGTGACGAACGGGGTTGCTGTTTTCGGTGTTAACCCCTGCTCGATAACACTAGGCTCGTAAACATGAACAGAATTGCCGATCGCTGCACAGGGGAAATAACCATAAACTAGAGTGGGTTCCAACCATTTTTCTGTGCGAATTTTTTCCTTCCATTCTTCCAATATCGGATGAACCTTTGATGCCAGGAACCAATCATATTCCTCGCGAGATTGACCTTTCGGTTTACGGAATTGCCATTGACCAGCAAACAGTGCCTGCAAATCCATGTACCAGAACAGTTCTTCTAAATCTAGATCGCCACTCTGAAGAATTTTCGTCCCCCAGAAAGGCGGCGCAGGACGTTCGATATCAATCGCCACATCTTCCGAGCGTTTGGTATCAATGACAGTGGGTTCATCGGATTTCTTCCCATCGCCATTGAGTTCTCCATCGGATTTGGACCCATCACCATTGAGTTCTCGATCTGAATCTTCAATCGCCTTGCGTCCCTTTTGGTTAAACTGAGCGAATTCCCCTGTAAAGCCTTCGGTATCCACCCAGGAATGCTGTTCTTTGGCGGGCATCAGTCGATCCATAAAGGTCAAATCGGCAAAAGCATCTTTACCGTAAATCACCTGCCCGTTGTAAGTATCTTGACAATCTCCATACACAAACTTTGGTGTTAGTGCTGCACCGCCTAAAATCACTGGAACTGTAATACCTTTAGCATTAAATGCTGCCAGATTTTCTTTCATAAATGCTGTAGACTTCACCAGCAAGCCACTCATGGCAATACAATCAGGCTGATGCTGCTCATAAGCTTCGACGATTGCCTCAATGGCTTGTTTAATGCCCAGATTGACCACCTTGTAGCCATTATTGGTCAAGATGATATCCACCAGATTCTTTCCGATATCATGGACATCCCCTTTAACGGTAGCAATCAGGAATTTACCTTTACCGCGATCTTCGTCCTCTCCTTCGATTTTTTCCATGTAGGGTTCGAGGAAAGCCACTGCAGATTTCATAGTTTCCGCTGACTGCAATACGAAGGGCAATTGCATTTGACCAGAGCCAAACAGTTCACCCACAACCTTCATCCCATCCAACAAGAAAGTATTGATGATATCCAGTGCTTTATGACCTGCATCTAAACCTGCCTTTAACGCATCATCCAATCCAATCCGCTCGCCATCAATAATATGTTGCTTCAAGCGTTGGTCGATGGGCAAATCTGCTAAGGAAGCACTCGATCTAGCATCTTTTGCACTCACTCCCGCAAAAATTTCCGTCAGTTTCGTCAACGGATCGTAGGTGCAAATATCCCCTTCAAATTTGCGATTGTCATAAATCAAATCGCGACATATCTGTTGATGTTCTTCGTCAATCTTCGATAAGGGCAAAATTTTGGCAGCAGAGACAATCGAACCATCCATCCCAGCTTTCATCGCTTCATTCAGGAAGACAGAATTTAAGGTGATGCGAGTGGCTGGACTCAAGCCAAAAGAAATATTAGAGACCCCCAGCATAAAGTGAACACCGGGCAGATTTTCCCGAATCAGTCGAATTGATTCGATGGTTGCTTTGGCATTTTCCCTATCCTCCTCAATCCCAGTTGAAATCGGTAGGGCTAAGGTATCATAGAAAATTTCATGGGGTGGAATCCCAAACTTGAGGGCATCCTCATAAGCCCGTTTGGCGATTTCAAATTTTTTCTTGGCGGTTCGAGCCATTCCCTCTTCATCGATACAGCCGATTACAACTCCTGCACCATATTCTTTTGCCAGTTCCAACACTTTAAAAAATCGCTCTTCTCCATCTTCATAGTTGGTGGAATTGAGCAAACATTTGCCCCCAGCGACCTTGAGACCCGCTTCCATTTTGGTCCATTCGGTGGAGTCAAGCATCAGTGGAAGAGTCGTATTAGTCACCAGTCGCGACACCAGTTCTCGCATATCCCGTTCTCCATCACGCCCGACGTAATCCACGTTTACGTCCAGCATATGCGCGCCTTCTTTGACTTGGGATTTAGCGATCGCCAATAACCCATCCCAATCATCTTCATTCAACAGCGTGCGGACTTTTTTAGAACCACTGGCATTTAATCGCTCACCAACAATTAAAAAAGAATTATCCTGCTCATAAGTTTGGGCGGAATAAATGGAAGCTGCTGCTGGCGTATAGGAGATGGGTTCTCGAAGCTCCCCCACGGCATTTTTTCGCACCGAACGCTCTTTTAGTGTGGTGTATTCCACAGCCTCGGCTAAAGCTTGAATATGTGCTGGGCGCGTACCACAGCACCCCCCGACAATCTGAACCCCATGTTCGGCAATGAACCCTGTCATGGCAGTTGTATATTCTTCGGGGGTCATTTTATAAACTGCCTGACCGCCAACATTTTCTGGTAGCCCCGCATTGGGAATACAGGAAATGGGGAAGGGGGAATTTTCTGACAGATACTTAATATGAGAAGTCATCAAATTGGGACCAGTGGCACAATTTAGCCCCAAAATATCAATGGGGAAGGGTTCCAGAATTGCCAGTACCCCAGAGATATCAGTCCCCACCAACATGGTTCCCTGGATTTCCATAGTCACGGACACCATTAAGGGGATTCGCGAACCTTTTTTGGCAAATACCGCCTCAAACGCACTCAATGCTGCCTTAATTTGCAGAACATCTTGACAGGTTTCCACGATGAAAAGATCGGAACCCCCGTCATAGAGACCTTCTGCTTGCACCATGAAGCTGGCTCTCAATTCATCATAAGTAATATGGCCGAGGGTGGGTAGCTTGGTTCCTGGACCGATGGAACCTGCGACAAATCTTGGTTTTTCGGGAGTCGTAAACTCATCCGCACAACGGCGAGCCAATTCTGCCGCCTTTCTACTTAGCTCGTAGGCGCGATCGGCTAGATCGTACTCTGCGAGAACTAAGGGGCTAGAGCCAAAGCTATCAGTCTCGACAACATCCGCCCCTGCTGCGAGAAAATCACGATGGACCTTGGCCACTGCTTCTGGCTTGGTGATGACTAAATATTCATTACAACCTTCATATTCCGGTCCACCAAAGTCCTCGGCGGTCAAGTTTTGGGATTGGATGTTAGTTCCCATCGCGCCATCAAAGATTACCACTGGACGATCCGGATTTTGGAGGCGTTCGAGAAATGAAGTCTTTAACTGAGGTTTGGGAGCTTCAATACTTAGCATAGTCGTAATGGTTATAGTTGGTCTTGGACTTCTCCTGCAACCTTTTTAACCCCAAAGCAATTCGGCTTGGAAAGTTGAGGAGGATAATTATGTATGAGAATGATAATTATTCTCATAATTAAGATAACATAAAAATACTTTTTATTTATTTACAATTGTATCGGATTCGGGCCATCACCATCAAGGATTTTGGGCTATTCTTTTGACCTTTTAATCAATATTCCTGCCCAAGCAAGTAATAGAGAAAAAAAGATTGTAGCGATCGCCTGCCTACTTAACAGCAATAAGGCAAATCGAAGAGACTTTTCTGGCACAATCGTTAACAGAGTAACTAGACAAGGTAACAATACTCCAGTCAGATAAACACCAGTGAGAATTTGCACCGGAGACAACAGGCTGACCGTATTGGGTTCAGCTGGGAAAAATCCCTTCGTAAGTCAGTCAGGACAAGCCTTTTAGATGATAAACTGCCGAAAAATCAACTCATAATCTAGTCATCGCAAGTGCCTAGGTGGCGATCGCATCATAAAAGAATCAGCCTTATAGCCTTTTTGTGTGCTCTTCAAGGCTGAAAATCTCAAGATTAAGGGAGAAATATTTTCAGGAGTAGTAAGCTTCAAAAGCTTTCCCTGCAAAGCACTCAAGCTTATTGAACGAAAAAAAAGGGTCTCAAACCTCCTCTTTTAAGAGGATAAAAAAAGAATATTCCCTATTTCAAGCCTCCTGGTTTCCTACGGAATGCTACACAAACAGCAGGAGGTACTGATAACTGTTAACTGATAACTGAAATGACACCCCATGAGCTTGTCACCACATGATGGAGAAAACATAATAAACGTTAGGTCTGCGTCTTTCTCCTCAGACACTGTTAAGCTGCTGCTTCAACTTCTGGCAGTCTACTCCGCACTCTTGTAGGATGCGCATGGCCAAACCGCCACCTGACTTACCACCCATCTCACTTTCTCGCAAAAGACCGAGTAACAGATGTTCGGGGGTTATCTGAGCGTGACCTTGCTGTTCTGCTTGTTCAGTCGCTAGCTCCATGACACGGTGGGCACGGGGTGTAAAGGGAATTTCTGGGGGGGTTTTTGTATCAGAGGGAATTTTTGGTAATTTAACGGTGTGTTTAGCTGACAACTTTCGGATGAGATTTTTCATATAAGAGGGGATTTTTGTATCAGAAACCTTGTGTTTAGCTAACAACTTTCGGAGGAGATTTTGGGCAATAACGAAATCCACCCCCTGGTTGTTTAGGGCTTGTGCTGCTGAGGATGTTTCGACAACCAGCAGCCCTAAAAGTAGCCCTTCTGTACCGAAGAAGTCGAGGTGTAGCTCCCGCATACATTTCTGGCCTTGAATCAACACTTCACGGCTTTCGGGAGTCAAGGGGTCTAACGAAAACTCTTCCATGTCTTCCCGCACTGACAGTATCGCTATCGCCTTGAGAAGATAGTCTAATGTGGGGGCATCTAAGGTTCCTAAGGTAGCGGCTTCAGCTCCCTCTTTCTGATAGACGTGCATCAGCGCTTCATAGAGTTGCAGATCACCACCGACTAATCCATAGAGGCCGTTACGAAACTGAAATGCCATGAGCCGCACCTCTGGATCATTGAAGTCACGACCTTGGGTCATGTACGATCGCGCCTGATCTAGCCACTCGGTCTGCTCATCATTGCTCCCCGCATTCAATCGGGCTTCGAGCAAATCATGTTGTTCTTGGGTCAAATATTGTTGAGTCATGGTAAGGTTCTCCATTATTTGTAAGAGATCGTCAACCGTAACGGTTTGAGAGGTTTCGAGTTGTTGGGCTAGGGTACTGAGCTTGGTAAAGAGCGACTGGGACACAGCCATCTGCTCTTGGAGTTGCGCCAAATGCAGATTGATTACATTTGGTAGGGAGAAATCCGGATTCTCCAAACATTCACGAATTTCCTTGAGTGAAAAACCCAACTGTCGCAACGACAAAATTTGTTGTAGTCTTGCAATGTCTGCTTCGCTATACAGTCGATACTCCGCCTCAGTACGGTGCGAGGGCACCAGCAAACCAATTTCGTCGTAGTACCTTAAAGTCCGAATGGATAGTCCGGTTTGTTTTGCCAACTCCCCGATTTGTAATAGCTTTGGCATAAGTGGCCTCGAATCCAATTTCTCAGAAAATTACGGTTGATGACTAAATGCTAAAGGATGACGTAACGTGAGACTCAAGAGGCAGATTATAAAGATTTTCTTTCTGAATTTCAATTGCTACTATATGTAGCAATCCCATCACTCAATCTATCTACTCTTCAAGATGTATAGCAATGTGCGCTGGCATATTTACAAATTACAAGAGGTGTCCAATAGCTAAAAGTCTTATATTATCAGATTTTTATTCCCCCTGTTGCCTGTTGTCTGTTGCCTGTTGCCTGCGCACAGCGCTATATGATCCTGGTCTAACAACGCCCATGCAAACCGACCGACTGAAGGTTGATGTGCAGCACCTGAAGTTATTTGTGGCGGGTGATGGGTATCTTTGTTCCTATCTGCCTCATAGTCGCAGTGAGGTTGACCAAATTTGCCTTGCTACCGACTTTCCCAATCTCAAAATTATTACTGATGCTCAAGAGTCCTATTTGGTTAAATGCCGCCCTTTTATTGCATACCATAGCAAGTAAAATAAGGGAGACCAATATAGCAAAGTGGAATATGCAGCCTCAGTAAAATGAAATGCCAAAGCTGCCGAAACTAACAAGCGCATCCAGAAATTCAAAAAAAACTTCACTAACCCATTTATGGGCAAACCTCGACACTCAATATGATCCACTATAAAATCATCATTCGTCCGATAGCAGCCTTTTTGTAGATCGACGACTTCTCCAAAATCAAAATAAGGTAATGGGATTGAAAATGCAAAAATTAAGCTCAACAAAAATAGACCCACATATATAAGGGAAATATTCTTTAAAAGAATAATCAATTTTTTCTTCATAGGATTGTAAAAATAAGTTGTACAAATTTTATTGGACAGTAAAAAGTTCTCAGTAGAAAAAAACATTCCTCCTTGATTTTTCCGCCCTTCTCTGCTGAAAATGCTGACTTTTTGTAGCTCTCTAATCAGTAGTTCGACAGATTGAGAATTTTGTGGAATCTAAATACGGAAAATTATAGCAGATACGCGATCGCTCAACCTTTCCCAAACACTTTTTTGACTATACTTAATATTTATCAAATTTAGGTTACAGCAGTTTTCATGTCGGTAGACTACAGTAGGGGCGAATGGCCATTTGCTGGCGCAAAGCTCCGCTTTATATGTCGCGCAGCGAAACGCCCCTACAAGGTTTTGGTTGTAACGATGTGGTTCATCAATCTGAAAAGCGCTATAAAGTAACTAATGACTCTTTGATAAATCTAGCTAAAAATGAATCGACGATTATTACTACATGGAGTTACCAGTAGCTTACTTTTGAATTTCTTACCCTGGGAGGGTTTTCAGGCAAAAAAACAAAAGCTTTTAGGCTACATCCGAACCAATTGGAGTCGCGATCGCTACACATACGGCTCATATTCATACATCCCAAAGGGAGCTTCGCGCAGTGACATTCGTGCCCTAGAGCAGCCCATTGACAAGAAGATATTTTTTGCTGGCGAAGCTACTTTTCCAAAGTACAACAGTACAGTTCATTCTGCCTACGAATCTGGGCTTCGGGCAGCTAACTCAATTTTGGAACGTAGCGCTGATAGGATTGCAATTATTGGTGCCGGAATGAGCGGCCTTGCCTCAGCACATAAACTTTCCACAAATGGTAGAGAAGTTACTGTGTTTGAAGCACGCGATCGCATTGGTGGACGGATATGGACAGATGACCGACTGGGAATACCATTGGAACTGGGAGCTAGTTGGATTCATGGGATAAACGGAAACCCCCTTGTGAATTTGGCCGAGGGGCTGGATCGGCGACTTATCCAAACTAAAAAAGAGGATTACATTATTCGAGGACGTGGTGGGCGTAAAATTAGAGACCGCGATGCCCCAGAATGGTTGGAAAATGTTGTTAGTATCCAGCACACGGCTGGAACAAATGAAGATCAAATCAATCAGTTGGCTTATCTCTTTGTGAACGACTATGATGGTCCCGATGTCATATTCCCAGATGGATACGCAGGTATTTTGGCAGCCTTCAAGGGAGACTACAAAATTAAATTGAATACACTGGTTAAGGAAATTTCGAGAACTCAAAAAGGGGTGACACTGGGTTTTGAGAAAATTAATAATCAATCTTTTGATGCGGTTTTGGTAACAGTCCCCCTTGGTGTACTCAAAACAGGAGATATCAAGTTCAATCCTGTATTGCCCAAAAATAAGCAGCAAGCTATCGATCGACTCGGAATGGGGACTTTAGACAAAGTTTATTTGTTATTCGATGAGCCATTCTGGGATTTATCAACTACCTGGATATTAACTCCAGAAAACGATCTTCCTCCGGGGCAGTTTAACCAATGGTTTAATCTTTATCCATACATTAAAGAGCCTATCATTATGGTTTTAAATGGGGGGCCACCAGCTTTAGCCTTATCGGCACTTTCAGATGAAGATATTGTGCAAAGAGCCTTACAAACTATTTACACTGCCTATTCAGTTTAGAACGGTTTTAATGAAGAATGCTAATCTTAATTTTATTTTGTGGTCGCTCTGGTTTAGCTTTTAACCCACATTCCGCACTTCAAATTATATTACAAGAGGTTACATAAAACTTGTGTATTTAATTAAGTAGAATTACTTATGGTGTTTAGTGACTTCAGATGAGATCATCAGCTTTATGATCTCATAATTTTTAGTATAAAAAAAATGTCAGTAGATGGAAGAAATAACAATTAAAAATCTCGACCACTTAGGAATAGTTGCAGGACTAATTGATGAGATAGGAATTGTGGAAATAATTAACCAAAATTTAGGAGTAGATAATCGAGAGAAAATCACATCAGGCCAAGTAATTAAAGCTTTAATTATCAACGGATTAGGAATGGTATCACGTCCTTTATATTTGTTTAGTCAGTTTTTTGAAGACAAGGCGGTAGAAAAATTATTAGGAATAGATATCTCAGGTGAATATTTAAACGACGATAAAATTGGTAGAGTCATGGATAATACCTATCAATTAGGACTAACAAATTTATTTGTAGAGATAGGATTATTAGTTATTAAAAAATTTAACATAGAGACTAAATATGCTCACTTAGATTCAACATCATTTCATTTACATGGAGAATATAATCAAATTGAATCTTCTGAAAATGATCAAAAAAGACCTATATTAATAACAAAAGGATATTCTCGCGACCATCGACCAGATTTAAAACAATGTGTATTAGATTTAGTTGTCAGTAGTGATAGTGGAATACCATTGTTTATGAGGAATGCTGATGGTAATGAATCAGATAAAGCAGTATTTGGTCAAATTTTAACTGAGGTCAAAAAACAAATAAAACTAGATAGTATTATGGTCTGTGATAGTGCCTTATATAGCCAAGAGAATCTCCAGTTAATCTCAAACTTAAAATGGATAACTAGAGTGCCAATGACTTTAAAAAAGGCCAAAGAGAGTTGAGAAATACTTTAACAAGAACCAATAATGCAGTCAAGAATCAGTTAGGAAAACTAACAAATACCCCCACATTAAGATGGATATTTCAATGCTTTCAAGGCATTCATTTGCTAACTATAAATCAATCCAAAAAAGTAGTTAATCTCACTGAAGAACGGAGCTTGATTTTAAAGTTTTTACCCTCTGCTTGTCAAAAATATTATCTGTGATTTTAATGAGCGGTGATCATCCTCCGGACGGTGCGGAGCACCATCGCACTACCTGCGATCATGAAAATTGATTGATGCTTTCAACTGGAGCGTAATTGTTCCCGTGTTTTCTGCTGCCAACAAAACTCCCTGGTTCACCAACAATACTGATGACATTCATTTTTTTATGTTTTATAGAATTAATTTGTTGAATTTGTTGGCTCAAATTCTGATGATGATTCATGTATACCTTATGTGTTACATTGTGAAGTGCGGAATGTGGGTCCATCTCAAACACAGGAAGTTGGAAACTACTGGCAGCATATGCAAACAAGGTTGGACGTTTTAGGCAGCCGTCAAAAGGAGACTTATCAAAACCTCCATCAAATGCGCCAAGACTGGTTCAAGAAAAAGGACAAACCAGAACCTCCCGAACCTCCAGAACCAGGACCTCCCGAACCTCCAGAACCTCTGGCAAACTACACCCACCTAAGCGATCTTCTAGCAGCAGAAAAATGGAAAGAGGCAGATATAGAAACAACTAGAGTTCTGCTCGAACTTGCCGATCGGCAAACGAATGGTTGGTTACGAGTAAAAGACATCGATGTGTTGCCTTGCCCCGACCTCAAACAGATCGACAAATTATGGATAGAGTATAGCAAAGGTCAATTTGGATTAAGCTTACAGCAACAAATTTGGTCTCAGGTTGGAGGTCAGCTAGGTAAATTCGATAACAACATTTTCTACAAATTTTGCGATCGCGTCGGTTGGCGCAAAAACAATGAATGGCTCAAAAATGAGGAGTTGGAGTTTACCTCAGATGCTCCAGAAGGACATCTCCCATCTTTATTCTTTACAAATCCGAACAATCCGGGTGGGTGGTTTGGATTGCGAAAAGACAGTTTTAATCATTTATTACCTCGTTTGAGCGCTTGTTTGTCGAGTAGTTTCAACGGAAACACATATGCTCAAAGATTGAAAAATTAGACAAAAATCAAACCAATTTCAATGGAATTTAAACTATGCAATCTTCAAGAGTTTCTCTAAAAAAAGTGGCATTGATCGGGCTAGCAACAATCGGGATTATCTTTGGAACCAATAATTTTCAGACACGCTCCTTAGCTGTTGAGCCAGATCTAAATGTTACGTCACAACCCACTCGTTACGATCGCTCAACTGCTCTGAGTCCATCGCTTAGGTTAATCTCTCTAAACAAACCTCTCGTCTTAGCTCAAACCGGTAGAGAGGGAGGGGGTGTAATCGTGTGGCTCGTCTTGCTGGGTGGAATAATAGTTACTCCCGTGGCGATCGTTACTTGGCAAAGCAGAGTTTTCATTAGGGATGGGGAAATTGGGATAGTCTACAAAAAAATTGCCCCTCGACGCGGTTCTTTACCCCAGAACAAACGAATTGCTCTCAAAGGAGAAACAGGTTGGCAACCTGATGTGCTGTGTCCCGGTTTACATTTCCGACATCCTTGGTTCTACAAAATCCTCAAGGAAAAAGAGATTCAGATTCCCCCAGGAGAAATCGGACTGGTGATTGCTCAAGATGGAGAATCTATTCCACCTGGACAAATGTTGGGTAAAGTTGTCAACTGCGATGATTTCCAAGATGCCCGGGCATTTTTGAAACATGGTCAGACAGGTCGGCAGCTTGGTATTTTGAGGGATACCACTTACCGAATCAATACCAAGCTGTTCACCGTCATCACTACAGCCAACGCGACGCAACATCGCATGAGTCCCAAAGACTTGCGGGTATGCGTCATTGATTCAGATAAGATTGGTATTGTGAAAACTGAGGACGGAATACCCCTTCCAGAGGGAGAAATTGCCGGTTCGCCTATACCAGATCACGATAACTTCCAAAACGGTCAGAAATTTATTGATGCTGATGGATACAAAGGCTTACAAGAGGAAGTTCTGCCATCGGGGTCTTGGTATCTCAATCCCTGGTTCGTCAAGGTCGAACAAGTGCCATTAACCGATATTCCCGCAGGGCATGTCGGGGTTATCATTTCTGATGTTGGTAAGAATCCCCACACCCAAGACGAGCCTGTTGACTGCGGATACAAAGGGGTTTTGAAAACTCCGCTCTATCCAGGTAAATATCCCATCAATCCAAAAGTGCAGAGAGTGGAAATCGTCCCCACTCATGAAATTACCCTCGACTGGTCTAACAAACCCAAGCCAGCTAGCAACTACGACTCGCAACTTCTGGCTTTAAAGCTTCGCTCCAAAGATGGATTTGCTTTTGGTATGGAGGTGACGCAGGTAATCAGTATCGCGGGCAAAGACGCTCCCAAAATGCTCTCCCGCGTAGGTTCCCTCTTAGTTGGAGTCTCGAATCCAACCGTCGCTCGTTTCGATAACTCTGTAAACCCCATGAAATTTAGCTCTATTAAAAATCTCGTCACCAGAGTTATAGGGCCAATGGTCGGCACTCACTTTCGTAATTCCGCTCAGGACTACGAGGCACTGGACTTTCATCACAATCGAGGTGACAGACAAAGAGATGCAATTGATTTCATTAGTTCCGCACTTGATGCTTATGGCGTTAGAGCTGTCGGCACGTTTATTAATGAAATCGATTTGCCTGATGGAGTTGAGAAGGAACTAACTAGACAAAAAGAGTTTGAACTCATAGCAGAGACCTTGAAAAAAGAGCGGGAGGCTGAGGAAGAAAAGCAAAAACTTGCCTATACTCAGGCACTAACGGAACTTCAGGGAGAACTGGTTCGATCCCAACATGGGGTAGAGATTGCCGAGCTAGAGGCAATGGCACAAAAATGTAAAAATTTAGCCAAGTTTGACGCGACTAAGATGGAAAATCAAGCAAAAATCGAATTTTTGCAAGCCATGATTGATAACCTGGGTCGCGATGGATATTTAGATTTAGAAAAAATAAAACACTTTGCTGAATTGAAACTTCCAGAAGTTTTAGTGAATAATTCAGATCAGAAAAATACTGGAATGCTTGAAGCATTGATTGCTTCAGTTTTCCGTTCATCTAGCGAACAGCCTTTGCTCAACTCAAGCGATCACAAAAAACTTCTAAGTTAAAAGAAAATTACAAGGTAACACAGCCAAAGTTTTTCTTTAGAACCGTAACTTATAAAAATTCCTAGCTTATTGAGTGGAAGAAAAGGTTAAATTTTTCATCAAAAAATGAGGAGGTAGTCCAATAGTCCCTTGATTTTTCCGCCCTTCTTTACTGAAAATGCTAACTTTTTGTAGCTCTCTAATCTCTATTGACTAGATGTCAATTTTTGATTATGATTAATGACTATCAAAATTATTAGGATAACTAATCTACCCATGACAGAAACAAATTTTTCCACAGAATTTCCCGGCGTACAGCGCCCCCGTCGTCTTCGTCGCACTCCTGCTTTGCGACGTATGGTTGAGGAAACCCAGTTGACAGTTAACGATTTAATTTATCCATTATTTGTGATGGAAGGAGAAGGGCAAAAAGTCGAGGTTGTTTCCATGCCAGGAAGTTATCGCTATACTCTAGATTTACTGCTCAAAGAAATAGAGGATGCTTATAATTTAGGAATTAATGCGATCGCTTTATTCCCCCTAGTTGAGGAAGCTAAAAAAGACAACGTTGGCACCGAAAGCTACAACCCAGATGGGTTAATACAAAGAACTGTAAAAGCGATTAAACAAACAGTACCAGATATTGTCGTCATTACTGATGTTGCCCTCGACCCCTATTCTAGCGAAGGTCACGATGGTATTGTGGGGGAAAATGGAGTCATTCTCAACGACCCTACTGTAGAAGTTTTGGTCAAACAAGCACTATCCCAGGCCGAAGCAGGTGCTGATATTGTCGCTCCCTCAGATATGATGGATGGGCGTATTGGAGCGATTCGCAAAGCTCTTGATGCTGCTGAATACTTCGATGTGGGAATACTTGCCTACTCTGCCAAATATGCCTCAGCTTATTATGGCCCGTTTCGGGATGCTTTGGATTCTGCGCCAAAATTTGGGGACAAAAAGACTTATCAAATGAACCCTGCTAATGCTAGGGAAGCCATCAAGGAAGTAGCTTTGGATATTGCCGAAGGTGCAGATATGGTGATGGTTAAGCCGGCGCTGGCTTATTTAGATATTATTTGTGAGGTGAAAAAGACAACAAATCTACCTGTAGCTGCTTATAACGTGAGTGGCGAATATGCCATGATTAAGGCTGCTGGTGAGAAAGGTTGGATAGATGAAAAAAAGGTGATGTTGGAAACTCTAACCAGTATGAAACGTGCTGGTGCGGATTTAATTTTGACTTATTTTGCTAAGGAAGTTGCGTTAATTTTGCAATAGGCAATGATGATAATAGTGGGGAATTGGAACAAGAATAGGAACCCACATTCCGCACTTCAAAATGTGATATCATGTCTGGTTGAATACTTATGAATAAACGACGTAGGAGTCAGGAGGGAAGAAAGAAGAAGGAAAAAGCAAGAAAAGGATAAGGTTTTTTGATCGCTAATTATCCAGACATGATATAACCTCAAAAAAAGTCGCAGTGCAATACAAAAAAAAGACCAATAGGTATAGAATACATATGTGTTGAGTTTATCCTAACGGATAAGATGGCACTAACTTTCCTCAACGCAATCTACGCAAACCCATTTTCTCAATGAGATTTTCTCAATGATATTAGTTTTTATGAAAAATCACAGACAAATTATTTGCAGGCATTTCTACCATCTCCACAAACCTTAACCCCTCCTTATCCGCTACTGCGATAACATCCTCTAAATTTCTCACTCCCCACTCAGGATCTTGAGAACGCAAAGACTCATCAAAACTCTGGTTACTTGGTGTAGTATGTTCCCCACCTTGTTTATATGGACCATACAAATATAGCACCCCGTCCTTTGGCAACAAACGTCCCGCACCTGCCATTAATCCCAAACTAGTTGACCAGGGACTAATATGAATCATATTAATATTGACAATAGCAGCAATCTCAATACCCTCTTTTTCCACCGCCCAAACTGATTCTCGCACATCAATATCAAGAGGAGAATGCAAATTATCTGACGGACTATGTTGTTGCCAAGCTACAATACTATCGCGCAACATTGGGTTGGGGTCAGAAAGAAACCACTGACGAGGTTGTAGGTGGGGAGAAAAGAAAACAGAATGTTCTCCCGTACCACTAGCAATTTCTAAAATATTTCCCGTTGGAGGCAAAACTCGCTGTAGCACTTCCAAGATAAATGAGCGGTTGCGTTCAGTTGTCGGAGCATACTGCCGAGCATCGCTAAAAGATGTCATAAGATTGATTTTGGCTTTGGTGATTTGAGGTATGATATCATGTCCGCATAAGAGCGCGAACAAAAAACTTTCTCCTTCTACTACTCTTTGCTTCTTCTTTCTTCCCTCCTGACTCCTGACTCCTGACTCCTCAATAATTAAGATTAATATCATACACCCACTTCACCAACGCCGAAAACGGGACTGGCGCGATTCGAACGCGCGACCTAGCGCTTCAGATTTGTGTGAGTTTCCCCACTCTCTGGACTATCCCTTCACCATAGCTCCAAAATAGCTTTAGGTGGTGGCCTAGTTTAAGCAGAATTTTATTTCTCCTTAAAACTCTAGTCTCTGCACCTTCTTCACCAATAATTAGGTAAAGCTTGGCTCAAGATTACCATATCTACAAATAATAGACTTAGGCTTCCTTGAATTTGACCACATTCACTCACGGAGTTTCCTCACATGGTGCCCGATATTTCAGGAGGCGCTTGCTCTATCCATCTGAGCCACAGCCCCATATCTTTTGATAGCTCAGTAGAATATTTAACTTGTATGCAAAACACTCTACATATCAACCTTAAAATCCCGCAGCAATATTCCGCAAGATTTTAAGATTAACTTAATTAACTTTGGACTTTAACACATCTAGTGCAGGATGGTAGAAATAACTGACCAGTTACAAAATCCTAAAACAATTACAAATCAAAAATTATTGACTGTCTTGAGTGCGTCTTACATTCTGAGGTTTCCTCAGAATTACGCACTCGCTTTTAACTTTTGATTTTTAACTTTTGACTTTTAACTTCTGCGTAGCGGCACTAAGGTGCTAAAGCATTACCCCGGAGAAGACTACCAATAGTTTTAGCAGTAATCTTCATCTGAACTAAAGGATTAGCAGGTACGACAGTTTTGTACAAATAACTATCAAAAGTTAGCTTCTGCACATCCATATCAGCACACATTTCTACAAAAGCTTCGCGGGTAGCATCAGAACGATAGAATACTCTCTGTAAAATATCTAATACTTTATAAGTCATGCCATACTTCTTATCCCACCGCTTCAAATAAAGCTTTAAATCTGCTTCAGTGGGAATAGTTGCACCATTATTAGAAGTCTCCACAATAGTTTCAGCACACATCCGAGCAGACTTAGCCGCAAAATAAATACCTTCACCAGAAGACTTAGTTACAGTACCAGCAGCATCTCCCACTAGAGCAACTCTACCACGAACCCGACGAGGACGAGGATGTTCGGGAATCGGGTGAGCTTCTACCTTGATGATTTCTCCACCTTCCAGACGCTTTGCAGCACGAGCGCGAATACCCGCTTGTAGCTTTTTGATTTGGGCCTGGTTGACTTTCATTGTGCCAGTACCCACAGCAACGTGGTCATGTTTGGGGAATACCCAAGCATAGAAGTCTGGGGACACATCATCACCCACATACATCTCTGCTAGGTCTTCATAATATGCCATGAGATGTTCTGGCAGACGAATACGCTCTTGGAAAGCGATCGCGTAATTATAATCTCCAGCATCAATGGCCTTAGCTATACGAGAGTTTGCCCCATCAGCTCCAATAACCAAATCTACCTTTAAGGTTTTAGCTGTACCTTGGATATCACCTTCTGAATGGTCAGAGTAATGAAGAGTGTAGGGGTCTCTATCATTAGTAGGAATATCCAGTTTATAAACCGTGCCATTAATCAGGTTAGCTCCGAGAGAAGCTGCCCGGTCTCTAAGGAAGCCATCTAAAACTTCCCGACGGCACATACCTATATATTCATCTTGTTTTTCTATATGGATATCCACCTCAACATTAGAGGGAGATATCATTTTCATATTTCTAACGCGGCGATCGATAATTTCTGGTGGTAGGTCAAATTCACTAACCATACACAGAGGAATAGCTCCACCGCAAGGTTTAGCATTATCTAGTTTACGTTCAAATAAATAAGTTTCAATACCTGCTTTTACTAAAGTCTCAGCAGCAGATGAACCTGCTGGGCCAGAACCAACAACAGCAACTCTCAGAGTCAAAGGTCTTCTCCCAATCTTTTTTTTATACTTACAAGTTGGGATGGTATCACGGACTTGGGTGTCGTAGTTGATTCTCTGAGGATATGTGAAGAAATTGCAACAGACCTTAATAATTTGATACTTTTTCTGAAAATGGACTTCTGTAATATTATCTTTGGTTGAATACTTAATAAAATAACTGTTGTGAGGAGTCAGGAGTCAGGAGTCAGGAGTCAGGAGGGAAGAAAGGAGGAAAGTAAAGATAATTTCAGTATTTCTTTGGTAATGTAGGTACTGTCAGTCCTTAAATTTTATTTATAATTGACCCGTCCGAACATGATTTTTTGATAAAAATAGGCAATAGAGGTACGTCTTGGGAAATGAGGGTTTAATTTTTGTAGTATAAATTGGCCTGAATTAATATCTTCATTTGTTATGAATAAAATTGCTGTTGCTTTGATTGACGGATATCAACAGTACATTTCGCCGAGAACAGGATTTTCTTGTGCCCATAGAATATTGTACAATGATGAATCTTGTTCTCATTATATTAAGCGTATGTTTATTGAGCAAGATTTTTCAGGAGCTATTCAAGCTGCACGTCAAAGGTTTAAAGCTTGTAAAGAGGCTAATCAAATTTTGAAGTTACAGGCAGTTAGTCTCGAAAAGAAATCCAAAAAAAAAACAACCTTCTAAGTTCATTAATTGTTGCGGTGATGTAGCCGAAGAGAGCTGTGAGTCTGCTTTGCCAAACTGTAATTGTGATAGCTGTGATTTCCCAGAATTAGATTGTGGTAGCTGTGAATTAGATTGTAGCCCAGACTTTGGCAGTTGTGGTTCATAATCATCATAGGTATAGTCGGCAAATATCCAGTCTATTAGACTTCTCCGGAAAAGAGGGAGTAGGGAGTAGGTGGAAAGAATTGATAATTTATATGGGCTTTGTTGCATGAAAGTAGCGATCGCCAAAAACTCCCTTAGTTGGAAGTTAACTAGATTTCTACTTTGTAGCTCTGGGGTTTACCATTTTGAATCATCACGTTGAGTATGGAACATTGTATGAATNTGACTGTCTAGGCGTACTGTCGGGGACTGGGAACAGTCTAGATAAGTGCCACTCAAGCAGTAAACCTAAATCGCGAGGTTTGGGAATCTCCTGTTATAATCTTTGATTTAATGGGAGAGGATGTCAACGTGAGTATAAATGTTATTGGCATAGGTTTAGATGGAGTTGTTGGACTAAATGAGTCAGTGCGGAAAATTGTTGAAAGGGCGACTGTGTTAGTAGGAAGCGATCGCCATCTCCGTTATTTCCCTAATCATTCTGCCGAAATTATTGTACTGGAAGATATACTTGAGACAATTGTAGAAATACGACAGCATTTAGATATCCCCAACAGTTGTATCGTAGTTTTAACTTCAGGAGACCCTTTATTTTTTGGCTTAGGGCGGCTATTAGTAACTCATTTTCCGCCAGAAAAATTAAGGTTTTATCCGCATCTGAGTTCGGTACAATTAGCTTTTAGTCGCCTCAAAATTCCTTGGCAAGATGCTAAAATAATTAGCGTTCATGGTCGCTCAATGGATGAGTTGATTCAAGCACTGCAGCAGGGAATTGAGAAAATAGCAGTGTTAACAGACAATACTCATACACCAAAAGCGATCGCTAATTTATTATTGGCTTTAGATTTACCAATTGACTATCATTTTTGGGTCTGTGAAAATATCGGTAGTGAGGATGAACGAGTTCAACAATGGTCTATAGATGAAGCAAAACAAGAAATATTTGCTCCTTTAAATGTAGTAGTATTATTACGTCAAGGTAAATTAGCTAATCAATCTGTGGATTTAACTAATTTACCTTGGTTGGGAATACCGGATAGTTATTTTTTTACTTACGATGACCGCCCAGGGTTAATGACTAAACGGGAAATACGAGTGTTAATTTTGGCTGAGTTGGGTTTGCAACCAGGACAAGTTATTTGGGATATTGGTGCTGGTAGTGGCTCTGTTTCAGTTGAAATTGCCCGCCTTTTTAGTGATTCTACAGTATATGCAATTGAAAAAACTGCTGCTGGAACAAGTTTAATTGAAGAAAACTGCCGTCGCTTTCAGGTGAACAATGTAGTTTCTATTCACGGTAATGCTCCTGATATTTTGCATCACCTGCGCCCTCCCCATAGAATTTTTATTGGGGGTAGTAGTGGTAAACTTAGGAATATTCTGGGAGTTTGTGGGATGAGGATGCTACCTGGAGGAATGATAGTATTAGCATTTACCAGTTTGGAAAATTTGCATACTGCTTTAAGTTGGGTAGAGGAAAGAAAAAAGAGCGATCGGAGTTGGAATTATCGTCTTTTGCAAGTACAGTTATCTCGATCTATACCTATAGCTAATTTAACTCGCTTTACTCCACTCAATCCAGTGAATATTATGATTATTAGTAGTTAGCACAGGGTAATGTATTTGTGACAAATGAAGGCAATCGCGATCCTAATGGCGATATTCCGTATTTATATCGTTGGTGTTTTAGTCTAAAAACTGGAGCAGTGAAAGAGGAAAAGCTGGATAAAGTGCTTTCAGAGTTTCTCCGTGTTAATGAATAGTTATACCATTTTCAGAAAATAGTGTTATACCTATTTGATAAATGTTTGCTACAAATAGCTAGGATATTTCTTAGGATTCAGGAGTCAGGATTCAGGAGTCAGGAGTCAGAATGAATTGCTTCAATACCAGTTTTTAGGTCGTAAACTCTCTTTTTCTCTTGGTGCGCGTTCCGCAAGCGAGCTGGCGTTGTCGCGGGGTCGCACCGCTCTCTTGGTCGATTGGATATGGCGAGGTCCCCTGGCCATCCCACCCTACGGGAAGCTGCGCTAACGACCGCTTTGTCAAAGGAACATTTCCTGCAAAATCTTTTTATCCCACTTATTATTCGTAACATTCTTTTTTAAAATTGGTATTATATCATGTTCGGACGGGTCAGTTATAAATAAAATTTAAGAACTAACAGTACCGAAGAAATACTGAAATTATTTTTACTGCAGCTTGTTTTCCTTGAGCAATTAAATATGAGAGTCGTCGTCCCGTGGGTAGTTGCGATCGCAACATTCATGCAACAAAACCCTTTGATTCTAAAAGTTTTTTTGGGTTGCGCTGCGCTTAACCCAACCTACAATCACTACAATCACAAATTTTACTCCTAATTTTCATAATTGTTGAACTATAAATAATATTCGCTACATAATTAAGCCCAAATTTACATAATGCCTCACTTTAATCCTAATAATATAGGCAATATAGCTGTTTCATTAAAATTCAATTCTGGATGGGTTTGAGAATACAATGCCACCGAAGAACCTCCATCTAAATTAACAATATGTAAGGTCTTACCTGAAAACACAGAAAGCTTTAACAAATAGTCTGCCAGCTCATCTAATTTGACATTCTCTTTAGTAATAATAAAATATTTTCTTCGGTCTTCTTCTGTATAGGCTAATAATGTTCTTTCAAATAGCAAAAGACCATTAAGAGATTGGTTAATATATTTTGTTGTTACTTGATTACTATCTATAATTAACGGACCGGACTGAAATTCAATATTAGTTTTCTCAGTTGAAGGTTCAAATAGTTTAGTTTCAACAAACTTCAACTCTTCTGTATTTGGGTTAAAGCTAATAATATGGGAAAGTTGTTTATCTTCTTTGACCGGAGTTTTTACTTTACCTAATACAGAAAGCCATCCAGCGTGTTCTTTCGATTCTTCAAAAAATGAGCCATTAACTATATATTTATAATTCGATTTTGTTGCAACAGTTTTGACTGATTCAGCCTGGGATGGTTTGTATATCAAATCAAAATTACCAATAAAAGAAACAATCGTCATGTCATAGTCATTGAATTTATATGCCATAATTTCACCGTCTTGAAAACTAGAATCAGGATCGACAGTTTGCTGATAAATAATTTCTTTGTCTAATTTTTTTGCTCGTTGGAAAACAGTAATTCCTACTCCTCCTAAACAAAGCAATACAATCACACACAAACCTATTTTGATTTTTTTGTTCATCACACTAGCGTCTAAAAATAAACTACATTTAAACTACATTAATTTTGAATTTTAAATCTCATATTCTTGCTCAATAACCATAGCTTCTTTTTATCATTAATTTTCTGCGAAAAAAGAACTAACTGAAACAGAAATATCTGGAAATGCTAGGGGGTTAATTTTTCCTTGGCGGAAAATAATTTCAGATCCATAATTATCTGCTTGAGGATGTCGAAAAACATAAATTTGTCGATTTTCCACATCTACTACCCAATATTCTAAAATTTTCGCTTTTGCATAAGCTTGCTTTTTTTCCCCTAAGTCATAACCTAGAGTAGTATTAGCAATTTCTATCAGCAAAAAAATATCTTCAGGATAAGGATGACGTTGATAGTAATTATTTCTGGGTGGGTGTGCGATCGCAATATCCGGTTGAGGTTCAGAATTAGACAGAGTAATAGGATGTGCTTCCCGAACATAAGCTAAATCTTTGAGCAGAGAGCGTAGATATTCAACGCTAGTTTCTGTAATTTGAGTATGTATTGGACTTTCCGGTGACATTTCTACAATTTCCCCATGCAAAAGTTCCACACGACGGTTAACAAATATTCCAGTATTAATTAGATGATGATATTCTTTAATTGTCCATTTGAATAAAGTTTTCATTTGACCACAACTTTAGTAAGATTTTGTACAGACATAATAAAATTTGATAAGGTTTATATTTATTATACTGCTCCTGATACTGAAGCTGAACTACCAAATCAGGTTACTCAAAAACCTAATTTTTGATAGGAATATTTGCTGAATATTTCTGGTTTATTACAGCGATCTTTTAAATAAGCTTCGTTGCTTCTAAATTTATAATTATCTACTTGGAAAAAATTAGCAGTTACAAGAAAAATTTTGAATCGGGGAATAGCACCAATGAGAAATATTTTTATTTTCTAAAGAGAGATTAACAGTTGTTTCAAAATCAATATGTTGAATATATCCATACTCAACAAAGCTCTTAATGGCATAACTTTTTAATTAAATAAATTGAATAAAGTAAACTACTTTTTTCTAAGAATATTTTTAATTTTCAAATGTAGGGAAGTTCCATGAAACTTCCCTGCGGGGTTGACTGTTTTTTGAGATAACGCTTTCAAGAATTTAGAATTTAGAATGTGCGAATTTAGAATTACCTCTCCTTGAAAGGAAGAGGATTGGGTTAAAAGGAATTTTTTCTTTTTTCTCCATGAATGGAGAGGCTTTATACCTTAATTTTTCGGTAAAATTAAAACCTCAGTACTTGCCATTTTAGCTGTGTCAGTCCACTACAACTAATACTTGTGGGGTGGGCAAATTTTCAATCACCACCACCACCATCACCACCGCCATCACCACCACCATCACTGCCACCAAAACTGCCACCTCCACCATCACCATAACTCACACCTCCACTAAAACTGTCACCAAAACTGCCACCTCCACCATCACCATAACTGCCACCTCCACCAAAACTACCACTATCGCTTCCATAGCTACCGCTACTATCACCACTGTAAATGCTACTACTTCTGTTAGTCGATCTACTGCCAGTAGTTCTATAATTTTTACTGCGACTAATATAGGTGCTTTGCGGACTCATCTGGACTCTATCAATACTTTTGAGGATACTCCAGAACATCCATATCAGTAAGATACCCATGAAGATACCTATATATATGAAGATACAACTAACGAGACCTGCGTTAGAATTTGTAGCTGACTGATATTTCTCTGTTTTCGGGGATGTTACTAAACCTGCAGTAGAAGTTGTAGCTAACTGATATTTCTCTGTTTTCAGGGATGTTACTAATTCTTTTGTACCTGCAACTACACCACTTTCAAAGTTTCCTAACTTAAATTCAGGAATAATTTTACTGTTGATAATATTACTAACCTTACCATTTGGTAAAGCTCGCTGTATTCCCCTACCTGTTTGAATTTCCACACGACGATCGCCTACAGAAACTAAAAACAACACACCATTATTTCGACCTTTTTTACCAATTCCCCAATAATTAAACAACTTAGTAGTAAATTCTTTGGGAGTTGCTGCGGGTTGAGTTTCTGCTACAGTCACAACAGAAATTTCTGAGCCATTTTTTGCTTCTAAATTGGAAATCATTTGGTTAAGTTGAGTTTCTGTACTTTTACTGAGAATTTCAGCCATATCTGTCACCCAACCATGATAGTAATGTCGTGGATTTGGTACTTCTTGTATAGTTAGGGCAAAACTAGGCAAAGGATGTATTGACCAAATTTGGACTACAAAAATTATTGACAAAACACATCTCAAGATAATTGAAGGGAAATTCATAATTTTTACCTTTTGGAAAAACAATAAAATGTTCCCTATTAATTATAGCAATTTAATATTTGACTGGTGATACTCTGATTGAAGAACAAATGATCTAGATCGCGAGAATTGCTATGTATAACTTTTATAGAGGTTATTTGGTATCTTTGCAAAGGTGCGGGTTTTTGGCAAAGGAGTCAGAAGTCAGGAGATCGAGAAATAGAATAGGGGAAAAATGTAAAACAAACGACTATGAGAGCTGACTGCTAATAGCTGAATGCTTACTATAAGAAACATAAGAAACCAGGTTTATGGGAGGTAGATGTTAATATGGTGGCGTATTTAAAATAAACCAGGTTTCTAGGATTGCTATAGATGTTTATGGTATATACTTAAAAATTGCCATTTAGAAAAGCAAAGAAAACAACATGGGATATACTGTATTGGTGACAGGTACATCTTCTGGAGTCGGAAAAGCAACTGCCAAAATTTTAATAGCTATTCGATTGGATTTTAGGCAGAATGATCAGTTAGTAACAGAACTTACGCAAACTAACCAAGAAACCCGCTTTCTTTGTATAAGTCCTATTAACCTTGAATTTTTGTTATGTTAAACCTTTGTTCTCTAATTGACAACAATTTCTTTCATCCTGAATATGGACGCTTGTTGTATCATCACGATCTTCAAAACCCAAACATTTTGCATTACTCAGTGCAAATAAATGATTCAGAATCTTTAGCATGGGAACCGGCTTTGTTGCATGAAAGTAGCGATCGCCAAAAAAATACAGGAAGACTAGCAATTTGGCATATTGACTGTGAACGTTTTCAACCTGCACAGTGGGTGACGCATTTAGAAAAAGAGAAAATTCAAAAAGCGATGCACGTTTCTGTTGCTCAGTTTCACGAAAATTGGAAGTATGAACTGTTCCGGTTTAATTGCGAACATTGGGCACGTTTGGTGACAACAGGAGACTGTCGTTGCTACCAAATTACAGAGTTTAAAAAATTGCAAAAAATTCCAGTGGTTGGTGTTGTTATTGTAGGTGTTGCTGGAGTTGTAACTGGTGCTTGGGAACATAATGGTTATGCTCAGGAGTTGATAGAAAAGGAGTGGAATTTTACCTGATTTTTTAAGGAGAAATAAATTGTAAATTCAAATTGTTTTGCTCGACAGAATATTGCATAAACAAAAGTTGAAAGACACACCCTAATATTTTTAGGGTGCATCTTGTCAAAATCGAATATTTAGAGATATACTTATAGTTAGCTTTTAAAATTGAGGTAGGTTTGCCAGAAATTAGATCTGTGAACCTACTTTTCTTCTTTTTGTTTGCGTTTCAGGGAGGTAGCACCAATAGTACCTATAGCTAGTAAGCCTAGCATAGAAGTAGGTTCGGGTGTTGATTTAGATACTTCCTCAAACTCATATTTTAAAGTCACTTCTCCTGATACTTCGGAAAGATTAAGACCAGCAAAAGAGTCATTGCCAAGGTCTCCATCTGCAAAAAACTCTACAACCACATCACCAACAGAAGCGACATCTACAAACGCACTGGTGTCGAACACTTGCCAGTCTATTATACTCAAATTTACAGAAACCCCATCATCTACTTGAGAATTGCTAACAAAAACACTGTCTATATCAGACAAACCAGCAAATGCTCCATCACCCAACAAAGATAAGACAAAACTTCCTTCACAATCCTGAATAGATGTACATAATTGTGCTGAGTCAAATGCTGAACCTGTAGCAGAGAAATTATAGTCTAAAGAAACTCCTGTAAGGTTTCCTACAGAAGAATCAAAGCCATCAAATGAGATTGGGTTAGAAAAATTGCTTACAGTTTGTTCTATAGTTGCTGCTTGAGCAGGAAGAACAGATGCTATTAAAGTTAAAGCAGACGCTAATCCTGCGGTAGTTAATCCAGAAGCGATTGAAAGCTTTTTCAACATAATTAAATTTCCTGAGTTAAGATTTATTGCCTACAACATTAATCTACCCCCCCCCCCGAAATTTTCGCAACCCTTTTTGTCTAATTTTACAGAATCTTTAATTTCATCTACGGTGTTTTTAGTAGTTAAAATTAGTGGAATTAACTACTAGATAAAGGCTTGAGGTGTATAGCTATGGCAACGGTACTTATGAAGTTTTGATTAAGCTAGACTAAGTTTTCCGGATATTATGGTTAAATAATAGTCTTATTACGGCTTCAGATAAATTATAGAAATTTTTATTGGTTAGTACATCTAGGAAGGCTGGAAGTGATATAATAAAACTTTGTATAAAAAATATTCTCAAGATAATGGAATTTTATTTGGTGTTGTAGATTAACAGAGCGATCGCTAGGTGCGTTACTACAGAAGTTTTCAATTTATAGCAACTTTGTGGCATGAAAGTAGCGATCGCAAAGGGAAGTAAAAAATTGAGGGGGTGATAAATTAAACTTTGCTCCCTCTTTATCAGTTAACTGTTAGTTAAAGTTAATGAAATAGGTAGGCACAAATATAGCGCTGTGCGCAGGCAACAGGCAACAGGCAACAGGGGGAATAAAAGACCGATAATACAAGATTTTAGCTATTGGAAACCTCTTGTAATTTGTAAATATGCCAGCGCACATTGCTATAATTAGTGAGACTTACACAAAACAGAAGTAGAAAATAGGCTCAAAATTCCCTGATCTAGACTGACTATAAGCCATTTTTAGACCATAAAATGTCTAAGTACCACTACTTTTTTATAAGAATCTTTTTGAAAAATGTCGGGACGTTCCATGAAACATCCCTACGGGGTTGACTGTTGGTTGTAAAATTAAGACCTCTCCCCCAACCCCTCTCCTGCTTTTGGAATATTCTCCCCCTTCCCTTGTAGGGAAGGGGGTTGGGGGGTTAGGTTATACTACTGTCTCCTAACTCCTGTCTCCTGACTCTTTCTTTCATTCTGACTCCTGACTCCTGTCTCCTGACTCCTTCTTTCATTCTGACTCCTGACTCCTGTCTCCTGACTCTTTCTTCAATAATAATCCTGCATCGCCTTCACCTCCAACGACCCAGACTTCAACGCTCGAATCGCCGCCGCCGTTGCTTTCGCCCCCGCAATAGTCGTAATTAATGGCACTTTATAATCTAACGAACTCCGCCGAATTTTAATCCCATCAGCACGCGCTTCCTCCCCAGAAGGAGTCGTAATAATCAACTGAATTTCTCCATTTTTAATCCCATCCAAAACATTAGGTCGTCCTTCATGCAACTTCAACATCAATCCCACATCCAAACCATGCAAACACAATACCTTCCGAGTTCCCTCAGTAGCTATCACTTTCAAACCCAACTCAATCAAGTCCTTAACCACTGGCACAACTGCTTCTTTATGGCGATCGCTCATCGACACAAACACAGTTCCCTCCAAAGGCAATTTTTGCCCTGCGGATAACTGTGCTTTAGCAAACGCTTTACCAAAGTCAACATCAATACCCATCGCTTCACCAGTAGAGCGCATTTCCGGTCCTAATATTGTGTCTGTACCTGGGAATTTCGCAAACGGTAACACCGCCTCTTTCACAGAAACGTGTTCGGGTATCTGTTCCTCCACAAAACCCAACTCTGGCAACGTCTTGCCAGACATGACTCGCGATGCCATTTTTGCCAAGGGTGTTCCTATTGCCTTAGACACAAAAGGTACTGTTCGCGACGCACGGGGGTTTGCCTCCAAAATATATACTGTTTCCCCTTGCACCGCAAACTGAATATTCATTAACCCGATAACATTCAATGCTTTTGCTAGAGCAACAGTCCATTGGCGAATTGTTTCCACAGCAGCAGGAGCTAAAGTTTGATAAGGAATGGAACAAGCAGAGTCTCCAGAGTGAATACCTGCCTCCTCAATATGTTCCATTATTCCACCAATAACTACCTGACCAGTACTATCTGCAATGGCATCCACATCCACTTCAATCGCATTTTCTAGGAACTTGTCAATCAAAATCGGATGTTCCGGTTCCACTTGTACTGCAAACTTCATATAACGCTCTAACTCTTGGTCAGAATAAACAATTTCCATTGCCCTGCCTCCCAAAACATAGGATGGTCGTACCACCACTGGATAACCTATTTTCTGTGCCACCTCCAGCGCATCCTCAAAACTGCGGGCGAGACCGTTAGCAGCTTGACGAATATCTAAATCTCGCAAAATCTGCTCAAACCTTTCTCGGTCTTCTGCGGTATCGATAGAGTCTGGGGAAGTGCCCCAAATTTTTGTTTTAGTTTCTGTTTGCTCTAAATATTTTTGCAGAGGAACCGCTAATTTCAGAGGTGTTTGTCCGCCAAACTGAACGATAATTCCTTCCGGGTTTTCCGCCTCAATAATATTTAGTACGTCTTCTTTAGTTAAAGGTTCAAAATAAAGACGATCGCTCGTATCATAGTCAGTCGAAACAGTTTCGGGATTAGAGTTAACCATAATTGTTTCAAACCCATCTTCTCCCAGAGCATAACTAGCATGACAACAACAATAATCAAATTCTATTCCCTGACCAATACGGTTAGGTCCGCCTCCCAAAATCATTACTTTCCGTTTTTCAGAAGGCAAAACTTCTGACTCTTCTTCATAAGTAGAATAATAGTAAGGTGTCAGCGCTTCAAACTCTGCTGCACAAGTATCCACCGTTTTATAAGCAGGTTTAACTCCCAAACTCAACCGATGACTTCTGACCTCATCCTCAGTAGTCTTACTGCAATAGGCAATTTGGCGATCGCTAAAACCTTGCCGTTTAATATCCCACATCTGCTCTTTTGTTAATTCTTTGAGGGAAGTTCGCTTAATCAATTTTTCTGTATCGGTCAACTCCCGCATCTTATCCAGAAACCAAATATCAATTCCGGTCAGTTCATAGACTTCCTCTACTGTCATGCCTAACAACAAAGCATGACGTACTGTAAATACTCTCTCTGGGTTAGGCGTGCGTAACCCTGCTCGTACTTGTTCTAAACTGGGCAACTTTTCCCAGCGATCGCTACCAAAACCTGCCCTACCTGTTTCCAAAGACCGCAATGCTTTCTGAAACGACTCCTGGAATGTCCTACCTATTGCCATTGCTTCTCCCACCGACTTCATTTGAGTAGTCAGCACTGCTTGGGAACCGGGAAATTTCTCAAAAGCAAACCTAGGAATTTTCGTGACAACATAATCTATAGTTGGTTCAAAACTAGCTGGTGTCTTTTTAGTAATATCATTAGGAATTTCATCTAAGGTGTAACCCACTGCTAATTTTGCTGCCATTTTAGCAATAGGAAAACCAGTAGCTTTTGACGCCAAAGCTGAAGAGCGACTCACCCGTGGGTTCATTTCAATCACAATCACATCTCCATTCACCGGGTTGACAGCAAACTGAATATTAGAACCCCCAGTTTCCACCCCTATTTCCCGGATAATTTTAATCGAAGCATCTCGCAGTCGTTGATATTCCTTATCCGTTAACGTTTGAGCTGGAGCAACAGTGATCGAGTCTCCAGTATGTACACCCATCGGGTCAATGTTTTCAATCGAACAGATAATTACTACATTATCTGCTAAGTCTCGCATTACCTCCAATTCATATTCTTTCCAACCAATCAACGATTTTTCCACTAGGATTTGAGATACTGGACTAGCATCTATCCCTGCTTGTGCCATTACTTCGTATTCTTCCTGATTGTAAGCAATACCTCCTCCTGTTCCCCCTAATGTGAAAGCAGGGCGAATAATTAAGGGATAAGTGCCAATTTCGTTGGCGATCGCTTTTGCCTCTTCCCAGTTGCTAGCAATACCCGATGGACAAACCGGAATACCAATTCGAGCCATTGCTTCCTTGAATAGCAGTCGGTCTTCGGCCATTTCAATTGCTGGTAGTTTAGCCCCGATTAACTCAACACCATACTTAGCTAAAGTACCATTTTTGGCCAAAGATACTGATATATTTAAAGCTGTCTGACCGCCCATTGTGGGTAGGAGAGCATCTGGTCGTTCTTTGGCAATGACTTTTTCTACAAGTTCAGGAGTCAGGGGTTCGATGTAAGTACATTCGGCAATTTCTGGGTCTGTCATAATTGTAGCTGGATTGGAGTTGACCAGCACAACCTCAAATCCTTCTTCTCTAAGAGCTTTACAAGCTTGTGTACCACTATAATCAAATTCACAAGCTTGGCCAATTACAATCGGACCAGAACCAACAAGTAGAATTTTGCGTATATCTTGGCGACGCGGCATAGATTTATATTTATTTGTTTGACAATTAAGGGTTAATTCACAGTATTTTAAGGGTGAGTATAGTTGTAGTGTTATGATATACAGACCAATTTTATATTTGGGCATTTAAAGCAATTAGCCCTGAGTCGTCAGCAAAAATACTATACTGAAAACTAAGAGGTAAAAAACTATCAGCCTTTAGCTTAAGTTAATACTTTGGAAATTTGATCTTGTAATGGTTGATTATTTAGCGAAACTAGCCATTGACAAAATACTCAAAGTTTTATTAATTAGTACTTTTGAATTTTAAATTTTGACTGAAACTTTTTAGATATGCCTAGAAACCCTGATGAATTTGCCATACACCTATTGTTAGAAGGTGGCGCTCGTGAAGAAGTACGTTTTCTGACTCTTAAAGAATTTCAAACTTGGTACAGTGGCGTTATAGTTCCAAAGCATGATTCTCCAGAGTTTGTAAATGTGCCAATTAAGACTATTCAAGGAGAATATATGGTTGTTCGTCCCTCTGCTATAATTGCTATCCGGGTTGAACCTATATTTAATTCTAGTGTTGAAAGATTTTAAGTGAAGTTCTCTGCCGTTGAATCTGATATCATGTCCGCTTAATTAGCAATAATAAAGTTTTTGTTTGTAGTTTTGCTCTAGCTCTTGCAATACTTAATATTATTGCTAAAGTAAAACTACACAGCTCTATTATAACTGTTCTACCGTAAGGGTAGCTCCCCCGAAGGGGAGACATTATATGGGATGATAACGGGAACTTCAAAACAAGGATAACTGTACCCAATTTCCTGATGAAGTTTCTTGTTTTGTTGAGGCAATGCTACGCTTTATATATCCCGTTTGCGCCCTTCATAACCTAGGAAAGCGTTAACGTGCGTTGTGTGACAGCTAAACACAGACTAACTAACATGAATATTCAGGTAATAGGTATTGATATAGGGGGGACGGCAATTAAACTGGGGCGTTTTGACAAAGATGGAGTTTGTCATCAATCTTTGAATGTGCCAACTCCTCAACCTGCAACCCCAAAAGCAGTAGTTGATGTGATGGTAGAAGCAATTTTGTTATTGCAGCGCTCCGCAAACTCTGGTTTAATATCTAATTCGTCACTCAAAAATTATAGTGTTAATCCGCCCGATTTATCTGTAGCTAAATCTCAACCAGATAACTCAGCAGTTATTCAAGCGATCGGTATTGGAGTACCTGGTCCTACTGATGCTCAAGGTAGAAGATCTAAAGTAGCAATTAATTTGACAGATTGGCAAGATGTTCCCTTGGCTGAGTGGTTGGAGGAAAAGACAGGTTTACCTGTAGTTTTGGCTAATGATGCTAACTGTGCTGGTTTAGGAGAGTCTTGGCTAGGGGCAGGTCGTCCGTTTAAAAATATGATTATGCTTACTCTGGGTACTGGTGTTGGGGGAGCAATTATTTTAGATGGTCAATTATTTGTAGGTCATTTAGGGACTGCCGGAGAGTTAGGGTTAATTACTTTGAACCCGGACGGGCCAGACTGTAACAGTGGTAATAGTGGGTCTCTAGAACAATATATTTCTGTTCAGGCAATTCGTCGAGCTACTGGTAAAGAACCATTGGAGTTAGCAAATTTGGCTCAAACTGGAGACAAATTTGCCCTAGAATTCTGGGAATATTATGGCAGACTTTTGGGTGCAGGTTTGGCAAGTTTGATTTACATCTTGACACCAGAAGCTGTAATTATTGGAGGGGGAGTGAGTGCTGGTGCAGAACTTTTTTTGCCTGTAGCTAAAGCAGAAATTGAGAGACGAGTTTTGTTGAGTTCTCGTTTAGGCTTAAAATTATTAACGGCTAAATTAGGTAATCATGCTGGTATTGTAGGAGCTGCTAAATTAGCTTGGGCAAGTTTGCATAATAATTAGACATCTCCTACAAAAGAGGGAGTAGGGAAGTGCTTACTAAGGGTTTTTTACCTTTGATGTCAAAGAAGTGTGGGACAACCCAACCCTAACTCCTCCCAGGAGTGGAGTAGAGAGTTGCTAGGAGGAGCGGAGAATAGAATTTAATTAGAAAGTAGTCGGATATATTTGTCTCTTAATTTTTCGGCGTTGCACAGTGACGAATGATTTGATATTTTTGATTGAATTGGATTGTGGATTAATCAATTGCTAGAATGATTAATTAATGGTTATTTTTAGTCAAAATCTAAACCAATTTTTGGCAATATCATTCCATAATGTGCAACCCCAAGACTTTAGCCTTCTGAGATTACAAAAAAGTTAGCATTTTGGGCAAATCAAGGACAAAAAAATTGAGGGAAATTCTTACTTCTACCTCCTCTAAATTCCCCGTTTCTCCTGACTCCTAACTTCTGACTCCTACCCATAGCAAAAGACTTTATTCAGCAAACCCTAATTAATGCTAAATACCGTGACAACTATCAAAAAGGTATAAGGCTAGTGTTAATTGCTTAATAATTGAAGTGCTACCTAACTATAGCATAACTTTTGGTAATTGGTATTAGACCCTCTTCCTTCTTCCCTCTTCCTTCTTCAAGGTAAAGAATACCCTGTTACTTTTGTGATAAATTCCACAACCTTTTCATAAGCTTCCGGATCGATATTGGGACTAATAATAATATCTTTTGTACTATCTGGTAGCCAAAAAGTTATACGACCATTAGGTTCAGAAGCAAATGTAGTAATACAATTCAAATTTATAAACCATTCATGGCGATCGTAAATAATATGTACCCAACATTCATCATTAGTGAGACAGTTTATCTCAATCTTTTCTGTAATATATTTTATGACTAGCTGATAGTCATGTTCGCAACTTTGCTTATTTAATATAATTGGCTGACTGCTATTTGGCAACCAAAAAGTTAGTCGTTTATTTGGCTGACAAGAAAAAGCAGTAATATGATCGAGGTCGATCAAGTATTTACTTCTTTCATAATCTATTTTAATCCAGTAGGCCACATGACCCCCTCAAAGCTTTGATTTCTTGCATTTCTCCAAATTAGTGCAAGTTACTCTAAAAGTCCGATGGACACTATTGAGTTACCCTCGATCTGGTAAATTACTACTCAATAAACCTATCCCACTATTTTTAACAGGCTTATTTGTTTAAGTAAAATGTGTTTTAAAAGTTTAATTTTTTGTTTTTAACTCTCAAAATATTTAGGGTTTTTAGCAAAAATATTATTACTGGGATAGGTTCACTCAATGAAAAAGATTTATTTTTTAAATCAAGAAGTTTACCACTACTAAAAGTTTCAAACATCTAAGATAACTATCAGCGATTAATATTAGAAAATATAACAATGTTTAATGCTGTATTTAAGATTATTAGTAATCGCCTAAGATAGGGAAATTAAACTAGATAACAAACAATAATAAAAAAATTTTAGTAACTAATAATCTAGTCAGCACTTAGGATAGAACCTGTACTAACTACATTATCTTGGGTGACTTCAACATTATTTACAGACAAATCATAACATTTTTCTTGTGAACTAGCAGCTTTAAAAAAGCTATGAAATAGAGGGTGAGGAGTGCTAGGTCGAGATTGAAACTCTGGATGAAATTGTGTAGCAATAAAGAAAGGATGAGTGGGAAGTTCAATAATTTCTACTAACCTACCATCCGGAGAAGCTCCACTAATAACATATCCTGTTTCTAACAACAAGTTCCGGTAAGCATTATTAAATTCATATCTATGACGATGACGTTCATAAATCACCTCTTGCTGATAAGTCTGAAATGCTAATGTATCAGTTTGAAGACGGCAAGGATAAAGTCCCAGTCGCATAGTACCGCCCAAGTCCACTACATCTTGTTGTTCGGGTAACAAATTAATCACTGGGTTTGGTGTTTCAGGGTCAAACTCCGCACTATGAGCAGATTCCAATTTTGCTATATTGCGTGCCCACTCAATTACTGCACATTGCATTCCCAGACATAACCCCAAAAAAGGAATTTTTTGCAACCGAGAATATTCAATAGCAGCTATTTTTCCATCAATACCTCTCACGCCAAACCCTCCCGGAACAATAATTCCATTCACCTTTTCCAGGTAGGTCTTTGCTCCTTTGACCTCCACATCTTCAGAACTGACCCAACGCAGATTTAAGTCCACACCAATAGCTATTGCAGCATGGCGTAATGCCTCTACCACTGATAAATAAGCATCGCTCAGTTGAATATATTTACCTACTATCGCAATTTCGATACTTGTAGTAGTAGATGATTGGACATTTTTTGTCTCTATTTCAGGATTGTTCCGATGATAAAGACGATTGACCAAAGTTTGCCACCTATCAAGATTTGGTTGACGTTGCTCCATATTTAATAATTCTAGAGCTTGCACCGCTAGTCCTTCTGTTTCTAACATTAGAGGTACTTCATAAATACTTTCGGCATCTTTTGATGTAATTACGGATGCTACAGGTACATCACAGAATTCAGACATTTTTTCTTTTAAGTTGTTGCTCAGTTGGCGATCGCATCGACAGACTAGAATATCTGGCTGAATACCAATAGAGCGCAACTCTTTGACTGAATGTTGAGTGGGCTTAGTTTTCATCTCCCCTGCCGCTGCAATCCAAGGGACTAGGGTAACATGGATATATAACACATGATTTCGTCCCACATCTTTACGAAATTGCCGAATAGCTTCTAAAAAGGGTTGAGATTCAATATCTCCTACAGTTCCCCCAATTTCTGTAATTACTACATCTGGATTAGCATTTTTGGCAACTCTATGTACCCGCTCTTTTATTTCATTGGTAATATGAGGAATAACTTGAACTGTGCCTCCTTTATAATCGCCTCGTCTTTCTTTATTGATTACTGCTTGGTAGATTGAACCCTGGGTTACACTATTCAGGCGGGACATGGAGGTATCTGTAAATCGTTCGTAGTGGCCCAAGTCAAGGTCTGTTTCTGCACCATCTTCTGTGACAAATACTTCTCCATGTTGAAAGGGACTCATGGTACCTGGGTCTACATTGATATAAGGGTCTAATTTCAGAATAGATACGGAATAATCCCGTGATTTGAGCAAACGGCCTAAGCTTGCTGCTACAATTCCTTTACCAATACTGGAAACTACTCCACCAGTTATAAATACAAATTTACTCATAAGTTTTTTTTGAAGAAGGTTTTAGGTTTGAAGAAGGTTTTAGGTGGTAGTTTAAAGACTGGAATAATTTAATTTCTGAATCAAGAAGGTTTTATATAGAATCCGGTTATACAGTATATGTTTATAATTCTATCCACACTCTAATATTAAATCGGACTACTTCCCCACCTCCCCATCTCTCCCAACTATATCATTAAGTATTTAACCGGATTTGATATTATGTGGTAGGTTTTAGGTAGTAGGTCAAAGGCTGGAATAATTTCATTTCAATAGTTATAATTTTTTGCTTTTTTGTGTGGATTTTAAGCTATCAATACTTATAAATACTTAGATTTTAAATTATTAGTTGCTTTTCGACAATTAATCTACATTTTCAACTAAAATCTCCCATCTAATCTAATTAATATCTAAAATTTTGCTTTAATTGTAAAATAATAATCCCCACCAGCTTCTAGTTGATAATCCCATTTTTCTAGAAACCTACCTAAAGGTTCTTGAATTAAAGCACGTCCTTGAGAAGGGCGAATGGAAAGAGTTTTTTTATGGCGAAAACCCCATTTAAAATGCCAATTAAAAGACCCAGCACTTACTTCTCCTTCGATAATGCCTTTTTGCCAAGACTGACGAGTTACTCTGACATAAGCAGTAGTTTCTGGTAAACCTTTATAACTCATTAATAGTGAAAAGTCACACTTTATATTTTATTAAAGTCAAAATTTTCAAGAAGCGGTCAGCAGTCAGCAAGATTATTTTTTTGAACGTGCGATAATAGGATTTCAACCCTTCCTAAACCATCTGGCGCAATGGTGAGTTCTCGGGGATTTTAACCCGAGCTGCTAAAAGCTGTTAACGTAGTTCCTCAGCAAGAGGATAGCTGTTAGCTCCGCATTCCGGTACGCAAATGCTAAAAGCTTATAGCTAGTTAAATTCAGATAATACACTCATCTATATAAATCAAGGCACTTTTAAATACTTGCTTAAATAGTAAATTAATCTTCTGGTAAGCTAACACTACGACTATTATAGAGACTCATTGCTTTTTCTATTCCTTGTCTCAAAGAAAGCTCTACAGCTTCTACAACTAATTTCAGCACTTGAGTCATTAATTGACTTTCCTCTGGGCTAAACTTTCCTAAAACATGACCAATAGTATTTGGATCTCTACTTTCAGCAGCAGCATTCTTTGGCTTACCTATACCTATTCGCAAACGAGGAAATTTTTGAGTCCCTAAATGAGCGATCGCTGACTTCATCCCATTATGGCCACCAGCAGACCCAGATAACCGTAGTCGCAGTCGTCCCATTGGCAAATCCATATCATCATATATAATTAGCACCGAATTTTGTGGCAATTTATACCAATCTAACACGGTACGAATTGCTTGTCCCGACTTATTCATATAAGTCAAGGGTTTGAGCAAATAAATTTTATCGGATTTTATACCTCTGCCTTCTCCAAATTCTGCTTTAAATTTTCGGTTTTCCGATAGAGAAGTATGCCACATATTGGCTATACTATCAACTGCCGCAAATCCTATATTGTGTCTAGTTCTTTCGTATTTTTGCTCTGGATTTCCCAAACCTACAATTAATTGAGGAATCACTAAATTTTGCCCTGATGCCACCTCTTTCATTACGTTAAGAATTAAAATTAAATCGTCAAAAATATTATCTTTTTTTGGATTGGCTCAGGTGAAATTTTTCTCTACTTTTATCAACTAGCTTTTCTGACTTGTCTCTGTAGGAGAAGAAACAGTTACTACTTTTTCTGACTCTGATTCAGGTGCATACTGACTAACTTGAGACCCTTCTTTTAACTGTTTTGCCTCTCGTTTAAACTCATTTTCAAACTCTTTAGCTCCTGCTTTAAAACTATTTATCGCTTGCCCTAAACTACGACCAATTTCTGGTAGTTTCTTTGGACCGAATATCAAAAGAGCTACGACTAAAATTACAATCATTTCAGGCAGACCAATACCAAAAATATTCATCTTGTTTTTTACTCCTAAAACTTATCTGAGATTATTACTAAGGATATAGCTAGGGCTGGAGAAATTTTAATTAATTGAATTTCTTAGCCCTACTCTTTAATTCATCTTATTTGGTTAGGCTAGCCCAGTCCACATCAACATTCTCTAACAACAACGAAGAGTTGTAGATTTGGAGAATAATCAACAAGAAGACAAAGAATAAGCCCATAAAAACGGCCATTAATGGTGTAGTGCCCCAACCGGGAGATACTTTACCATATTCAGAGTTTAAAGGTTTCAGCAGGTCTCCTAATCCAGTTCTTTGTGCCATAAGTTTCTATGTAATCTATAATTCAGCAGAATTTTTTAATCTTTTGTAATATTGTATATGTATAACACTCATAATTTTAATGAATTATATGGAACCTGCAACAGTTCTTAGTATCTCTATAGGTGTAATGGTTGTGGCCATTACTAGCTTTTCAATTTATACGGCTTTTGGACCTCCCGCTAAGGAGTTGAGAGACCCTTTTGATGAACACGAAGATTAAGGTTAATTAACTATTATTGATTTATTAATATATATAAACTTATGTTATTGTATATTGATATATTTATACTGTTGTTTGCTAAAGCTTAAAAACATGGACTATCCAAGACAAATATCTACAAAATGTCTATGTTTTTACGCTATTAATCTGTGTTATTATTACATATGTATGCTAAGACCAGAGTATTCTAGCAACAATTATGGACTGTTTGACACTCGACTTTTCATAAGGACGAAAACCCGCCTAGGGAATCCTAAACTCGATGTGTTTGAGCGGAACATTAACCAACCTTCGCGCGCCAGTAGACTTATGGACAGGTGAGGCGGAAAATTACTCTTACTCACTGATGAAGAGGGTGTCTAGGATTGTCTAGACTTTTAGAAGGTGATTAATACTCTCTCGTTATCATTATCAAAATTTAACGGGAGATTATTGCCAATTTTAACTGGCCTCTTAATACTAGGGTAAAGTAATTCCCGATGTTTTTGACCAGGGAATAAAGGGTTTGCCGTTTAGCCCTGTAGTGCTTGAACCACTAAGAATGACTAGGCTTTCAGACCTTTGAGTAGGTTTAGTTGAGCAATGAACAGCTATTAATTTTCTGTTATTTTTTTGACAGAAACATTCTAGAAATTCTAGAAACATAGACCAACTTACGTCATTAATTGACTTAGCCAATCTGTCCGAACTAAACCCTTAATATTGAGATTTTCAATCGCCACACACAATAGACATCTGGGAAAAATAAATAAATTGTGATAGAGTCATATAAAATGTAATTTTTTATGGCTAATTATGACCAGTATGCTTGACTACATTCGTATGGCATCCACAAGAATCAGAACGTTTATTAGGTACATGACACCAGAAGTTGCAGAACAATTATTAGCAAGTGGTGATACTGGTTTAGGAGGAAAACGTCAACAGGTATCTGTGCTTTTCAGTGATATTCGTAGCTACACTACTTTGACAGAAGGCATGGAAGCTGAACAGGTTGTCACGATGCTGAACGAATACTTTGAAGAGATGGTAGATGCTGTATTCAAATACAAAGGTACTCTTGACAAATATATAGGAGATGCCATTATGGCAGTATTTGGTTCTCCAGCTCCTCTAGAACATCATCCTTTGTGTGCTATGCAAAGTGCTGTAGAAATGCGTCAACGCCTGAAAATCTTCAATAGAGACCGTGTAGTTAAGAAAAAAATGTCTATTAGAATTGGTATGGGCATTCACTCAGACGAAGTGGTTAGTGGTAATATTGGCTCTAGTAAGCGTATGGAGCTAACTTCTATTGGAGATGGTGTTAATCTAGCTTCTCGCCTTGAAGGTACAAGCAAGCAGTATGGTACAGATTTGGTCATCAGTGATAATACTTATCAACCTTACAAAGATATGCTTTGGGTTCGGGAACTAGACCTAATTACTGTGAAGGGAAAAAGTAAGCCTGTTAGAATATATGAACTGTTAGGCTTTAAGGAAGGGGATCTGAAGCAAGAGCTAACGGAGAAACAACACCATATAGTTGAACATTATCATCAAGGACGAGAGTATTACTTAAGACCATCCAAAGAAAAAAATTTAACAGACCTCTCTATAAAAGAAGCTTTTGCACTAGCTGAAGCTGAATTTAAAGAAGTATTGAAAATCGATCCAAACAACAAAGCTGCTAAGTTGCACCGCGATCGTTGTCAGCTATTTCAGGCCGAGCTTCCTCCAAAAAATTGGGATGGAGTCTGGAATTTAACTGAAAAGTAAACAATATCTATCTAAATAAGAATAGAATGTTAACTCTCATTTTGAAAAAAAACTAGCCCTAGTTATGACTAATTTAAATTCCCACTACTCAGATACTGAGTGGATAGAGCAGATTCATCAATTATTATTTGAGATTGTCCGTACTTCCTTGTCGGATAAGCCTAAACTACCAGAAAATCTTGCAGAAAAAGCTCTACCACTAGCACAGAAAGCAAAAATTATTCAAGAAAAAGCTGATGGCCAAGTTATTCCTCCAGATTCATTAGAATGGGTAGAAAAAGTCCGTCAACTTTTGTTGGATTTATCTCGTGCTTCTTTGGCAGATATACCTAGACTACCTGTAAGTATGGGTCAAAGATCTCTGGTACTGGCACAAACAGCTAAAGAGATTAAGGACAAAGTTGTTGAAAAAAAATCGTAGTTCTTAACAATCAAAGTTTAGGGCTATTCCCAAGAAATCATAATACAGCTTGTATTGCTACTAACAATTTTAAGTTTTTTAGAAGCTTTCTCAATATGGAATCAGATAGTCAACCTGCCAGTTACTCAGACGATGAACCTCCTCAAAGAATTGCAAATATTTTGGGAACAGCGATCGCTGTTCTGACTCTGGCCTTGCCTTTATTGGCCATTAGTCGTTATTCTCATCGTAATATAAATGTGATTCCTCAAACCTCTTATGAATTGTCTGGGTATGAATGATTTCCAACCAAATTTCTAAGAACTTTAGTTTCAATTTTTATCAATTTTTCAAGAATACTGCGACGCGGTAGATTTTTTCATAAAGCAGTAGGCAGGATGATCCATGAGGAAATTTATAGTTTATCTTTGTATTATTTTCGATTATAAATTTTTTCCTCTAAAACCTACCTAAAAGTCAACTTTATGCTTGATTTAGACTTGAATATATAGTCATTTAACTTTAGATTGAGACAAAGCTTTCTTGCTATGAGGGAGTTTCAGACGAAAAAACGTCTCATTTTTAAGTTAAACTACTATAATTTTCATCTGTACACATATACTATTTATATTGAATTAGGGTTTGCTGAAAAAGTCTTTTGGCAGGGGTAGGAGTCAGGAGGAACAGGGAATTTAGAGGAGGTAGTCGGATATATTTATCCCTTTATTTTTTTTGCCATAGTTAGCCAAAAATCGTAACTTTTTGGCCACTTAACCTTAAAAAATTGCACTTTTTTTCGCTCTAAAAATGCTAAAACCTTTATCTGTAAATGCTTTTATATTTAATCAGCAAGCCCTAATTAAGTAGTAATAATAAATAACTGATTAACCGAAAATAGACTGTATTAATTTAAACAATGTAATATAAAAAACAATGTAATATAAATAAAATATTCAATAATTTGAAGCTACTACAATTCGGTTACGTCCCTCATACTTAGCCTGATCAAGAGCAAAATCAGCAGCTTCAATGACCTTTTCCCCTGTTTTGCCATGTTTAGGAAAGCAAGCAACTCCCAAAGAAATAGTAATATAACTTAGCAGTATACCATCATATTCTACACATAATTGTTGGATTTTTTTCCGTATTTGTTCAGCTCTTCACTTGGTATTTTCTAAAGAACTTCCTGGTAATATCATAATCAATTCTTCCCCACCATAACGACAAGCTATATAATAATCTCGAACTTTCTATTTTAAAAAAGAGCCTAAATTTTTGAGAATAATATCTCCAGCAGCATGACCAAATTCATCATTAAAACTTTTAAAATAATCTACATCAATCATAATTATACCAATAGGCTTTTCAGTCTCTTGTGAGGCAATGGGCACTCGGTGTGAGGGAACAGGGAATAGGAAACACCGAAGCAAGAAAATTATCACGAATGATTTAGAATTGCTATAAATTAGATTTGAGTTATCTTATGTTCAGAAAAACTAAGATACTTAACCATAATTAAAATTGGCAATATTTGCAGTTAAAATTTGAGTATATAACTAACAGGATATCAGACTTAATCTCAACACCACAGGCTAAATTTACCTGCGAAATTAGTCTATAAAGAAATTAGTCTATAAAAAAGAGCTACTTGCACTAAGAGGTGATTGATTAACTGAGCTGTTTGCGCAGCATTCCGCAGGAAAACTCTTATGCTATCTAGGTCTCATCAATTTATACTTTACTGGCCTACAATCGGCAAAACCTTTGTCCTGTAATAAATTCAGCCTCTTAATATTTACTTTATAAATCAGCTCTAAGATAGAATTCAGCTACTAATAGTTATTTTGCTCAACTATATAATTATCTAAAACTTCTAGTAAATCTTCAATACTAGCATTATGATCTAGAAAAGAAAACAAATGTTTATAGCTAAGTCTACCTTGTTTATCTAATACAAATTGTCCTGGAAGAGGTGCTCCCAAAGCTTGACCGACTTGATAATTTTTAAATACCTGACAACTAGAATCACTGAGTAAAGGCATTTTTAAACTTAGATCGCTCACAACAGTCTTACTTTGTTCCCTATCTGTACTCGTAATCATTAATATTTCTATTCCCCGCTCTAAAAATTTTTCATAATTATTATTTAAAGCTAAGATATGAGGAAAACAAAATGGACAATACTGTTTCTCAGTAAAGATACGAGTCAAAGCAAGTATGACAGGTTTTACCCCCCAATAGTCTGATAAACGAACTAATTTACCATTTGTGATATCTGGTAATTCAAAATCTGGTGTTCTTTTTCCGTTATCCAAACTATTAATAGGTGGAATAGGTAATAAATTTTGAACAAAACGTTGATTTATTAAACCTCTAAAATCATAGGAATTTAGCATAATCTTGATATAATTTAAAAGTTAAAATTCAAAACTTTAATGTGTTTAAATCTCCTCTAAATTTACAACTCCAACACTTTTAGAGCTAGAATATATATGAAAGTGTTGGAATAGACTGCTTAAATCAATTTATTTAATAGCTGCAAAGAATTCCTTAGATTTGATTGGGTCGGGATTCATAGTTTGATCTCCTGGTTTCCAACCTGCAGGGCAAACTTCATCTGGGTTAGCCTGTACATACTGAATAGCTTGTAGAGTACGTAAGGTTTCATCCACGTTACGACCAAAAGCAAGATTATTAATTGTGGCGTGTTGAATAGTACCTTCTCTATCAATAATGAACAAACCCCGCAGAGCAATACCTGCTTCTGGGTCTAAGACGTTATAGGCAGAACTAATCTCTTTTTTAATGTCAGATAGTAGCGGATAGTTAAGGTCTCCAACTCCACCAGACTTACGATCTGTTTGAATCCAAGCTAAATGCGAAAATTCACTATCTACTGAAACTCCTAGAATTTCTGTGTTAAGTGATTCAAACTCTTTGTAGCGATCGCTAAATGCCGTAATTTCTGTTGGACAAACAAAAGTAAAGTCCAGGGGATAGAAGAATAAAACTATATACTTACCACGATAATCAGACAGTTTAATTGTCTCGAATTCCTGATCCACTACACCTGTAGCAGTGAAATCCGGGGCTTCCTGGCCTACACGCAGGCATTCCTCTGTCATGATTTAATTCTCCTTAAAATAACTTGTTGACACTCAAAACTCAAAGAAAACTTATGGTTTGAGATTCTTTATTCTTCAATCTTACCTCTTCATACTAGACCTTAAGTACAAACAAAACCATAGAATGTCTCCTTTCGGACATAGCTAGACCAACTTAGCAGCTCGAATATTTTCAGACTTGGTTTCTCATTCCATATTGGATTGACCAGTAAGGATCGATCAACTATTTTAGTTTTTTAAAGTTTAGTTCTAAGGGTATATAAAGATATTATCAGTCATATATGTTATAGTCATGAGTTAATGTTTTTAATATCTGATTTATAAAGTAAATATTAAGAGGCTGAATTTCTCGCTATACTTAGGTTTTGCTAGTTATCGGCCTGTAGACCGAAATTCCTGAAAGCTTGGTAATGCAATACTTTTAGCTAAGTTTATAAATCAGCTCTAATAGGTTCTTAATTGACCCCCACTATTTCAGTTATCAGTTAACTTTTTCCAACTCCAGTTGATGGTAAAAATTGAACCGGAACTCAACTCAGGCCTATTGAGATTTTGTATTCCCTGTGTCCTCACAGGAGTAAAGATTCCCTTTCTGGGTCGATTGGATATAGCGTTTTTGCGCTGCGCAAAGTGTCCCGTAGGCAAAGGAACGTTGATATCCCTCGATAGCTTGTCTAGCTTCTTACATAGGAGCTAACGTGCTTCGCCGACCCAGGGTATACCGCTGTTCCCATATCCATTGTTTCCTTAGATCCAATTGGGATATATAGTCATTTCAGATAAGAATGAAACACTTTTTCGGCTGAAACTCTTTCAATGCAAGAAACGCTTATCTCAATCTCAACTGAAATGACTATACAATTTAAATGCCGAACCACTATACTAATAACTGTTTAACTCCCCAATCATACACCTACTTCCTCCTTTGGAAGCTAACGATTCAATAAATAACCAAATACTTTAACTTAAACGCCAGTTGTTGACTAAGGTTAGACTATCGTGATCTATTGCAATAAATCAAAAAAAAATTACTTATTTATATATATGGCTCAGGCGGGATTTGAACCTGCGACCTTGGGCTTATGAGTCCCCTGCTCTAACCACTGAGCTACTGAGCCTAAATTTTTAACCATCCATAATCATAGCACAGAATATTGTAATTTATTCAATCCTTTACTATTTTTTTCTTAAAAAAACCAAAATAGATTTAATTTGCACCCTAAATTTATTTATATCTCTCTCCCCATTTTTACTTACAAGAATGGGGTTATTAACATTTTTCAAGTTAGAGGAGTTGTACTGAAAATAGGAAGATTTTCAGATGGGATTGATTAGGGAGTTAGAATAAGTTCTGAGTACTAGGAGATCTTGATTTGTTCCGATTACATATTTATATGTATTGGGATAAAAATAACTGTACTATATAAAATAATCCCAATTTTGACACTCCACGGCATAAATCAACGTGGATTTGTGACTAGGAGTTGTAAATCGGGTAAAAACCACGATTTTCATATTGCTTTAACTAAATTGCCAGTAGCATACCGTAGTACGTATACACCAGTAATTTACTAGGGGCATCAATTGCCACTACTCTCTACGGCCAAAATACCATTAAGGCTACTTTTATAATTTTTTATTAATTATAACACATTTTTTTGACTAGGGATAAAAATCCTTTGAGTCCTTTGCATCCAGCCGTTCAAACTTGCACTTTTCCCACTTACGGAAATTTTACGATGATTATGGACAATACCTAACCTAATGATATGCCACTCCCGAAGGTAAAAGAGCCATTGGATTAACAGCTCCATTTCCTGTTGGATGAATTTCAAAATGTAAGTGTGGGCCGGTACTACGTCCAGTGCTTCCCATTTTAGCAATTAGCTCACCCTGAGCCACTTTTTGACCTTCTCTCACAAGAATTTGGCTGTTATGAGCGTAGATTGTCAGACTACCGTTGGGATGTTTAATTTCCACTAAGTTACCATACCCTCCACTATTCCAATTAGCAAAAGTGACAACACCAGGGGCTGCAGCAACAATAGGAGTACCTGTCGGTGCAGCTATATCAATACCACGGTGCATTCTTCCCCAGCGCCAACCATAACCTGATGTTAAAGTACCCTTACTAGGCCATGTATACCCGGTAAATTGCATTGAACCACCAGGTAAATAGGTATCAGCTTTACCCAAAGGTGGCAAGTCTGGAGAAACCATTTTTCCTAGTGAAGGATTATTCAGAATCTCATTAAAGTTAGCTCCTGTTGGTGCTGTGGCCATGAATGATGACCCTTGAGATTGACTAATTTCTCTTTCTAGGGGTAGTTCTTTAACAACTGTAGCAGGATTTCTGATTTCAGGTCTGTTAGTTCCCATTTCTTCAGACCATTGTGTGGTCTGACTGCTACTTACTTCTTCCTGATAAGTTGGTTGTAAGTACCTACTACTATTGTTCTCAGTCAGAATTTGAGAATTATTCGGTAAATTCTGTTGTGAAGACGACGGCTCAGGTACTGGAATATTTATTGCTTCTGAGGTTATTATTTGAGAATCTTCAAGTTCTTTTTGATTATTATATTCCTCTCTTAGCCTGCTTATTTCTGACCTCAAACGGTTAGCATAAGGATTATTTTGACCTTCAGATTTTGCTGTTGGTAGTAACTCACCACTCTCAGTATTTATGTCCACTGGTAGTGGTTGAACGGGTTGACTATTACTAAAAGAATTTTGTCTAGATTCCCTTGCACCTAGATGATCAGGCCATACTTTATTAACTAAGGGATTTTTAGGGCTATCTGTAACAACCAACTGTGTTGAAGTTGAAAATTCTTTTGGTTTCTTGTGTATTTGATGTTCTTGATCGTTTAGACCTTCAGACCAAGAAACTAGTTGTACACTTCTGTGTGGTTCAACTTCAGCTCCAGTCAAACTTGGTACGCTGTACGATAAATAATTAGATTTGATATTAGGAAGCTTGGCTTCAGGAATATTGAGTTGGTTAGCTGTAGTTTCCAAAGAAGGTTGACTAAATTCCTCTTTTGTAGAATGGCTACTTGTAGAACTTACCAGTTTTAATGATTCAGAAAATGGTTGCTGAGGAATTTTAAGTAATTTAGCTGCTTCAATTACGTCTAGATTTTTGATATTATTAGCTCTAGCTAATACTTCGACAGATACATTGTTTTCCTTGGCAATTAAACTTAGCGTGTCTCCCACACGCACCTTATATACCAATGAAACTGGTGTAGATGTCATCTCAGAATCAATAACCACTGCCCCTTGTAGTTTAGTCCCTTGAGCCTTGATTGACTCTTGAGCAATATCTATTTGACTATCACCTACTTGTTTAGCTGTGGGACTATTGTCTAATTCAGAGGATGTGGCCATCTGTAGAGCTGGTTCTTCAACAACTAAATTTTCTGATTTGCCATTTCTATTTTCTAGGAATTTTTCCTTTGATTTATCAAATGACTTTCCTACGGGATCAGAAATATACTGCTCATACCTCAACTCCAGCGAACTTTTTGTCGAGAGGTTTTCTGGTTTTTGGACAGGATTAATTTCTACTTTTAATCGGTCAATTAGCTTACTATTACTGCCTATTGGCTCCTTGTCCTGCACTTTAGCCAGAAGTCCTAGAGGAGGCAACTCATTAGTTTCTAATTTATTAATTTTCGGTTCAGAAAAAACTAAAGTCTCTTTCTCTTGTTCAGATTTTCTGGCTTTAGTCTGGCTATATTTGTGTTGAAGTTCTATAGGAAAAAAGGATTTTTCTCCTAGTGTATGTTCTGAGGGCAGGACAGTCTCAGGTTGAGTTGCTTCAACTTCAGAATCAGTATTTTCTTCTACCTCTACATACCCTTGGGTTAATTTCTGAAGTAGTAGACCTTTTGACCTACTAACTCCAGTAACATTTAACTCTCTAGTTGAAAGTTCATGTTTGTTAGTGTCCACTCCAGGAAGTTCGGCTGCGACTGCGATATTGCCTTTCCCAGACAACAGGATGCCTGATGCACCCATAGTGGTTGAAATGGCAGCAAGTCCAATCATGGCAGCAGCGGAAGAAGTTTTTTTGCTACCAACTATACTTATTTGTTTTGACTGATCAATAGTTGCTTCTGTGTGAAGTTCACAGATAGCGGCAGATTTTCCTTTACTTGGAAATGTTCGTTTCAAAGAACGACCTCCTATCGACAAGGGTTTAACTATCCTTAATTAATTTTTCTTTGTCAATGACATAATTCACTCTATTTTAGAGATCAAGATCACTGACAAACATCAAACTTAGGCTAGGGTATCTTGGTTTCATAAAAAAAGCAAGGATAATTTTAATTTGATTTTTATTTAATGGCCAAAAATAGCACAAAAAAAGTAACTAACTTTTAAGGCACTAAATATTACAACATTCTTGCTCGTAGTTTATTTTTGCCATGTTATTTGGAAATAATCCAATTGTATTTTTCTCTGAATTATTTAGTCCTTTAGTAAATACCCTCTAGACGAACAAAAGGATTTCAGGAGAAAATATCATCTAAATTTTGGTATACACTAACTTGGCAGTTGTGGCAATTATTAGATCTATAGAAATTTCTTATATATAGATAGATATAGAATTACAGACTTTATGCGTCATACTTATACAGAGCAAAATGACCCATTAAATACTTATAATTGGAATATTTAAGAAGTTAAAGATTTTTGAGCGATCAAAACTATATTTAGTGTGGCAGTATAGTTTTAATTAGGGATATATGATGTTTTTCATCATTAATATACATATCTGTAAATAGTAAATAAAGATTATAAATTTATAGATATTATCAGAATAATGATTTTAACTCAGATAATCCAATTGACGCCTGGCTTCAAATAAACCCAAGGCAGCACTAACAGAAAGATTTAAACTACGAACCTTTGGCTGTGTCATTGGTATATAGAGAGTTGCTACACAATACTCTAGGACATCTTGTGGTAGTCCATTAGTTTCTGAACCAAACAATAGCCAATCATTTGTTTGGTATTGAAATTTAGTATAATTAGAAGCTCCCTTTGCACTAAAACCTACCAGTCTTCCACCTCGTTGCTGATGATAGGTTTGAAACTCTTTGAAGTTATCGTGGTCATATAGTTTAACATAAGGCCAGTAATCTAAACCTGCCCGTTTCAAATAGCGATCGCTAATTTCAAAACCCAAAGGTTTTACTAGATGTAATTCTGTATTAGTAGCAGCACAAGTACGAGCAACATTTCCTGTATTGGGGGGAATTTGCGGATACACTAGAACAATCTGAGGCATTAAATCAATTTATTTTGATATTGAGAACATTAAAGTTGTTAGCTAGAATATCCTACCTTTAAGTTTTAGGATTTCTCTGAAAATTCAATAATTCAATACAATATAGGTATAATAACAACTTAACTATATGCCTAATATAGCAATTAGGTTTTTCTCCCCTAATCTTATCTTAGTTTTGTTAGTTTTACTTTCTAGGCTAGTGTCGTGCCTCACCGTTCTGATCCTAGAAACAGTATATTTTGATTTCCTAGTTCGGTAGTCTTGCATGGTAATGATGAGGATATATAATATATTTTTTAATTTATCCCACACTCCCGGTACCCGGTACTCCCCATCTCCCCATCTCCCCACGCTCCTGGTGCTTCCTTTGCCACTACCCCTAGTTCAGAAAAAAATTTTGATATAGTAGAAGTTATAACAATTCAAATAAAGAATGCTATTTACCTTAATTCCTGACTCTTAATGAATTTTCTCATGTATAAATGCTATATTTAGTTACCATTTCATCTCCCCATTACAAGGAAAGGATATGTAGCAAAACTTTTGAGATTTGGTATAACTCCTGATTCCTGACTCCTTTCAACCTATGTAGCTGAAGTAAATGAAATGGTATTAAGTTAGGCCACCATTGATTGACATAATTGATCTTCTAGCTCTTCTTCTTGTTGTGCCATCTCCAAAATTGCTGCTTTAATTACGCTCCGACTGTCAAGACTACTGTTATATTGATCTAACCATTTTTGTGCTGTATTGCCTTCCCGAATAATTTTTTTGATTGGAGAAAGAAAGCAACTAAAGCCAAGTTTTTTGGCATAAGGTAAAACCTGTTGATAAATTTCCTCAATCCAATTTTTCGCTAAAATAGTTCTACCATCTTGCCAATGGGAGAGTTGAGCTTCAAGGCTATGATGAGCTGCTGCTATTTCATTATTATCTGCTAAAGCGACTAAATCTTCCAAACGGTTAGTTGCAGATAAATTACTTTTTTCTAAGGGGTCGAGACTAGGATCGTCAAATAATTGCCATAAACGAGCTTCTAATAAAGCTACCAAGGCCAGCTGCATAACTGGGTTACTTACGAAGTCACAAATTCTTAATTCTAGACGATTAAGATTATAGGGACGGCGATCGCCATTAGGCCGCACAGAACACCAAAGATGGCGGACATTTTGCATAACACCTGTAGCAACTTTCTCTTCAGTCCATTTGATGAAATGACTATGACTTTCAAATAGAGGGACATAAGCTGGAGTTTTCGGAAAAGTAGTCCAACGAGTAGAGTGAAAGCCTGTAGCCTGGCCATCTATAAAAGGAGAAGAGGCACTTAGGGCTAAATATAAAGGGGCTTCCATTCGGATCAAGCGAATGGCTCGCATCAATAATTCTGGTTCACTAATACCAATATTTATATGAATACTGGTTGTAACGACTTTTGCACCGTAAGTTTGTTGTATATATGTGTGATATGGGTTGTTAGGGTCAGAGCGTTCAAAGGTATCACTACCTCCTAAAGATAAGGTACTTCCTGGAATTATTGTGTAATCCCCTAAAGTGTTTAAATAACTTCTCAATTTCAGTCTTGGCTTTACTAGAGCACATAAAAGTTGAGCGTAGCTACACAATGGTGCAGTTGTGTATTCTACATTTCTACTATCTGGCTCCCTAACAAACCCCTCTACTTTGGCCACAATTTGGTCTGACAGGCCAACAGTATTACCTTGGGGTGTGCCAGTGTACATTTCTACTTCAAATCCTTTCGATAGCAGCACAACAGGCTCCTAAATTTGGTTTATTTATATTTTTAATGGTATCAGTATATTTAACATCTTTGGTCTATGTCCTAGGGCTTAGATTATCAGGATATTATTACTTTATTGAAGTATAGCATTTACATTTTAACTGTGAGATATTGTAGATATTTAGGGTTTAAGAGACATCAAGTAATCAATTTATCATAAATTATTTAATATTCCTATATTATAACTAGTCTGAAAATACTGTAGATCAAAGCAGCTAAATATTTAATTATTTAATATATTTCTAACAGAGATATTTGAAGGATTTTCTTCTAATTAACTAGAGACTAAAATTCTAGAGGAAAAATTTATTCTTCCTCTTGCTGTTGAAATATATAATCAAAATCAAATTTTAAAGCTTTAATATGGCGAGCGATCAGAAAACCACACTTAGTAACTTTATCAGTCGTAAAAGTTGCTATTACTAAAGTCACTAACTTTTTTGGAGATAGTTCAGGTATTTGCACATAATAATCTCTTTTTGCAAAAAATATTCCTTTATCTTTAGGTACAATAATGCCATTAAGATGAGCGTGCTGAATTGGTTTTATATATGTTTTAATAAAATTATATTGATTTGTTTGAATACGAGCTAGTTTCTCATTTCAAATCCCAAAATATAGTTAAATATTTGATTTTTTTTTCTGTATTAATGACTCATTTTAATGCCAATTATAAATATTGTAGAGTTTGACAGCGTACATCTTGAGCAGAATGAATATAATATTGTCTAATATAATTTATGAGTACATTTTGATTGATTTTTGTTTGAGTATGAAACCGTCTTAGATATTTGTTCACCCTGTTAATCTTATCTATATCTTGTATCATGTTTACTGCTAAACCATCAGCTATATAATCATCTAAAAAATCTGCTTGTTTTTCTGGAGAATAACCACATAAAATATAAGAAAAAGATCAAACATAACAGCGTTGATGCCAAGGTAAACTAGCCGGCAATTGTTTAACTTTTTGGGTTAGTTTATTAAAGACACTGTCTTCATAATTGGGTTAATAAAATATATTTTGATATTTATTTTTGCGATTTTTCATTATTACTATTTTGATTTTTACGGATGTTAATATAATATTTTTTTATTATTGTGATTAAAATCACATTAGTGATTTTTTACTATCACAACCAATAGTAGATGTTAATCACTGACAAATCGAGATTAAATTACATATAATAGTTATTAAAAAAATTACTATCAAGGTTTGAAGTATATTGGTAATTAAATTATAATAACTATAATTTTTGAAAAGAATATTAACCATAATCGTCAATCACAGGACGGGACTATAATTTTATTTTTGTGATTTTATAGTTAAATCAAGCTATCTCGAATATAGAATGGTAAACTTAATGTGTCAATAGTAAATAACACAGAAATATGTGGCATTTACATTTTAGCTGTAAATATTATATTGACGAAAAAGCAGGAAAAAATGAAGTGTAGAGATTTTTTTTTTATCATTGTAAATATCTTTTTTTTGCTAAATAACTTCAAAAATAAATATAGCAGTTTGTGTAAAATTTACAAAATATCATCAATATATACAGATTTTTTTACACTATTAAGCTGTAATACTTTGTTCTTTATTAGAAGCTTATAAGAGATTTTTGACAATTACATAACAAGAAAGTAATGTATAAAATCAATATTTAAAATATCAATATAAAATATTATTGAGAGAAAAGTTGCAGGGTTCACAGAACTATTTGTAAAATAAAAGATGACAATCTAGTTTGAGATATGCAATGGAAAAACTATTACAAAATGATTAATAGATAATCTTCCACCTCAAACTTTGGATAGCATCTAAGTATTCAATCAATATAGATATAGCAATCCTAAATCATTCGTGAGGATTTTATTGCTTAGGTGTTTCTCATTCCCTATTCCCTGTTCCCTGTTCTCTAAAAGCCTAGGATATCTCACAAATAAAATTGCTATATATTTAAACCTGAAATTAACTTTTTCACTATGGCTAAAAATAATAATAAGTAGTATTTAGGAATGAAAAAAAGAAAATGAAGTGAGATAATTTGTTGATGATGGTAAATAAAAAAGTGTATAAGTTCATTAAACTGAAATTCAGTGAAATAGAAAATTTAAATTAGGAGACTGCAGATGTTTAACTCCACAGAACTTTTAATTGATGCCTTCATAAAACGGCTGACTAATGGCTATCGTCATACTTATGGTGGATATAAAGCAGATTATGCTGATATTATTGCCTGGGCGGCCGGAATGGCATTAGAAAATATTGCTAATAGTGATGCCCTGTATCACAATGTAGAACATACTATTCTTGTAACTTTAGTGGGACAAGAAATTTTACGCGGGAAGCATATCCGTGAGGGTGGAGTTTCTGGTGAAGATTGGCTACACTACCACATTTCCTTACTTTGTCACGATATTGGGTATGTCAAAGGTGTATGTCGTCAAGATAGAGGAGACTTAAGATTATATGCTACAGGCATAGATGGCACAAGTGTATCTTTACCTAGAGGCGCTACGGATGCTAACCTAACTCCTTATCATGTTGACCGAGGTAAACTATTTATTGAGGAACGCTTTGGAGGTCATAAGTTAATTGATGCAGAAGTGATTAAGCGTAACATAGAACTGACTCGTTTTCCAGTACCAGCAGATGAAGATCATCAGGATAAGGAAAACTATCCTGGTTTGGTGAGGGCAGCAGATCTAATAGGTCAATTAAGCGACCCCCGTTATTTACAAAAAATTAGTGCCCTTTTCTATGAGTTTGAGGAAACAGGCCAGAATAAAATACTGGGATATCATAATCCAGGTGATTTACGTCGGGGCTATCCTAAGTTTTACTGGAATGTAGTTTATAGCTACGTTAAGGATGCGATCGCTTATCTAAATCTTACTCAACAAGGAAAACAGATAGTAGCGAACCTAAGTGCGAATGTTTTCCGAGTAGAACATGATAATGCTGTTGAAGAGGCTGTAGCTATCAGTTAGTTAGCGATCAAGGCAAAATTTATTACTATCTAGAGAAACCCGGTTTCTGCACCTGCTGACTGGGGATAATTAGCGCTCGAAAAACTTTATCCAAAATTCTAAGATGATATCTAGCTCCAAGTATTGGGCAAGGTTAGCAATGAGCATTGATTGGATAAATTTGAGACTAACAGCGATGGCGTTTATTACTAAAACAGTGATCGCTACTCCAGTTAGCATATCCCTATCCGTTCGAGTCAGTACATCGTTTGTCAGGATTTGTATTAAAGAAAAAAATCATACTGATAAACAGGTTTAACAGTAAAACCTTAGCAATGATAAGGCCATAACTCCAATGTGCCCTAGTCAATGCTACAAACCGCTAACTTTATTTCTATAGTCTAAGTTTTGATCAAAGTCTGGGTGCGACTCCACTAACACCATCGCTTTATTACTCCAGCTTGCAATCAACTCATCTATTGTTAAAAATTGAATCCCTATAGAAGTCTCATGGTATCTTTGCACGCGGTACGGGTTTTTGGCAAAGGAGTCAGGAGGACCTTCTCAGATCAAATCCGGTTAAACAGTTATAGAATGTTTAAGTCAGGAGGAGTCAGTCCTCAGTCCTCAGGAGGAGAGAGAATTACAAAGATGAGCGTAGTTATGACGATTGGAGAATTTTTTTTATGTCCAATAAAACGAATTTGAGATCAGGATCTAGAGAAATAGAATAGGGAAAAAGGTGGAAATTTCCTTCCAGATTCACCATCTCCCCACACACCCCCTATATTTTTAAATAGATTCCATAAGGGTTCTATAGATAGGTCGGCAACAACGTATTTTTTACCTCGCCTGCCGTACAAAATCACCCAGTTATTTAACTAACGCCAGATTTTTAGTAGATGTAGAAGGAAAGACCCTCAAACAATCCTCTGTAATAGATACCTTAACCTTAATTCCAATGGGCAATGCTACTTGTGGAGTTGTACGAGCAATTAATTCTTGTCCAGATTCAGTACGTAAAGAATAACGAAATTCACGACCTAAAAATTGGCGATCGCGAATCACTACAGACCCGCCATCATCAGGTTTTAAAATCAAATCTTCCTGACGAATCATTAACTCAACTCGATCAAATTCATCTAAGCTACCAATTTTTCCACAAAATAAATGATTATCTGTTAATTCAAAACCCCCAAGTTCCGTTTCCCACACCTGACCTTGACGACGTGCAGATAAAAAATTAGCCTGAGTTACAAATTCAGCCACAAACTGAGAAGCAGGTTCAGTATAAATATCTTCCGGAGTACCAAACTGTTCCACACATCCAGCTCGCATTACTGCCACCCGATCGGAAATAGCCATTGCCTCTTCTTGATCGTGGGTAACAAAAATTCCCGAAGCACCAGCATTTTTGAGGATATCTCGTAATTCTTGCCGTAATCTAATTCTGACTTGTACATCCAAATTACTCAAAGGTTCATCCAATAATACTAAAGCTGGATTTGGTGCCAAAGCACGCGCCAAAGCTACCCGTTGCTGTTGACCCCCAGAAAGTTCGTGGGGATAACGACTTTCCAAACCAGATAAACCAACTAACTCCAGAGCATCCGCAACCTGATGATTAATTTGCCTACTTGACTTTTTGCCAGAATTATGTAGACCGAATGCAATATTTTTAGCTACCGTCAGATGGGGAAATAAGGCATAATCTTGGAAAACCATACCAACATCTCGTTTTTCAGGTGCCACCCAATCATTTACACCAGCAACTACTCGCTCATTAATAGTAATAATACCTGACTGTGGTTGCTCAAATCCAGCAATCATTCTCAATAAAGTTGTTTTGCCACAACCTGAAGGCCCCAATAACCCTAGTATATCCCCTTGGTACAATGTTAAATTGACATTTTGCACCGCAGGGGTAGCAGTGCGAGAAAATTGTTTGCTGACACTCTCCAAACAGAGAATTACAGATTGGGTCATTTATTGTTTAACCTCCCTTAAATTCTTAAAATATGTCTAGAACATTATTTACTTTTCAATTATATTAACCTAATTTTTAGGAAATGTTCTCATTAAGTTTATTGAAATTTTTCTAAGAGGCTGTTTGCCAATCAAGTAGGGTGTGTGACGGTACGCTTACTATTTCTAGATGGCAGAGGGCAGAAGGCAGCTATGCTGAAGAGAAAATTCTATAGAACCCCTAACCGTATCTTCATATAAATATCAAGTTTTTTTGACTAGGAGACAGCTATACTGGAGACAGGAGACAGAAGGTAAGAGAGAAAAGGTTAAGAGGGAAGATTTGGGGAGAGATAATACAAAAAATTCAACACTCCTTCAACTGAATTTTCCTCAACATTAATGCGCGAAAAGACTTGACTACCATAATTATATAGATCTCAAATGGGTTCTATATATAGCAATCAGAAATCAGATGTGAGAATTGAGGTATTCCTTTAAAGCATAGAATATAGTAGTTATCTTATTCTTATGTATTCATTTCTTTCCTATTCCCTATTCCCTATTCCCTCCATACCTAAAACAACAGTCTTCAATATCTCACAACTAAAATCATATTGCTATATGATATAAGTCCTGATAGTATTACTTTTCTATTCAGAAATAGTATTACGTAATAGACATCTCCAGAAAAGAGGGAATAGGGAATAGGTATGGAGGGGGAAAATAATTGATAATTTCTGTATGATAATTGATTTTATTTTTTATTTTTGGAGATGTCTAATAACTAAAAGTCTTATATGATTTCCTACGGAATGCTTGCGCCAACGGTTTTTTATTTCCCCTATTGCCTCTCTTGGTGCGCATTCCCTTGCGTCTGATGCCGACGCGGGGTCGCACCGCTGTTGCCTATTGCCTGTTGCCTGCGCGCAGCGCTATAGTCTCTAATGTATAAAATGTATAAAATCAAAATGTTTGATAATGTGAAAAAAATTAACTATTTCAACTGGAATGCTTGGACAGTATTTGTCATAGCGATCGCTTTATTAATCTCAGCTCCTGTAGTATTTATTCTCAGCAGTATTTTCTCGGATACAGGAGAAATTTGGAGTCATTTAGCTTCTACAGTTTTACCCCGTTATCTGTTAAACTCCTTGATCTTAATGCTAGGAGTAGGTTGTGGAGTTGTCGTCATCGGAGTAGGGGTAGCATGGTTAGTCACAATGTGTCGCTTTCCTGGTAGTCGCATCTTTGAATGGGCAATGCTACTACCATTGGCAACTCCCGCCTATATTCTCGCCTACACCTACACAGAATTACTAGAATTTTATGGGCCTGTACAAATGTGGTTGCGAGAGGTATTTGGTTGGGCAAGTGTAAGTGATTATTGGTTCCCGGAGATCCGTTCCATGGGAGGAGCGATCGCTTTGTTAACCCTTACCCTATATCCTTATGTTTACTTACTAACACGAGTCGCTTTTTTAGAACAATCAACCTGTACTTTAGAAGCCAGTCGCTCCCTGGGATGCAACCCTTGGCGCAGCTTTTATAAAATAGCTTTACCCCTAGCTAGACCAGCAATAATGGCAGGTTTAGCTCTAGCACTGATGGAGACTCTTAATGATTTCGGTACAGTGCAATATTTTGGCGTTGAAACATTTACCACTGGCATCTATCGGACTTGGTTTGGCATGGGAGAGAGAGTTGCCGCAGCACAGTTGGCAGCAGTATTGATGTTATTTATTTTATGGTTAATTTTGCTGGAGTTATGGTCGCGTCGGCAGGCAAAATATTATCAAACTAGCAGTCAGTATCAAAAATTGCAGCAGTTTCATTTAGGTGGAATGCGTGGGATAGTCAGTTTATTTGCTTGTTTGCTGCCAGTATTGTTAGGTTTTTTGTTGCCAGCAGGATTATTATTAGAAATGACTATTGCTGAAAGTGGGGAAAGTTTTCGGGGACAGTTTTGGAATTATGCTTCCCATAGTTTGATTTTGGCAGGAGTTACTGCTGTTTTGGCTGTAGCGATCGCCTTAATTATGGCTTATGGCGTGCGGTTGAATCGAAATTTGGGAATGCGTTTATCGACCCGCATTGCTGCTATGGGTTATGCTGTACCGGGTTCAGTTATTGCTGTCGGAATTTTGATTCCTATAGGTGCGGTTGACAATATTATTGATAGCTTTATGCGTTCAATATTTGGCATATCAACTGGTTTATTATTCAGTGGAACTATTACAGCATTAGTGTTTGCTTATTTGGTGAGGTTTATGGCGGTAGCATTTGGTGCTGTGGAGTCAAGCTTGCTTAAAATCAAACCAAGTTTAGATGATGCTTCCCGAAGTTTAGGCTATGGAGCTACGAAGACTCTGGTTAAAGTTCATGCACCGATGATGTGGGGAGGGTTATTAACTGGAGCAATGCTAACTTTTGTGGATGTGATGAAAGAGTTACCTGCAACAATGGTAATTCGTCCGTTTAATTTTGATACCTTAGCAGTCAGGGTTTATAATTTGGCTTCTGATGAGAGGTTAACGGAGGCAGCAGGTCCGGCTTTAGCAATTGTATTAGTAGGAATAATACCAGTAATTCTACTCAGCTTGAGGATTGCCAAGTCACGCCAATATTAAGATTATTAACAATTTTTTTATTATTTAGGAGTGGTAATAATGGCGAACTACTAGATATTATAACTCAAACTAGCTTATTGCAAAATCTAGATCCTGAACGGGCAGACCGAGCTTTGTCTCAGGCGAAACAAACCGGACGTAATCGAGTTGTTCTGTATTAATTAGAGGAGTAAATCTATTGAAATTTTATAGTTTTATATTGTCTGTTTTTTTATTAAGAAAAATTAAAAAAATCTGAATTAAGCATAAAGAAATTAGTAATAAATTAGAGATACAAGGTCTTAATAGAAATAAGGAGGTTGTAAGCATCAAGTATAATTAAATTAGGACTTATGAAAATAGGTAAAATTATTTTAATAGCTACCTCATTATGTGTGACAGCTAACCAGGGATTATACGCAGATTTGTTTGACACAATCAAACAATTAAAAATAGAAAATCCTAGTTGTTTGGAGTGTGATGTGAAAATAGCTGAATGGCAAAATCATGAAAGAAGTAAAAAAAAGATTGAACGTATAAGTAAATCTAAAAAAAGGATAGGGAAGGTGTCATCAAAGGCTCCATTAAACTCAAAGCTAATTCTGTAAATGAGTATAAAGATTTGTTAAAAGCGACTGGGTTCAAACTAACTAAAATACTTCCGACTGAATCGGAACTGAGTGTAATTGAAGCACTCAAAGACTGAAAAAATAACATGAGGTTAAAAATCTTGTTGGATTGTATTGTTATTGGAGCAGGTCCCGGTGGCCTAGTAACCACCAAAGAATTAGTCGAACAAGGTTTGTGTGAGGTCATTTGTTTGGAGCAAACAGGGAATATCGGAGGGGTTTTTGCCAATACCTACGACAGTTTAGTGCTAACTTCTTCTTGTACTTTTAGTATGTTTTCCGACTTCTGGATCGGTGATGGAAACCAATACGAATTCTGGACGAAAAATGAAGCGGTTGACTATTGGAAAAGATATGCCAAACATTTTGGCGTTTTGGATAAAATTCGTTTCAACGCCAAAGTTCTCGAAGTGAGTGAACGCGACAATGAAGAATGGCAAATTAAACTGGCATCTGGAGAAACTTTGCTGTCAAAACGAGTGGCTGTTGCAATTGGTAACAACAGTATTCCGAATTATCCCCAATGGAAAGACTTATTAACTGAGGTGGAGTTTTCTCATTCCCAAGATTATCGTAACGCGAATAACTTTGTCGGCAAAAACGTCTTAGTAGTTGGTGGTGGAGAGTCAGCTTCAGATATAGCCTTAGAAATATCCCGCGTTGCCAACAATTGCTGGGTCAGCCTTCGCAATTCAACTGGGTTTGTAGTCCCTCGCAAGAGAGGCGAACGTGCTAACGACATCGCCAGCAATAGAGGCATATACGGATTGCCAAGAGAATATGGAAATACTTTGAGCAAAATTATCTCTCAGCGTTGGTTGACCTACAAAGATCCACTGGATAAAACAGCAGTTAAGTTGAACAAGAAGGTCAAGTCTCGAAACGGAGCCTGGGGAACTTATGGAACTAAAACTTATGCTTTACCCAAGGCGATCGTCTATCATAAATGTAATGTCGTCGGCAAAATAATTGGGGTAGAAGATGGGGGCAGAACTCTACTGGCAGCCAGTGGAGAAGTTCTGCATTCGGTAGATGCGGTGGTGTTTTGTACCGGCTACCAAAACTATGTGTCTTTCCTTCCCGATGCACTTAAGGAAACTGACCCCCGGAGTCTTTACAAACATATGCTTCATTCCCAGTATCGGGATAAAATCGTTTGGATTGGTTGGGCGCGTCCGGGGTTCGGAAGTCAGTTTCCGATTATGGAAATGCAAGCACGATTTTTTGCCTCGATCTGCACTGGGGAGCAGCAGTTGCCAACTTCTGAACAAATGGAGGAGGTAGCATCTATGGAGCGACAGAAGTATTTACAACAGTTTGAGCATAATGCCACTCGTATTCGCAGTTTGGTTGATTATCATATTTACATGGATGAACTAGCTGACTTAATTGGCTGCAAACCTCCTTTGTGGAAATACTTTTTCTTAAATCCTTGCCTCTGGGTGCGTCTCGTATATGGTGCGACTCAGGCAACTCAGTTTCGTTTGCGAGGACCAGGACAGAAAGAAACTTTTGCTAAAGAAGCGATCGCGAAATTACCAGTCACTCAATTCAATTATTTTTTTCTAGCTGGTTTAAGAGGTCGCACCATCTATGGCTTCAAGGCTATCGTTAAGGGTTTGACCGCATTCTGGAAAAAATCTGATTTGGAGAACCGCAAGCAAATTAACCTGTAATATCATGTCCGGTTGAACAGTTATAAATAACGACACGACTGAGGATTCAGGAGTCAGGAGGAAAGAAACAAGAAAGAACAAGGAAGAGGAAGAAGAGGAGAAAAAGGAGAAAGTTTTTTGATAACGCTCTTATCCGGACATGATATAATATCAATTAACGACAAGCATTCCCTAATTAGTGCTACTTGGTCTAACCGATCTCGAACTTGGATTAATTTATTGTTTCTTATAGGAGCTTTTTCATGTCTGTTTTTGCTACAAACCATTCCCAAGTCGGGATAAATTCTACAGAAGTAGATATTGCGGCTTTGATGCGTAAAGGTCATCCTCAAATTGCTCAAGGTGATGCCTACATCATAAAACTTATTAGGCAGCACTGCCAACGTCTAGGAAGATCGTTCCGCATACTGGATGTTGGCTGTGGTACTGGATATTTTGCTTCCAAGTTGCTAAAATCGCTCCCTGATCTTGAATTAATCGTGGCGGAAGAAGAACCTGATGTTGTTGTCAAATTAAAACATCGTCTAGCTGACACTAAAGCTACAGTATTCGACCGTCCTTTTGAAGAGTGGAATGAATATGTAGATATAATTATCTCTTGGGGTTCTCACCACCATTTGCCTCCAAATTACTTAACTCATGCAAAGCAAGTGCTAAAAAAAGATGGCGTTTTAATCTTAGGTGATGAGTTCTGTCCCGATTACTCCAATGAAGCTGATGCACTACGCATTGCTAACGCCAAACTTATTTATATTGCTAATGGCTATATTTTGACAAGTGCTGCTGAAGTCGAAGATTATAAGCGATCGGGGGAGATTCCTCATGTGGCACTGGAATTTGAACGACATCGGCAGCAGGCACTCTGGATTTGGTATAGGTATGTTGTTGACTGCGCTATGGAAAGGAATTGTATTGAAGTAGCGATCGACGAACTCCGAGCAACTTATAATGACTTAATGACTGGTTTTGGCAACGAACACAAAATGTCTCCACTGATTGTCGAACAGGAGTTCAAACTCTGCGGCTGGCAACAACTCTCCAAGAAGTCTTTGGGTCCTGCGGATAAACCAGAATTCCAAAGTTTTTTTGTCTATGAGTTAGGAATTTAGATGAGAATCCTCTGCTAGCTGACGGTGGCTTTGTGAATTTCGCTGGCAACAGACTAAAAACGCCCCCCTTCATAAGAATGCAGGGCTGTTTCATCCGATGTGAAAAACAGAGAGGGAGATGGGGACCCACCCCTAACCCCTCCCAGGAGGGGAATGGGGAGGTGGGGAGAATTTTCGAGCCAATAGTCGGGATCTAAGCCAAATTTATCCATCCATACTCGAAGGTAAATTAACGAATTGTTAGTCATTCGAGTTGATTGGAGTTATTGAACTAGACTACAAAAGTCAAATTTTCATCACTAAAGAAGCTGAAAAACTAGCAAATTTCGGTTGATTTCCTGATCTCCCCATCCCCCTATCTCCCTAGATCCCGCTCATCGTTGACTTACGATACTTTGAAACAGCCCTGCTTCATAAGAATGGGAGGGGCAAAGTTACTATAGATTCTCGGGCGTTGCTGAGTGGTAATGATTTTTAGATTAAGTATCAACGAAAAACATAAGTTTTCCGATTTTACCTTCAGCTACTGACCATTACATTTCAGCAATGCTGATTCTCGTTATGGTAAGTCTAGTGAGCTGCAGGACTACCATCGGGGAACAATAACTGAATGCGTTTTTCTTTCAAAAGTTCTTCTTCTGCACACAGTTTTTCGATTTCTTCTACCACGTCTTCAGAAATTCCCAGAGCAGCAGCAGCATGACGGACGACCTTTTTTTCTTGATCGTGATAAACGCCATCCGCAGCAGAAGCTTTAATGGCAAAGTAGATTACAGACTTTCTCGATTTATTGGTTGTTTCAGTTTGAGAAATCACCTCTGCGATATCTTCATCTGCTTTATAGTCTTCTAATTCTTGAAGTAGATCCTCTGGGTATCCAACAGTAGCTGCCCGACCAAGAGCCCACTGTCTTTCTTCAGGGGCAAGTTTTCCATCACCATTTGCTGCTATGAGTTGAGCTTTTAGAAAAGTCGAATGTACTTCTGTTGGAGGAATATCTTCAGGTTCCCAACCCCAGGTATCCTGATAGTACCAATTAGCTGCTCTTTTACGAGCTGCATCCATTTCTTTAGCATTCATAATTCTCTTTTTCCTTTCAATTTAAGATGATCGAGCTGAACTACAGTTCAAAATTATTACAGAGGATGCTGCAGTTCGAGCTTGAAACCATATTTTTTTTATCCAAATTCTGAAAATAGATAATAAATTCTTATGACTAAACTCATAATAAAGATGAATTTAGATACTTCATAATACCAATAGTGTAATCCTAAATTCCGCACGACAAAATGTATTACGGAAAGAGGAGTCATATCAAATCCGGATAATTACTATACCCAAGTCATTGCGACTGGAACGGAGTGGAAGGTTTGCGCAGCATTCCGTAAGGAAAGCAATCTCAGGGGTCTCACGAGATTGCTTCCTATCGTCGCAATGACGAGTGTTCAATCGGATTCTATATGATATAGAATCCGGGTAATTAGTTATCGTATTACTGAACCCGCGTGTTTAGCCAGCAGCGTTTTTTGCTGGTTTGTGGGGTATAATTCAGCGCGTGAATCCTAGTATAGCACTACGCATTAAGGTTAGGACATTTCTAAATCCTGAAAGCCTTTGACAGTTTACTATTCCCTATTCCCTATTCACGCTTCGCGTAGCGCTATAGCATAAAACAGATAATCCCAGATTTTTATAGATAAAACCAGATTTTAGCCAACAGTTACAAGCCCTCTGTAGTCGATTTTGTTTGCAACTCAAAAGCTGTATATTCCCCACCCAAAGCTTCCACTATTGCCTGAGTATTAGAGATCAACATTTTAACGTAACTATCTCCCTCACTACCTGGAGCGCCAATAGAATCAGAATATAACTCTCTTGGCGCTAACTTTACTCCTGCTTCCTGAGCTACAGTTGTGATCAACTGAGGATTAATTGTTGTCTCAGCAAAAATTGCAGGTACTCCAGTTTTCTTAATTTCCTCTGCCAAATTTTTCACTGTCTTTGCACTGGGTTGCTCTTCGGTACTCATCCCAATTAAAGTTCCAGTCATCTCTAAACCATAAGCTCTGACATAATATTCAAAAGCATCATGGGTTGTCACTAATCGGCGCTTACTTTCTGGAATAGTTGCTATTTGTTCGCTAATCCAAGTATCAACTGCCAGTAACTCCTCAGTGAGTCTCGCTGCATTCTCCGTAAACAACTCTTTATCTTCCGGCGACAAATTAATCAAAGCATCCCGAATTCCATTTACCATCAAAATCCCATTTTTTGCATCACCCCAAACATGGGGGTCTGGCACTAACTCGCCCTGATCTGGATTTTGCAATGGTGTCACCTTTTCCCCCACGGCCAATTTTTGGGCTTTTATACCAGCAGCATTCATCAGTTTAATTAAACCAGGTTCCAAATTGTAGCCATTGTAAACAATTAAGTCCGCTTCCTCAAAAGCCACACTATCAGCAGGCACAGGTTCATAAATATGGGGGTCAGCTCCGGGTTCCATAATTCCCTGATGCTCAATTTCATCCTCACCTATTTTTTCTGTCATATCGGCAATTATGGTGCTAGTAGAAACTACTTTAGGTTTTTTTTCATTACCGTCTGAAAATGGGGCGGCACAGCTACTTATCCATAATCCCAATAAAATTCCTAATGCTGGCCACAACTTTTGTGGGAAACCTTGAGTAGAAATACTGCTTAATTTCATTTTAATTTTAATTGACAATTTTTCATATTCCTTTCATAATGTATATCATATTGTTTTCATATTTTTGATATGGCAGAAGGAAGAAGGAAAAAGGAAAAGTATTACTTTGTCTGAGTTTTAAACTTTTGAACTGTCCGCGCCCTTTGTTTCGACTCCTATATTCCAGAACATATTTTTGATGCACACCTTTATTTAGGGCTTGCTGATTAAATATAAAAGCATTGACATATAAAGACAAGTGCCTTTTTGGGAACGAAAAAAGTGCGCCTGTTTCAGTATAAAACGCTCAAAAAGGAGCATATTTTAGGCGCATAGTTGGGCAGAAAAATCATTCTTACAATTCTTACTCCTACTTCCTCGCTCCCGATCCATTTCTCCTGTCTTCCCCTCCTGGGAGGGGGAGGGGCGAGGGGTCGGTTGTCTCCTGTCTGCTGTCTCCTGTCTCCTACCCCTACTATTCATACTTTTTCAGCAAACCCTATTTAAGATTCTTTTTTATCGAATCTTCCTTCTTGAGTTATAGAAAGGGGAATAGCTAGGGAATATTTATAGGAATCTAAATTAATGAATCAGACTAAAATTACAGTAAGTCATTTAAGAGTCCATTATCGTACCGTTGAAGCGTTGCGAGACATTACCCTACAGGTACAAGCAGGAAAATTAACTGGTATTATTGGACCAAATGGCGCAGGTAAAAGTACCCTCTTGAAGGGAATGTTAGGGTTAATTCCCTTAAGTGAGGGTTCTATTATCTATAATGACAAACCTCTTTCAGAGCAGTTAAAAATAGTTGCTTATGTACCTCAGAGGTCGCAAATTGATTGGACTTATCCGGCCACTGTCTGGGATGTCGTAATGATGGGGCGGGTAGCAAAAACAGGTTGGTTTCGTCGCTTTTCTACAGTGAGTCGGCAGATAGGGATGGAGGCGTTGGCCAGAGTAGGCATGGATGGTTATCGCGATCGCCCTATTGGTCAACTTTCTGGCGGTCAGCAGCAACGAATATTTTTGGCGCGGTCATTAGCTCAGGAAGCTGATATTTTTTGTTTTGATGAACCGTTTGTTGGGGTTGACCAGAAAACCGAAAATATTATTTTTGGGATTTTTCACGAATTAGCAAATTCTGGAAAAATTGTCATAGTCGTTAATCATGATTTAGGGGAATCTATTGCTAATTTTGATGATTTGATTTTGTTAAATAAAGAGTTAATTGCTGTTGGCGATCGGCAGGTTGTATTGCAGGAAGAAAATTTATATCGTGCTTATGGAGGTAAAGTTGGTTTCTTTTCAGAACCTTTAGCGAAAATTGCTTAAAGCAGTTTTGGAGTTATAAGGTACAAAGTTTTGTGAGTTTAAGGAATAGGGAATTGGGAAAAGGGAATAGAGATTAGTATTAAACAGTATCTTGCGCTTCCTCAAAAATGCTGTAATTATTCCCGATTTTTTTAGTAGGATTTAGGTTTTATACTGAGGGCTATCGATGTTTTTTACAAATGGTAGAAGTAAGGAAGAGGGGAAGAAGGAAGAGGGAAGAAAGATTGAATAAAAAAAGGTAATTTCAGTTAGCCTCCTGTGGTCGGAACTGCGGAATTCAGTTATCAGTAAAAATCATATATATATAACCATCTAAAATTAATTGGATCGGTTTTTTTTAAGTATCTTTAAACGATATGCACCTTTTTGTAGCATTCTTTTTTTTACAGGGCTTTTAACCGGACAATATTTAGTACTTTTAGCATATACATTATACTTTATATCGCTAAAGTCGATCCTATTTTGAAATTACCTAAAAACAGAAATATTCGGCATAACTTACGACTTTTTGGCAGTGAAATAATTTGTTTTATAGCTTTATTAGAAAATCAATAGACTAGTTTACTACCAGGAATAATTAGTGTAATTGTTATTTTTCCAGGATTAGTGTTACCAACTAGAGCTTTTCTTTATATAGGAACAGTCACATTTTTCATCAACGCTTTTAATCAACTAATTATCCTGAACTCTCTTTACTCTTTTTTCAAGTGGAGCATCGGTTTAATAGTAGGAATTGTCTTTATTTGGATAGCTGCAAGTTTTGAAACTCGACGAGAACAAATTAATAATTTATTGCAAAATTGGATAGAATAATTAGAAGAGTGGCAGTGAAAAAAAATCAAAAATATATATCTGCTAGAAATTAAAATATTTATTTCTAGCCTTTAACTATTAAGACTATAGCAGTAGGAAATCTTTGGGTGCATCTCAATTTTGAATAAAGCTAAAAATTTATCGCTTTTAGGGAACAGGCAACAGGCAACAGGGAATAGGGAATATATAGGAAAAAAGTATTTTTGCAAATGTGAGATGCACCCAAATATTTTTTCAAAAATACGATCATACAGTAATCCCAAATGATTTAAATCCGGTAGCATTGCTATTAACGCTCGTACAAGAAGAAAAACAGTTATCAAGATTTGGTAATGGTGAATATGGACAATATTTTCATACCATATTAAACGGATTTGATATGATTTGTAAAAAATATAAGGATATATAAAAACTCTGAAACTTTTACCCCTATTCCCTGTTCCCTAAATTTAAAGAGATTGTTACCCGCAACTTAAATAGGATTGCTATATACATATATCAAAGTAGAAATATTTTCTAGTATATAAAATTATGTTAAAGTTTTTGCCATGTAATATGATGTTGTTCATATACACAAACAGGACAGACAGTAATGATTAGTTAGAAAAAAATATCAGATTTATCATTTTCTTTGTGGGTTTAATACCCCACCGTCTACAGGGTGTTCACGCATTACTTGGGGGAGCGAATCCCCATGTAATTTTCCTCCTGTCTCCAGTATAGCTGTCTCCTTCTTCAAGTTATAATCTCGCTCCAACTTTTGCATAAGTTTAAAGATTATATTAATCAAACAAAGATGTCTAAAACAGAAGTAGTGGTAAGTGTATTGGCGGAATTTTTGGAGTATAAAGAAAGCCAACCCCAATTCATACAATACTATTATTAGAAAAAAGGGTAGAAGCATTAGAAAGTAGGGAATAGACAAATAGCTCGCAGGAAAATCTAATATTTAACCCATAAGTAACTGATAAATTTTAATGTCCCACTCAACCATCCACGTTCAACCACCCCTAAAATATATTCCACCCAACTTCAAGCCACTGGTACGACTAGGTACAAAGCTAATGTTACCTTGGTGGCTTAAGTACCAAGTGTCTGTCGCCGACGTACAAGCAGATAACCTAGAAACCCTAGCCCAACTATATCAAAACTTCCATCAGGGGAAAAACCGCTTTCTGATGGCATTTCGTCATCCTAATGCCAACGACCCTTACTGTCTAGGGTATATGATCTGGTATCTATTGCCCAAATTTGCTAAACAACAAGGAATTACCCTTCCATCTCTTCTCCACTATCATTTTCTCTTTGACCGAGGTATTCCTTTATGGGCTGGTGATTTTGTAGGTAAATGGTATTCATATTTGGGAGGAAGTTCAATTCACCGAGGAAAAATAGACCGTCAGGGACTAAAATCAGCTCGTGAATTATTTGCCAATGGCAGTTTACCAATGATGGCTGCTCCAGAAGGAGCTACTAATGGCCATAATGAAAGAGTTAGTCCCTTAGAGCCTGGTATTGCCCAGATGGGATTTTGGTGTGTTGAGGATATACATCAAGCAACTCGTTCTGAGGAAGTTTTCATTGTACCAATAGGTATTCAATATAAATACTTGGGTGAACCATGGGAAAATATAGAGCAACTTTTAACTAAGCTGGAAAAAGATAGTGGTTTATTTTCAGGTTCAGAAAATCTTTCTCATCAGCAAAAGTTAGCACCTTCTGCACTGTACCAACGACTTTTGAGATTAGCAGGTCATTTATTAGCAAAAATGGAAGAATTTTATAGAAAGTTCTACCACCGAGAGCTACCCAAGTTGACTGAAGAAAGTTCTTCCCAACAATCTTTAACAGATAACCAAATTAATGAAGCGATCGCCACTCGCCTCAATGCTCTTCTCAATGTTGCTTTGGAAGTGGCAGAAGAATATTTTCATATTAAGGCCAGCGGTAATTTTATAGATCGTTGTCGTCGTTTAGAACAAGCGGGTTGGAATTGTATATACAGAGAAGATATTGAAAATTTAGCAACTCTTTCTCCTTTAGACAAAGCTCTTGCAGATCGACTTGCGCATGAGGCTAGTCTAAGAATGTGGCACATGAGATTAGTCGAAAGTTTTGTTGCGGTTAGTGGCAAATATATTACGGAAAAACCGACAGTAGAAAGGTTTTCTGATACAACTCTACTAATATGGGATATGATTAATCGCATTAAGGGCGGTAATCCTCTCAAGCGTCCTATACTAGGAAAACAAATAGTATACATGACAGTGGGACAACCAATTTCTGTTTCCCAGCGTTGGGAGAGTTACAAAACTAAACGTCGTACAGCTATATCAGAGCTGACTCAAGATTTGCAAGAGGCACTGGAAGAAACGATTAAATGATAGTATCTGTGCCAAAAATTAATTTAACATTTGTAGGGAAAAGGGAATAGGGAATAGAAAATAAAATATACAATTAATTCGGTTAATTCGGTTTAAAAAGCGTTTCGGTCTGAAATGCTCCGCAAACAGCCGCTAGGCGTTTAGCAGTCAGCTTTTGAGAAGTGGATACGCGACCCCTCCTATAACGCTACGCGCAAGTCAAAAGTCATAAGTCAGTAGTGGCGTTAACGATCGTTATGCGCAAGCTTTCGGCCGTTTGTCCGTACAAAAATAATCTCTGACTAACTTTGAGCATTTATAAATGTCCGCGCCCTATTTGCCTAGTGTTATAAAATTAAACGATAAGCTAGAAGTCGAGAATTTCAACCCAAGCTTTTAGCCCGCTGAAGGCTGTTTGCGGAGCATTCCGGTACAGAAATGCTGAAATGTTGATAGCTAGTTAACTACTTAAACAGAAATCGAAAGTTAAAAATTATAGCAATAGACAAGTAGGGCGCAGATATAGACTGATGATGTCCCAATCAGGATAAATTTTTTTTCACTGTTATCTGCTATAAAATTATAAATATATAGATTAAAAGCTTTGACTGAAAATAAATTTAGAAAATTATTTCAAATACCAAGTTTTGAATTATTTGTGAAATAATTTGAGTGAATTAGTATAGCAGTTGAAGGGGAGGTGAGGACATATCAAAAGCTTAAAACTCAGACAACACAATATTTTTTCTTCTGCCTTCTTCCTTCTGCTATACCACTAATAAAACTTGACAAAACTATCCCCCGCCTAATTTTTTGTAATGACTAAAGAATCTATTATTAAATCCTCTAATTTAATTAAAAATAAGCTACTAAGTCTTTTGATCCAAGAAATGTTAACTCCCTTAACTTCTGTGATGGGGATGGCAAGTGTTCTCCACCAAGAAATCTATGGTTCTCTAACTGATAAGCAGAGAAAATATGTAGAAGTGATTCATGAAAGAAGTCAATATTTACGATTGCTAGTTGAAGAAATTATTGGTTTAACAAAACTAGATGAGTCTGGCCAAACTTCAGAAAAAACTCCCGTTGATGTGAAAAATATCTGTCAGCAGATCGTAAGAGACCTAGAGCCAGAAATAGTTCATCAGCAGATAAAAGTTCAGTTATTAGCTGGGTCTAGTGATCAGGTTTGTTTTTTTGATAAAATAGCTTTAGAACAAACATTGTACAACTTAATTTATAGTGTAATTAAATCTACAGGTTCAGGGAGTGGAGTAAAAATTCATTTGTCTGAAAAGCAAGAAGAATTTAATATTGCAGTGTGGGTTTCTCATCCTATTCTTGGAGATAATCTTCCTCATGCTCAACTATATTCTCACAAGTTATCAGAGATTGAAAACCAGGATAATCAGTCTAGCTTAATGCTAAATAGATTACAGCTAACATTTGATGAACTAACAACAATAGTTTTTGACAAAACTTCAATACAAGGAGAAAATATTGCAGCTGAACCTACCCGCGAGCTATTGGCATTACTATTAAGTTGTCAGTTAGCTGAACAAAATGGTGGCTCTTTCTGGGTTCAAGGTTCTACGGAATTAGGCTATCGATATATTTTAACTCTGCCACTTTCTAAGTAGGGAATAGGAAATAGTTTTCTTCTTATTTAAAATTATGGCATTGGTGATTTGAGTTATGAAAAGTTATGAAATAAGTGATTTAGGTAAATTAAGAGTCATTCTTTGAATGGCAAAATTAGATATTGCCCTTACTGAATTGACCGAAAAGCACTTTTCTTTATCCTGAATCCTAAGTAATTAAAGTTAATATAATACACTAATTCAGCAACGCCAAAATTCTGTATTGTATTATTCTCAAATATAGCAATCCTAAATAAGTTGTGACAAATCAAAAAGTAGATAAAAAAACTGAAACTTCTACCTGTTCCCTGTTCCCTCTCTTGGTGCGCGTTCCCTCTCTTGGTCAGCATTCCGCAAGCGAGCTGGCGTCGTCGCGGGGTCTGACCGCTTGCGTCTGACGCCGACGCGGGGTCGCACCGCTGTTCCCTGTTCCCTAAAAGCGGTAAGATTTTTATACACAAATAAAATAGGACTGCTATATAACTTTCTTTACTTGCTTATACTATTTGTAAGATTATTTATCCAATTGATAATAATATGAACTCAGTTTGGCAGAAATTAACATTAACTAATCTTTCTTTTTCTAACTCTCCATGGCTAAATGCTAGCTACCTCTATGGTTTAATTAATGGTTCCCTCCATAACTGGCGACGAGGTAGTTGGTTAATGCAATGGGGAGAAGCTCTGGGTTTTATCTTGCTGGCAATTGTATTTAGTCTGGCTCCTTTTGTAAATACTGCTCTGATAGGTTTATTATTACTTGCTGGTGCCGGGTTTTGGGTATTGCTTGCTGTCTCAGATAACACTCAGGAATATTTAACTCCCATTCATCTACTGATATTCGTTTATTGGGGTATTGCTACATTAGCAATGGCAACTTCGCCAGCAAGAATGGCTGCTTTTAGTGGATGGGTCAAGTTAACTCTTTATCTATTGTTATTTGTTTTAGGAGCAATGGTATTGCGATCGCCTAAACTCCGCTCTTGGTTAATTAGTATCTATTTATTGGTTTCTTTGGTAGTCAGTTTCTACGGTATTCGTCAATGGATAGACAAGGTTGAACCCCTTGCTACCTGGAACGACCCTACTTCTGCTCAAGCTGGTATTACTCGCGTGTATAGTTATTTGGGAAATCCTAATTTATTAGGTGGATATTTACTACCTGCCATTGCTTTGAGCTTTGTCGCAATTTTTGCCTGGCGTACTTGGCCACAGAAATTTCTGGCAGTAACAATGTTGCTAGTGAATTGTGCTTGTTTACGTTATACAGGTAGTAGAGGCAGTTGGATTGGGTTTATCGCTTTGATGTTTGCTCTGTTAATTTTAATGTGGTATTGGTGGAGCATCTATATGCCCAGTTTTTGGCAAACTTGGTCGCTGCCAATAGCTGTGGGAAGTTTGGCAGGTTTATTAATTCTGGCGGTGGTGTTATTAGAGCCTTTGCGTTATCGGGTTTTTAGTGTTTTTGCAGGTCGTCAAGATAGTAGTAATAATTTTCGGATGAATGTCTGGATGTCTGTATTTGATATGATTCGCGATCGCCCGGTTTTGGGTATTGGGCCCGGAAATGATGTCTTTAACAAAATTTATCCTCTTTATCAGCGACCTCGTTATAGTGCTTTGAGTGCTTATTCGGTACCTTTAGAAATTATTGTGGAAACTGGTTTTATTGGTTTTACTGCTTTTTTATGGTTGCTGTTGGTGACTTTCAATCAAGGTGTATTAAATTTAAGACGTTTGCGAGATGCAGGCGATCGTCAAGGGTATTGGTTAATTGGGGCAATGGTGGCGATGGTAGGGTTAATGGCTCATGGTTTGGTGGATACGGTTTGGTATCGTCCTCAAATTAATACGCTTTGGTGGTTGATGGTAGCTATTATTGCTAGTTATTACGGTGAGAAAGGAGGGAGTAGGCAGTAGGGACGTTGCATGCAACGTCTGTAAAACTTTGATAATTGCTTGCTTAAGTTCAATATTTAGGGTATCCATTTAACAATTTCCTCTTTAGTGGGATTAAAGCTAACAAGACGTAATATTCGATCTTCTATTAATATTATTCCAGCTTCTTCTTCAAACACTGATTGACGTATTTCTTCAGAAACAGCTAAGTATAATTTTCGCTCAGGTTCGTAACGATTTAAAATATGTTCATACAATACAAATTGACCAATAGCTTGTTCTAAATCCTTCATTTCTGAAGCACTCCCAAAGCTTTTGACTTCAATAGCAATTTTTTCTAGTCCTTTTTCTGCCGCAATTAGACGTTCTGCACCTAGATCAACAAATAAATTTTTCCTCCTTGTAAGTTTAAGAAGATATGAATCCTCAGTGATTCTCCATCCGTCTTTTTGAATAGCAGATTTGACAGTATTATGATAATAATCGCGGGCTGGCATTATGACTATTTTCCTTACTGGACTAATCCGTACATCCGTGGCCAAATCTGTGTCTGCAAATGCAATCTAAAATTCAAACCTTACCCAAAGAAGTTGTTAATTTAATTGCCGCTGGAGAAGTGATTGATTCTTTAGCAGCAGTAGTACGGGAATTAGTAGAAAATTCTCTGGATGCTGGTGCAACTCGCATCATAATTTCTATCATTTCTGAACAGTGGCGAGTGCAAATTTCTGACAATGGTATGGGTATGAATTTAGCTAATTTAAAACAAGCAGCTAATCCTCATAGTACGAGCAAAATTACTCATCTTCAAGACCTCACAAAAATTACCAGTTTGGGATTTCGTGGAGAGGCACTTCATAGTTTAGCTAATCTCTCAACTTTGGAAATATTAAGTCGTCCTAAGTCGCCTCTTTTAGAGAATGAAAATGAAGGTTGGCGAGTTGTTTATAACGAGCAAGGAAAGGCTGTTGAAGTTGAAAGAGTTGCTGTTGCTCCTGGTACTATTGTTAAGGTTTCTAATCTTTTTGGAAAATGGCCTGTACGTCGTCAAGGAATGCCTTCTTTGGCACAACAAATGCGAGGTATACAATTAGTTATTCAGCAAATAGCGCTTTGTTATCCTGATGTTACTTGGCAAGTTTGGCAGGGTAGTAAATTATGGATACAAATTAGTCCTGGTGCTACGGCAAAACAAATTTTACCTCAAATTTTATCGACGGTAAGATTGAGCGATTTACAGTATATTCAACAAGAAATTGATGAGCAAGAAGCAGAAGAATTAAATATTGAAACATCAAATTTTTCCCAATATCAAGATTCTCAAATTTTAGATAGACAATCATTAGAATTAGTCTTAGGTTTGCCAGATAGATGTCATCGCAGACGACCTGATTGGGTGAAAGTTGCTATTAATGGGAGGGTAGTAAAAGTACCAGAATTAGAACAAAAAATTATTAGTTCTTTGGCGCGGACTTGCCCTCGCGATCGCTATCCTATATGTTTTATTCATTTCCAAATTTTTCCTCATCAAATAAATTGGAATCGTCATCCTGCAAAAACAGAAGTTTATCTTCATAACCTCAGTTTTTGGCAACAACAAATCGAGCTAACAATTGCTAAGGCATTACAATTTAATATGGAAGTAATGCCAGAATTTCCTTTATCAGAAAGAGTGGAAAAAATATTAAAAGTATCTGAAAATACAGGGAATTATCAAACTCGTCGGTCGATACAAGTTTCTCCAGATAATACAGCAGAAAAAAATCAAGAATTTGGATTGATAGAACTCAAAGCGATCGCTCAATTACACAATACTTATATAGTAGCTGAACATCCGAATGGCATTTGGTTAATTGAGCAACATATTGCCCATGAAAGAGTTTTATATGAAAAATTATGTGATGCTTGGGAAATAATTTATTTAGAGCCACCAATTATTTTGCATAATTTATCTTCTGGTCAAATAGAACAACTTCAACGTTTAAATATAGAAGTAGAAATTTTTGGAGATTTCCTTTGGGCAGCTCGTACTGCTCCAGCAATTTTAGCTAAAAGAAATGACTGTGCTGAAGCTTTAATTGAACTGAGTAAAGGTGGTGATTTAGAATCTGCTAAAGTAGCTACTTCTTGTCGAAGTGCTATTAGAAATGGAACTCCTTTAAGTCTGTCAGAAATGCAAAGTTTATTAAATCAATGGCGACTTACTCGCAACCCTCGTACTTGTCCTCATGGCAGACCGATTTATTTATCTTTAGAAGAATCAGCTTTAGCTCGTTTCTTTCGGCGACATTGGGTAATTGGAAAAAGTCATGGTATTTGAAGGAAGAAGGTGGTAGGTGGTAGGTGTTAGATAAGTAATATTATGTTCTGTTGAATAGTTATAAATAACAAGACAGAACTCAGGTAGGATATCTATCAGATTGGTGAGTTGCAGTATTTACCTCCAAAAGGTATAAATTATAAATTGCCAAGGATTTCATATATTTTGAGAACATTGATATTATTCCACTCCCTAGAATAACTTTTAGGCGCTTTGTCAGCTATTAGGTGGTAGCTTTTAGGTTTTAGGTAAGTAATACTATGTTCTATTGAATAGTTTAAATAACAAGGCAGAACTCAGGTAGTATATCTGTCATATTGGCGAGTTATATCAAGTCTCATTAATTAGCCATAATAAAAATGTTTTCTATGATAAATTTTTCCCTGTTCCCTGTTACCTGTTCCCTGTTCCCTAAAATTTTTATTGTGGGCATTTAAAGATACATGATATTACAGTATTTACATCCAAAAGGGTTTTATACATTTTGAGAAAATTGATCTTATTCCACTCCATAGACTGACTTTTAGCCACTTTATTACCTATTAGGTTTTAGGTAAGTAATACCATTTCTCAAAAACTTTTCTACACTTTGTTGAGCAGGGGAGTATGGTAGTGGGGTAGTGTGGGGAGAATCAAACATAAGAATAATTAACATTAACTTAGCTGAAATTAGCAAAAAAGTGATTTTACTTGTGCTGATTAGTTGACAACTGAAGTATTGCCCAAGTATAGCAATACTTTTGGGAATTGGTATAATACCAAGCGTGAAAAAAGAATGTTACGAATAATCAGGGCAATTAAAATACTTTATAGGAGATGTCTCTTGGACGAAAAAGATAAGTTCAGATCTAAAAACTGCTATTAAAGCTATTCATTCTGACTCAGTCAGACTGACTTCTCCTCCACCGGAGGGGTTAGGGGTGGGTTAACTCCTAAGAAATATCCTAGCTATTTGTAGCAAAAATTTATCAATTTGGTATAAGTAGGTAGGTCTAATTAAACGTAAAAAAATTGTAGGGGGAGGTTTAACCGAAAGCTTTGACTTCAGCGCGATCTAGTTCTAAAAACCCGCCCTCTAATATTGCTTTTATTTATGCTCATCTACTTAATATCATCTTCTGTTGAATAGTTATAAATAACAAGGCAGAACTCAGGTAAGATATCTGTCAGATTGGTGAGTTACAGTATTTACCTCAAAAAGGTATAAATTATAAATTGCTAAGGATTTCATACATTTTTAGAACATTGATATTATTCCACTCCCTAGAGGGACTTTTAGGCGCTTTGTCACCTATAAAGTTTGTCCCATTAGGCAAACTTTCTCATTTACCAAATAATTAAATTTTAAAGCCTTTCCTTTAAAGAGGAAAAAATAAAAAATTTTCCTTTTAGTTAATCATTTTCTTTTCAGAAGGTATCTATAAAATAAATCTTCAGGGATGTTAAAAAATTGGTTCTAGTGGGTTACGGCGAATCATAGCGACAACTATGAAGTTTAACTATTAATCTGCGCCTAACCCACCCTACACCAGAATTTAATATTTTATTTACAGATACCCTCTCAAGGAGAGGTAATTGTTAATTGTTAAAAACTGCAAAACTACCACCTAATACTTAATATTTTAAAGATGAATTATTCCCAATATCGACAGTTATTTTATTCAGTAATTAATCAACCTGATGAAAAAATAGATTTAGCTAAAGCTGCTCTTTATTTAGCTTTAGAATATGAACCAGAATTTGACCCTGATGAATATCTGAATGCTCTGGATACCATGGCAGATGAAGTTCGAGAAAAACTACCAGAAACGCTTTACCCTCTACAAATTATTAAAAGTATTAATAACTATCTCTATGATGATTTAGGCTTTGCTGGAAATACAATTGATTATTACGATCCACAGAATAGTTTTCTGAATCAAGTAATAGAAAGACACACTGGTATTCCAATTACTTTATCCCTCGTTTATCTAGAAATTGCCAAGAGAATTAATTTTCCGATGGTTGGTATTGGAATGCCAGGACATTTTTTAATTCGACCTGATTTTGAAGAAGCTGGCATATATGTAGATGCTTTTGATCGAGGTGAAATTCTTTTTCCTCAAGATTGTCAAGAAAGATTGGCCAGGATTTATGGTCGAGCGGTAGAGCTACAACCTCAGTTTTTGGCAAAGGTAAGTAAAAAACAATTTTTAGCACGAATGTTGACAAATCTTAAAGGAATTTATTTGAACCGAAATGAGGGGTTAAAAGCTATTGCAGCTATCGACCGGATTTTATTATTATTTCCTGATGCAATTGTAGAAAAGCGAGACCGAGGCGTATTATATTATCAGTTAAATTTTTGGGCAGAAGCTCGTCAAGATTTAGAGAGTTATCTAGTAAATCTTCCTCAAGCAGAGGATGCAGATATAATTAGACAATTACTGGCTAGTATGAGTCAAGATTTATAACTGAATATGACAGATTTGGGGAACCCCATCTCTCATCTTTCAGACCTTATATACAAGAGTGAAAATACATTGAACAAATGTAATTATTAATTTTTGAGGAATAGTAGAATGAAAAATATTTTTAATTCAGGGCAGTGGAACAATAAATCCAAAAAAATTGCTGATTTTAGGCAAGGAATATCAAAGTTTTTCTACCTTTTTTTTGCAGGATTTTTGGCAATTATTAGTAGTGTTTTAATCTTTACTTCTCAACCAGCAGATGCTATAGATGAAATTAAAATTACCTATGACGGTTTGAATATACCTATAGCTATTGCCGATCTAGTAACTTTTGCTGAGACAGGAGAACAGTCTGAGCAACTAAAGTCACTGTTTTTAACTGCAAATGCTACTCAGGAAAATATCGATACAGTTCGGGAAATTTTAAATTATAAATTAGAAGTTGAAGCTGATTTTGTAAATACATTATTAGAATCGCGTTATGGCAAACTTGGTGTAGAACAATTTAGTCGTTATTTTTCTCCAGATAGTAATTTATCTCAAGTAACTAACGATATTATTGATACAGTTAGTCGAATGATTAGTGATGGAGAAATATCATTTTTAGAAATGGTGCAAGAGTTTAAATGGACAGATAAAATTTTGATTGATGCTAAAGGTATTGAAACATTTTTTGTAGAGACTATTGATTTTGCAAAAAGAGGACTAGATTTTCTCAAGGCCCAGCCACAGGTACAAAAATTATTCTGTGAGTAGTCTACAGGTCAGGAAGGTAAAAGAAGCAAGAAAGAAGAAGGTTAATTCTCAATTATTTCAGCTAAAATTAATATTTTTTACTGAATAATTAAGGTTGAAAACCTCTTCTTTTAAGAAGGTAGAAGGCAGAAATAAAAATTTTCGTTGTCTGAGTTTTAAGTTTTTGATATTTCAAATACAGTCATGGTGACTACTATAATTATTAATTGTTGAAAACTAATTTGTTGTCATAAATTTTGATAAATTTAACCCGAGTGCTGCGCAGAAAGTAAGAAGATAAAATTGAAAATAAGGAGTTTACCTCACGGGGTGAGAACCACTTCAAAACTATTTTTTGTAAGCATTTCAAGGGTATCCACTCTGTCAAAAATTGAGGTTTTTTATAGGAGTGGGATCATCATTATTAGTGAGGGTGTGGGTTCGCGATATAGCTGCCGCTAGGCTCCGCCAACGCTAACCAACACCACAAATTACATTGATTCATTGTTCAATCAAATGTATCTTAGAACATTTATGTAAGTCAATTGAAAATTGTTTAATCATCAGATGAAAGGTAAGACGTTGAGTGTAAATAGTTAGGGTTTGCTGAATAAAGTCTTATGGGTGAGGGTAGGAGACAGGAGACAACCCACCCCTAACCCCTCCGGTGGAGGGGAGAAATGGATCGGGAGCGAGGAGGTAGGAGCTAAGTTTTGTCCCAAGATTATTCTGCCCAACTATGCGCCTAAAATACGCTCCTTTTTGAGCGTGAAGAGCTGAAAACCAGGTACTTTTTTCGACCCAAAAAAGGCTAAAACCTTTATCTGTAAATACTTTTAGATTTAATCAGCAAGCCCTAGTTAAGTATTATCTAAGATTGACAGAGCTTTTAATCCCCTGTTATCATCAGACTTTTTTTGAGGATTCAGGTTAATTATCTGTTAACAATTTAGGTTTCCCGCTCCGTTTATACGCCCCGTCTCACCGTTAAATCTCGCGATTATAACTGGAGTCCTCTTTCAACATTTATAATAGTATTGTTCTTCTGCTACTCTCTTCAAACGTCGCAGTTGAGCTTCCATATCTGCTTTTGTCCATGAGGCAGCAAACTTATTAAAACCGAATTGAATTACAGGATTCGGTATCTCAAATTCAAAACGATTTAATAAACAAGTACCTTCAGCTTCTGGTTGACATTCCCAGCGATCTCGACCTCGAAAAAAGCCCTTAAACTCCCAGACAATTAAACCAGGTTCTCGTTCTACCACAACACTATCTAAAGATGGATATAAAAAGGGAATATTTATGATAAATCTACTACGACTTCCCACAAATGTATCCCATTTGCCCACAGGTTCACAACGTAACATTGGATTTAACCACTTGTGCATAAGAATGTTATTAGTAATACAATCCTCTACAATAGTGGCACTGGCACGAATTAAAATAAATTGCTGAAAAACTTGACTAAATGACATAGTTACCTTCAAGCTATAAGGCATATATTGGTAATCTCATCAGGTTGCTAATTTAAAGGTCACATTAACCCAAAAAAAGCATGAATGGCACTTGGCAAATTATTACACAATCAATCAGTGAGCCAATTCAGGCTAATTTGATGTTAGCCTCAAATATTTTGGCACAAACTGAAGCAAATCCTGTAAATATGGTGTCCCAAAATTTTACAGCAATTGCAATTTTGGACATAGTAACAGCAATTGCAATTCTAGTTGTAGGCTGGATAGTGGCTTGGATTCTCTCCAGCTTCCTTGGAGGACTATTCAAGAAGACCAAAATCGATAACAAAATTGCTGGTTGGGTAACGGGTAGTCAAGAACAAGCTCAGAATTTACCAGTGGAGAAATGGATCTCCTCTTTGATTTTCTGGATCATCATGATCTTTGTTCTGATAGCTTTCTTTGATAAGCTCAACCTGACGGCAGTTTCTCAACCTCTCAATGCCTTCCTCACAGAAATAACTAGCTTCTTACCTAATGTAGCAGCTGCCCTAATTTGGCTAGGTATTGCCTGGTTAGTGGCAACTATAGCTAAATTAGCAGTTACTAAAGGACTGAGGACATTTGGTTTAGATGACCGTCTGAACCAGCAAGTTAGTGATGGACAAACAGAAAATCAAGTGCAAATTAGCGATACTATTGCTAATGCTATCTATTGGTTGATTTTCTTGTTATTCTTGCCTGTAATCCTGGAAGCTTTACAACTACAGATTGCACTACAACCTGTTCAGAACATTGTTGACCAAATCCTACAGTCTCTTCCCAGAATTCTCAAGGCTGTTATTCTAGCTGGAGTAGGTTGGTTAGTTGCTACTGTGGTTAAGAAAGTTGTTACTAATCTTCTGGCTGCTACAGGTGTAGACCAAATAGGTAGTAGGTTTGGTATGAGTCAAACTACTGGGGGTCAAAATCTTTCTTCCATTATTGGCACAGTTGTTTATGTTCTGATATTGATTCCTGTAGCGATCGCTGCTCTGAGCGCTCTGGATATTTTGGCCATTACTACTCCAGCAGTGGCGATGCTCAATGATATTCTGACGTTTATACCGAAAATCTTTGCTGCTGCTGTGATTTTGGTAGTTGCTTATTTTGTTGGTAGATTTGTTAGTGATTTAGTTACTAATCTTCTGACTAGCGTTGGTTTCAATAACCTTTTCAACTGGCTTGGTTTAAGTTCAACACAACCAGCTTCTGATCCAAATGCTACTGTAATTCAGGGTGAACCTGGTACTCCTGGGGCTAAACCTACTGCACGGACTCCTTCAGAAATTGCTGGTATTGTAGCTTTTGTGGGTATTATCCTTTTTGCCACAGTTTCAGCTACCCAGATTATGGAGTTGGAAGCTCTGACCTTAATTGTCAATGTTGTAATTTATATTGCAGGTCGGGTTCTTTATGGTTTAGTAGTATTGGCTATAGGTCTATACTTGGCTAACCTTGCTTATAATTTAATCACCAGTTCTGGTAATTCTCAAGCTAGACTTTTGGGCCAGCTAGCTCGAATTGGGATTATTGTATTAGTCTCAGCTATGGCTTTGCAACAAATGGGAATTGCTCCTAGTATTGTGAATCTAGCTTTTGGACTTTTCATGGGAGCAATGGCAGTAGCTATTGCTTTAGCTTTTGGTTTAGGAGGACGAGATATTGCTTCTTCTAAAATTCAAGAATGGTTAGAGCAGTTCAAAAATAAGAAATAATAAGTAGTTAAAGCTACTGCAAAAGTATTGTATTGGGGAGAGTAGAAAGAATTTTAAAGATTTTAATCATCCTCTCTCCACCGTAAGCATTCAGCGGTCAGCTATCAGCTATCAGCTTTATTACCTTTAGTGGACAATTTAAGCTTCTTGTTCTTGTACTTCAATTCTTTGTATAAAAATGTAGTAGAAGTTAACAAAATGCTTGCTTCATTCATTAAAAAGCTGACTACGAGAGCATTCCGTAGGAAGAGCTGACTGCTAATAGCTGAATGCTTACTCTCCACCTAGTCAAAATCTCAAACTATTGCCATGCATCAATAACTAAACTATTGTGCTTTTTGTCTGCCAAAATTTCGGATAAATTATCTATTTTTTTTTCTGATAAAGTTCTTTGTAGTTTTTCTTTGAGAGGATCTAACAAAGCATAAAATGTCTCCATATTCTCTAGGTGAACCAGAACATAATTTCTGAATTCAATTTACTCATTGTTGGAAAATTAGCCTTGATCACAGAATTTTTACCTCTGTAGCAGGAATAATTAATATTTGGATATCCTCCACAGCTAAAATAAAAATATCTTCTGTTTTCTTCATAGTGAGGTAAAGTTTGAGACTAATCTATAATTTTTATTCATTCCTTGTTCCCTATTTCCTATTCCCTATTCCCTAAAAGAATAAAACTTTTTACCTTATCAACTCGAAAACTGCTGTAATTTAATCAGGTAATTTTGCCCCGCACTCTGAAAGAAACATGATGTGTAAAATCTTTCAATGATTCAAATTATTCGTAACATTCTTCTTTCACACTTTACTATTACTCTGCAATACTATTTTTTCGTTAGTAAAACTTTCCTGATTTTGCTATTTTGCTATTGCTGATTACTGAAATTTTTGATGTTTAACTTAGCTATTAACTCTTCCTTAATTCGACCCATAATTGAAGTTTCATCCAGAGATTCTAAAATATGACTCACTACAGCTTTTGGACCTTCTTCTCCCCAAGATGCACCATTAGCAAGATAAGTTTTGCTTACTTGTCCAATTCCATAAGATGATAAACCTGCCACTGCAGCTTGAGTTACCGCTACAGATAAATAAGGCGCTAAAGACAACCCACCAGTAGCAGGTGCAGCTAAACCCAATAATCCTTTCACAGAACTTAGTCCTAGATTTGCCACTAATTCACTAGCTGTAATGCCACCCATACTAATAGCTATCTTTTGCAGTAAATCTATTGCTCCGCTTTGGCTCATGCTTATACCATACAACTTTGATAAAGTCAATATCATAGCTACATCAATTACAGCTCCACTCAGAATATCTACCAAAGTTAGAGGATTAAGAGCGATCGCCATAGCCTTGGCCATTACTGCTTTCCAGATTACTTGATTAGCACTTTGTTCGCGAATTTCTATTTTCCGGCGCACCAACTGCTCATTGACATTATCAGCATAGAGCATACTATTGAGAGCTACCAGAGATTTACCTTCTTGGTCTAAAATTTCTAATATTTTTAGCTTTAAATCTTCTATCTGGGGTTCCCCCCGCTCCATCTTTACTGTAATATTACTGTCAGGTTGTCGTAATGCCTTAGCTACAAGTGGGTAAGCTGCTGCCATGACTATTTCGTTGGGAGATAGTAGCTCACGGACTCGCTCATCTCGAATTTTATTGTATATAGCTAGTCTATCTGCTTCTGGATACTGGTCTATTTTATTAAATACTAACAACATCGGTTTACCAGCATCTCGTAATTGGGAAAGAGCTTCATATTCTACTTGGGTAATATCTCCTGCCACAATAAACAAGAGTAAGTCTGCTTGCTTTGCCACCTGTCTGGCCATTAGTTCGCGAGTTTCTCCGTCTACTTCATCAATACCGGGAGTATCGATAAGTTCAATTTGGGATATTCTGTAAGAAACTAGAGAGGTATCAGATGAGGATTCTGTTTCTTCTAAGTTATCTTTCCCTAATTGCCATTGCTTGATTTCTGTAGTTTTGGTAACACCATGAATTGGGCCTGTTTCAAATACTTTTTCTCCTAACAAAGCATTGAGAACTGAAGATTTACCTCTTCCTACCATACCGAATACGGCAATATGTACAGAGGCTTTTTCCAGTTTTTCTAACATTGATTCTAAACCAGAAATTTCTGAGTCTAATCCGGTTCTTTCTTCGGAAGTTAAATCTATATTATCTACGATTTCTTTTAAAGCATCTTTTGCATTGCGGATATTAAGTTCTGCTTGAATATCTGCAAAACTTAGTATTGTATTGTCTAGTTCTCGATCTACATTCATTTCTGGATAGTTTTCATTTAATAATTAATTCCCTATTCTAGTTGTTGATTTCAACTTTATTGAATAAGGCAAAAGGCAGGAGTAGTGTCCCCTACCCACAGGGCTAATTCTTTGTCGTCAGAGAATATTTACAACTCTATATTTTTGGTTAACTAGTTCTAGCAAGATCTAGGAAATTTCAAAGGATACAATTTTTCTAAGCGTGACAATAAATTAACCCTACACCGTCAACGGAGGTGCTGAAAATTGTTTGGGGTTATCATACACGCGCGTGGTCTGTCGTTGACTATGCATAAGCAATTAGACCTTCTTCCTTCTTCCTTCTTCAAATTAGACATTACTAATATCATAAAATACTAGCTAAAGCTCTATAAAATTTATTTCAACACTTCTATAATATTTGCCACTGTAAATTTTTTGCTTTAATAAAATTGTTTTTGACGTCGTGCTGCTACTACCTTTTTCTTTCGTTTTTCCTGAGAAGTTTCAAAGTACCGACGTTTTTTCACATCTGCAAGGATACCTGCTCTAGAAACTTGACGCTTGAATCGCCGGAGGGCCAACTCTATACCTTCGTTTTTACCTAGTAATATCAAATCCGGTTAAACAACCATAGAATGGTTAAGTTAGGAGGAGTCAACCCACCCCTCGCCCCTCCCAGGAGGGGAAGGACCGAGTCAGGAGTCAGGAGAAGAAAGAATTACAAAGATGAGCGTAGTTATGACGATTGAAGATTTTTTTTATGTCCAATTAAACGGATTTGATATAACACTTGGGTCATTACTTTTTCTTTTTGTCTTTACTTAACCTATGCTTAGTATTTAACTACCCACAGCTACAAGCTAAGAGGTTATCTAATTATTTATTATTTATAATACGATAGCTAAATTAGGCAACATATTTAATCTTTTTAATGTTTACCGTATTTTTTATTTATTTTATCATTTTCTTTGTGGGTTTAATACCCCACCGTCTACAGGGTGTTCACGCATTACTTGGGGGAGCGAATCCCCATGTAATTTTCCTCCTGTCTCCAGTATAGCTGTCTCCTGTCTCCTTCTTCAAATATTTAGATTAACTATAATTCCATCATGTAAATGATACTTGAAAACTTTACTCTGAGCTTTATTTTAACATTGCAATATTATTCCTAATGTTAACTTAGCTTATTCTAGATTTCGGAAGCTTTAACAGCTTTTAGTAGCTCTGTTTAAGTCCCCGGTTTCTTCTATAAACCGGAAGGTACGCGGAGGGGTTAAAATCTCCTTCTAAACATTTACTGCTAAGTGCTGATTGCTTATTTAAAATATTCTAACGAATCAAAGATAAATCAACCCTACCAAAGTTAGTACTTAAAGCAACCTGCATATTTTCTAGAGCTTTAACTAACCACATAACTGTTTCTCTAGTATGTGATTCGTAATGGTTAAATAGTATAGAAAATCGTTTTTCTAGGTATGGTTTGACTCTATAGCAGACCAAAACTATTTTCAGTAAAAGGCCAGTTGTTGTGATCGGACCCAGGTTACCCATTAGATTGAGAAATAGAAAGTGTTGTGGTTTTTGGGTACTTTCTACAACTAGATATCCTAACATTTGATTACAAGTTCTCATCAGCAAAAAGTCATTAAACTGTTTGTCATTACTGTGAGACATAGTATTTTTTAGCTGCTTATATAGTTTATCTTGAAACTGATGCTTAATAGATTTGGAATCTACATCAAAAGATGTACTTAAATATTCATAGAAACTTTCTTTAAAAGAACGATAGGATTGAGGTTGTCTGACATGGGTTAGGAAACTTTTTGCATTATCTCGATAGTTATTACCATTTTCAACTTTACCTACAAATTTTTTAATTGCTGATAATACTTCCCGCTCGCTCAAAAGAGTAGGATTTTGAATATTGTTGGTGCCTTCCCAAGGAAATGCTGTCAAGTTTGAAAGTGCAGCTTCTCTTTCAGAGGCAGTTGTTACTACTCTCTGTCTAATTTTATGAGTTACATATTTGGATAAGTCTATTTCAAATTTTCTTTGTTTCTGTCGTTGAATTTTTCTGATAACTTGTTGGTGTTCATAACTACTATCTGGAGTAACTAAACAATGTTGGTATATGTAAGGATAGCGTGGAATTAGAGTTCTTAAAGGTTGAGCTAGAGCACTATTAGTGTTTCTGCAACTTCCTGTTTGTTGGTTAATTAATTCTGTTAAGCGTTTTAAGGAGAGATATTGCTCGCTTCTTGTGAATGCTTGAACCAGTTCTAATAATTTCTTACTATTATGAGAACCGTAGTAGTGGCGGCGTGCTGGTTGATTTTCAACTCGAGCGAAAAGCTTCATTAAGTCTAGTAAAACATCTTTTTTATAGTTATATGGTTGTTTTCTATTGATAACTATATGACAGCAGCGATTTAAGATAAAATTAAAATCTTCTTCAATTTCTGGCAATGCTGTAATTCTATCTAGTGCTTGAGATATTTCTCTGTCAGGATATCCCGAACCATTAATAAATAACATTCTAAATCTTTCAATTACTTCTTTTGAAGACTTTAGATCTATCAATTGGATAAAATGGTTATAGATATCTTGTTCATCTTGAGATTTGTATTTGTTATATTCGTCCATAATATTTTTCATTTTATATACTTCCTACCTACTTTAAGATTTTTATCTTCTAGGGCTAGTTTGACGATTAATTAGCGTCTATAGTTTGTATAAAATTGTATATTTAATTCCAAATTTTAGGTTGATATTTACTTTACTATACTAGGTATAATTTTTATCTATAACTCAGTATTAAAACCCTTAGATTATTCTATACCTAACATCGATACCCTACAGTTGACTAAAACCCATAACTTTCATTATCTTAAAAACTTACTGAATTTGTGTGAAGTTTCAGTAAAGATTTTGCTTGATTAAAAACTCTCCTACATCGGTCAATTTTGATTTTACTGATTTATTAGTAGCATCTACTTCCCACTCCATACAAATTTTTCGTTACTGATTGTAATATACATAAGATAGTCTAAATTTTATTAATCCTTGCTCGGCAAAGTTTTAGTTATTTTGTCTGGTGTCAGCTCTAAATTATGACAAAATTTACCAAACTTAAAATTTTTTTTCCCCTAGAGAATTATTTATACTTTTTATTTTTTCCTGATTGCTCAGTTATCTCTCAAAAAATAAATTGACTTCAAAAATAATAAATACTCTAATATAATTATTATACATATTTGAGTAGGACTGCCAATCGTTATGGTCTGTCACATTACCTTATCTCAATTAATTGAAATCTTGGCTGCTACAACACTTAAAAATTTTCAGATTCCTGAAAAAACATTAATTACAGGCATAAATACAGACACTCGTAACTTACAATCTGGTGAAGGATTTGTGGCATTACGAGGTGAAAAGTTTGATGGCCATAAATTTGTGAAACAGGCAATGGAAAAAGGGGCTTCTTGTATCATTGTTGAGGAAGAATATACCTTAAAGAATAGAGTTACACAAGAGTCAAATAGCGTAACTATATTACAAGTAGAAAATACTTTAGAAGCTTACCAAAAAATTGCTCGTTGGTGGCGAGATCGGTTTGCTATTCCTGTAATTGCGGTAACAGGTTCAGTGGGTAAAACTACTACTAAGGAATTAATTGCTCAAGTCTTGACTACTCAGGGTCAAGTTCTGAAAACTGAAGCTAACTATAATAATGAAATAGGTGTGCCTAAAACTCTACTAAGACTTTCCTCTGATGATAATTATGCTGTGGTAGAGATGGCAATGCGAGGACCAGGGGAAATAGCAGAATTAACACATATTGCCAATCCGACAATTGGCTTAATTACTAATGTTGGTACTGCTCATATTGGTCGTTTGGGTTCTGTTGAAGCGATCGCTGAAGCTAAGTGTGAATTATTAAGAGAAATGTCTAATAATAGTATTGCTATTCTGAATTATGATAATCAACGGTTGATAGAAACTGCGGCTAAAGTTTGGTCTGGAGAAACTTTTACTTATGGTTTAGAAGGTGGAGATTTACAGGGAAAATTAATTGGTTCTCAAACTATAAATGTTGAGGGTGTAGATTTACCTTTACCTTTACCTGGTAGTCATAATGCTTCTAATTATTTGGCAGCATTGGCAGTGTTGAAAGTGCTACATGGAAAAAATATTTCGACAAAAACTTTGTTTGAACCTTTGACTAATAATTTATCGGTTCAATTACCAGGAGGCAGGGCAAAAAGATATGATTTAGAGAATGATATTGTGATTTTAGATGAAAGTTATAATGCTGGTTTAGAGTCGATGATAGCTGCTCTGAATTTGTTAGTTGAAACTCCGGGAAAACGTCATGTTGCTGTGTTAGGAACGATGAAAGAATTAGGGGATAAATCAGTTTTATTTCATCAACAAGTTGGTCATGTTGTGCGAGATTTGAATATTGATGGTTTATTTATTTTGGCAGATTTTGAAGAAGCACAGGCAATGGCTATTGGTGCTGCTGGTTTGCAGTTTATAGAGGTAGAAAATATTAGTTCTAATGATGTTCATCAGAAATTAGCAACACATTTGCAGGAGTTTTTACAACCAGGCGATCGGGTTCTTTTTAAGGCTTCTCATTCTGTAGAACTTAATAAAGTTGTTGAAATTTTAATTAATAAGTAATGCTATTTCGATGAATATGTATTAGGGAAATAGGGAAAATTTAAAGTCAAAAGTAAGATTTTAGAGGTTTTCAACCCCCAACCACTGAGAAGTTTCAAACCTTAATTTCCTTGGAATATCTTAAAATGGGTTCTATAAACATGATAAAATCAGTAAACAAATAAGGTTACTATTGCCCAGTTTCCCTACAAACTTTCACTTTGAATCGAAGCTATCCGTCAGCAAAACTTTTGAGACTTTGTACTATCGATAGTATTACGATGATTTAGTTCTACTTTATCAAGGGATCACTCAATGTATCATAAAATTCTTACTAAAGCGACAATCCTTGCAATAACAGTATTGCTGGTGATATTTGCTCCGGGAACGGCCCGTGCCGACCTCCCCCCTGTTAATCCCTGACTGATCCAGGAGAGTTTCTACCCGATAATTCATTTCAATGTTGCGCAAACAGACATAATCGAATTTCCTGCCTGGAAAGGTGAGGTCGAAGTAGAACCAGAGGATGTCACCTTTGCTCCCGGTGGTATTGGAAATACCGGTTTGGCATATCGAAAATACCCCGATGGCAGCGAGGTGATTTTTGTTTCGGGACTGGGACGGGTTGCCAAATATTTGTTTGATAATGGCGGACTTCAACTCGTCTCGGAAATTCAAATTCCCGGCTTTGAACAACAGTACCTGTCACAAGAAGAAACAGCGAGTCTGGTTGATGACCTTGATGCTGCAGAGACAGATGAGGAAACCTTACTCGCTCGTTTGCAACCGGTAGTGCGAGAGACTGGAATCAAAACGGAAAATTGGTCTAACGGCCTCTACACGATGATGGATGTGGATGGCTTTTACTACCCAGGGTATGGAACAGAACTGATAAAAGTCGGCGATATATCACCTGATGATCCTGCTTCTGAAATCGAAATTGTGAACTCCAGAGACCTTCGCCTGGATGCGCCTGAGGATTTGCAAGAGCAGATTAGCCGTTTCCTTGGGGTAAATATGACCTATGACGGAAAGATTGTAGTGGCCATGGCAGGAGCAATTGCGATTGTAGACCGCGATATGTCTAATGTCAAGATCGCCCCAATCCCTGGTGAAATTGTTGATAACGGCGTCAGTGTAGATGAGAAAGGTGGTATTTACGTCGTCACAGACCAGTACATGAGAAAACTCGTTTGGACTGGCACCGATATATCCCTAGAGGAAGCAGATGGCGCTTGGAAAGAACCCTATGACTGGGTGAAAAAAGAGGGGTCTCTTTCAAATGGCAGCGGCACGACCCCAACATTGCTGGGATTTGGAGAGGAAGAGGACAAACTTGTAATAATCGCCGATCAAGGCGATCCGGTAAAAGCAGTGGCTTTCTGGCGTGATGAAATACCAGAGGATGCCAAAAAAGTAGAAGGCGCGAAGACTCAGAGAACTGCTGCGTCTATTCCGCTTTCTTTTCCGGTTGCGACAACAATTGAATGGTCGCCGCACGTCTTCGGAAATGGCATGATGATGTTTGCTTCAGAGTTTCCCGAACCTGTCTACTTAGATGGAGAATTTGATCTGGTTTCAACTCAGGTGACGATGGGATTAACACGTCCAGCTCCTCGTGGTGCTGAAAAGTTCAGTTGGGATTGGCAGAACAACGAATTCAAGAGCGATTGGGTCTATGATGAAAAGACTTTCACTTGGACGCTTTCGCCTGTTTCTGTCAAGGATGGCACGGCCTACCTTGCAACCGTAGGAGAGGGCGTGTACGGATTGGTTGGATTTGATTGGGAGACTGGAGAAAAGGTCGCTGACATCTCTTTCGGTCAGAGCGTCAAATTTAATACTGGTGGCACATTTGCAATGCCCACTCCTGATGGTGGCATCTATTTGACGGGAATATTTGGACCAGTTCGGATTGCTCCGCAGTAAACATTTGAGAAACGTTACTATACCTAGCTCAGTAATGACGTAAAGGTGTATTTTCTTCCTCTACACCAGTCATGTAAGTCTTGCTCACAATCTGATCTCCTGCTGGAATAAATTTGCTATAAACTGGATTACCATCCCTCACCCAACAGCAGCTCCTCTGCCAGATTTGATTTTTTTTTCCAACAAAGGTTTCCAGTTGCTCCAATTCTCCTACCTCTGGCATAGTTTCTGCCTCATAGGTATCTGGTAGAAGTGTTCCCACGAGTTTAACCCCATCTATAATAGTTGTGCGTGAAACTCCTGTAATTCTCTCTATGGCACGAAAACCCATGCCATTAACATACATTTTCCAGCAGTTGCGTTTGGCATCATCACTATATCCGTATGGGTTGATATTCTGGGATCAATTGACGGCCACACTTGACACAGAGATATAGCGCTGTGCGCAGGCAACAGCTCTGGAAGGCAACAGCTCCGGAAGGGGGAATAAAAAACCTATAATATAAGACTTTTAGCTACTGGACAGTTCTTGTAATTTGTAAATATGCCAGCGCACATTGCTATAATTTTGTTTACCTTTTCGCGTGACCATTTTTATGGATGTGGTAACTGTGGCATTCTGGACATTCCATTGCATTTTTCCTTGAACTTTACACGCTGATCATTCTCTCAATCATCTTCTTTTCTGACAACGCCAACTTTATCGACCTACTTAGTAGATGTAGCTTCTTCAGGCAACAGTACCTTTGCTCGAACAAACCGTAAACCACTTACTCCCTGTAGAGGTTCAACCAAACCACTCTCAAATTTATCCTCCACCCAACCTTCACGAACTAGATAACGGAAATACTGTTGATATTCTTGCCACTCTTCATCAGTAGAATAAACCACAGTCAACATCCCTGGCTGAGTTATCCGCTCCTTTGTTTCCTGATCCACACCTTTGTCAATTCGCTTTTTAACAATTTCATAACGAATATCGCGACTACCTTTGACATCAAACAATCTTTCTGTACTTTCATTGTGATAAATATCAATTGTAGAATTCTGTACTAAGATCAGATGCACAACTCCCAAAGTAACTTCCTCAGATTCAGCTTTCAGGCGCAAAATTGTTCTAGCACAATCACAAATTGCTCGTAGTTGCTCATAACGCAAACTACAGAGATGAAATTGACTAAATTTAGGATTAATAGATTTCCCCAGATACATCATGTGGTCTATGCCATCGGTAGCCTCAAAATCACAATGGTGGGGTATAATTTGCTGCATCTGCTTTTGCCACTTTTCCCAAGTATTTTGAAGATGGTAGTTAATTTTGTGCAACATCTGGTCGTAGCGATCGCGAGCTTGATATACGCTATGATGTTCATTGCTACAAGCAGCTCGATAAGCTTCTACAGCAGTTTTAACAGCATCTCCACATTCCACAAAATAATCAAAGTAGATTTCTAAATGTAAATGTAGATAATCTCTCGCTGTAATTTCACTATCCACTGATACTTTTGCTTCTAGAGACTTAATATATTCCAACAGATCTTGCCGTAGTTGCTGACAAAAAGCACTATCTTTGATTTGACAAACAGTTTCGACAATTGTCAATCCTAAGCAAAATTGTGTCAGCAGATCGGTTTGAATTGCTCGATTGCGTTCGCTGGAAGATCCACGAATATCACAGATACCATAAAGAGGATAGACATCTTCAAAAACGATTATTTCTGGCGGTAATCCCCAACGACGGCGTTCTGCTTCTTGCAAAAATCGCCATTCAACTGCCGGGTGAATATTACGAATATTTGTGAACCGTTGTTGAATTGTTTGACGAACCGCAGTGGTTAAAGGTGAAATAAGTTCCTGAGCGTGTTTGTAATCAGAGGTATAAAAATTGTTGGGGAGCTTGCTAGTTAATCCTACTATTCCCAAAACTGCTTGAAGTCCAGAACTATCTTGTGGACAGGCAGCTTTAATTACTAGAGGAATTAGTAGCAAGGAGCGAACTCCTTTTTGATATAGATTTTGTTCACACTCAGTTTGACAATGTATCTTCAGGTCGGGAATATTCTGAATTTGATTATCTTTAGCAGTTTTGAAGATTGGAGAATCCTCTAGACTCTGTGTGGAATATAGTCCAGGATAGTTGCTTGTTGTTAAATACTCACTGCTGATGAATAATTTTAGTTGTTTTTCTCCTTCATTGCGCAGTAGAATCATATCATCTGCCCGGAATAGCGACCGCATTTGTTTGTCAATTTGCTGAAATTTTTCTTGCTGCATCAATGATTCTGGTTCTACTAACAGTTGAGTTAGTCTTCGTTTTTGTTCTTTAACAGTTACATCCAATCCTTCGAGTAAAAACAAACCCTCTAGTTGGAAATTTTCCAATTTTAACTGTTGGGCTAAAATTTCTAGATTTCCCGGTTGTATCAACCAAGCTATTTGTTCAGATGTTGACATTGATTGGAAATTGATATCTGTAAAATCGTCTACAGTTTTCTCAACTCTTTGTACTTTTTGTTGTGAGCAACAAAACCAGAATTCTATATACTGTGGTTCTGAGTTTTGTGGGCAATTAATGGTTGATATGATTGAATAATGTTGAAATTGTAGATTTGCTGTATTTATTTGATAAAGTTCTTTGAGTATCCAGTGCAAAATTTGCAGGCGGTAAATTTTTTCTAGTTCTGTTTTCTCCCAATCACTTACCAACTCATTCAGCTTAATGTTTTGCTTTGATTCTATTTCATCGATCTGATTCATTCCCATTAGCTGGCAAAAAGCACGATTAGCATATTTAATGCTGAGGTTACTTGGTTCTACAATTGCTGTTAATATTCTGCTTTGGTGTGGAAAATCTTCAAGTCGCTCTATTATTTGTCTCCAAATTTTTAGTTGATCGACTTGATTATGGTGATTGGATAGTTGAGATGCTAGAGCTTGCAATAGTTGCTCTATATTGATATCCTCACTGTTTTGATGGTTTGGGATGGAAGAAGTTTTCCCTGGTAAAGCTTTTGTATAATATTTGTTATGTTTATCTGTAATTTTTTGTTTGGAAGTATGCATCTGTTTTACACCTGATGTTTTGAATATTTATTTTATGTATCTATGAGAACCCATTTGGTCTCTTTGCACACGGTATGTGTTTTTGGCATAGAATTCAGAACTCAGTCCTGGTGAAGTCAGGAAATTCAGAAATAGAATAGGGGAAAAAGCAGATGCGACCCCGCGCCTTCGCACGGCGCAAGGGAACGCGCACCAAGCAGGTAGAAAAATGCTCCCATATCCCTATCTCCCCATCTCCCCATGTTTAAACTATATCAATTAGATAACTCTCAAATGGGTTATATATACGATCTTAAACTAGGCCGAGTTTTTAATAATAGGCCATAAAATCCAAGATCGAAGCTATATATCTGGACAAGTAAGCTTGATACTGGACAAATATTTACTGATAGGTTAATAATATTATGGGTAAAACCCCATAAAATGGAAACTATTGACAGAATATATACACTATGGTAAATATAATATAATTAAAGATAAAGATATAGATTAATATTTACGATTTGCTTGAATATTGAGTAGAGTTAAAGTTAGAAAATCGTGATTTATGTTGTTTTGAAGAAGTAAATTATATAATTTTTGTTTTGCTACAAAAAATGCCGAGAAATATTTTGTACTAAAAATATTGAAAGATATCCAACATTGCAGATATGAAAAAAATATGCACTGAATTTTCTATATATCTATGAAGAGCTGAATAAAAAACCAAAATAGTTATCGATTATGGAAATAGGAAATTAGGTTAGGAATAAAAGATTACATTGTTGTAAAAGAGAAAAAGCAATGATTTAACGAAAATTTTTTTTACTTTAAAGAAGCAATAAATAAAATTTAAACAGAAGCTAACTGTCTATGTTCAGAACGCTTTGAATTTCACAGTTGGAAAAAAAGTTAGGTAAAAAAAAGAAAAAACCTTTCAGATGATATATAATAAAAAACTACTACTAGCTAGCTGAAATTGCTTTATGTTTGAAGCCCTTGCCGACCGCTTAGAAGTCGCCTGGAAAAAACTAAGGGGTCAAGATAAAATTACAGACTCCAATATTCAAGAAGCCCTACGAGAAGTCCGTCGTGCTCTATTAGAGGCAGATGTTAACTTACAGGTTGTGAAAGACTTTATAGCCGAGGTTAGCAATAAGGCTAAAGGGGCAGATGTATTAACAGGAGTAAGGCCAGATCAACAGTTCATCAAAATAGTCCATGATGAGCTAGTGCGCGTCATGGGAGAAACCAATGCTCCCCTAGCAAAAGCTGAACAAGCACCAACTATTGTTCTGATGGCAGGTTTACAAGGGACAGGTAAAACCACTGCCTCAGCTAAATTGGCCTTACATCTACGGAAGCAAGACAGAAGTACCTTGCTAGTAGCTACTGATATCTATAGACCTGCTGCTATAGACCAGCTAGTTACTCTAGGTAAGCAGATAGATGTATCCGTATTTGAATTAGGCATAGATATAGATCCTGTAGAAATTGCTCAAAAAGGTGTTGAAAAAGCAAAGACAGAGGGCATAGATACTGTAATTATAGATACAGCAGGTCGGCTACAGATTGACCAAGATATGATGGCGGAGCTCGCCAAAATTAAAGCAGCAGTTAAGCCCCAAGAAACATTACTAGTAGTGGATGCAATGACAGGTCAAGAAGCGGCAACATTAACCCGTACCTTCAACGATCAAATTGGGATTACAGGGGCAATCCTCACAAAAATGGACGGGGATACAAGAGGTGGGGCAGCATTATCAGTACGTAGAATTTCTGGTCAGCCCATAAAATTTGTGGGGGTGGGAGAAAAAGTAGAAGCCCTACAACCTTTCTACCCAGAGAGGATGGCTTCTCGGATTCTGGGGATGGGAGATGTACTGACCCTGGTAGAAAAAGCTCAGGAAGAGTTTGACATAGCTGATGCAGAAAAAATGCAAGAGAAAATTCTCTCAGCTAAGTTTGACTTTACTGACTTCCTGAAGCAAACGCGACTCATGAAGAACATGGGTTCTCTGGGAGGAATTATGAAATTAATTCCTGGAATGAATAAATTGAGTGACGATCAGTTACAGCAGGGAGAAACTCAACTCAAACGCTGTGAGTCAATGATTAATTCAATGACAAAGCAAGAGCGCCAAACCCCAGAACTTTTAGCCAAGTCTCCTTCTCGACGAAAACGTATTGCTCGTGGTTCAGGTTATGCTGAAAAAGATGTTAGTAAACTGGTGAGTGACTTCCAAAAAATGCGATCGCTCATGCAACAAATGGGCCAAGGAGGAATGCCAGGTATGGGGATGCCAGGAATGCCAGGTATGGGAATGCCAGGAATGCTAGGAGGCAGAACACCTCCAGGATTGCCAAACTACCCCGGTATGGGTGGTGGCAAAAAGAAAAAGAAACAGAAAAAGAAAAAGGGCTTTGGGCAACTTTAAGAATACGGTAGCAGGTATTAAGAGTCCTAAAATATAAATATATGGTGGCAAACTGTAAATTTGACAAAAGATGCCTAATAATTTCTTCGTTACCATGAAACATAATAGCTTACAATTCCAAACAGGAGTATAATCACTCGAAATGATCAAACTGCGATTAAAGAAATATGGAAAAAAACGGGAGACTAGCTACCGGATAGTAGCAATGAACAGCAGTTCCCGACGTGATGGCCGTCCATTAGAAGAACTCGGCTTTTACAATCCCAGAACAGATGAAACTAGGCTAGATGTACCAGGAATTACCAGACGTCTTGAACAAGGCGCTCAACCAACACAAACAGTGCGTGACATATTGAGAAAAGCTAATGTCCTTGAATCACCAAGAACCGGAATTAACACCCAAGAGAACGTATCAGTTTCCCATGCAGAATCGACAGAAGCCATTGCCAATAATCAACCAAGCGAAGAAACTGCCAATACCGAAGCCAGCCAAACCAGTGACAGTGAGTCAACTGAAACAGCAGCTACCGAGTCTGAGGAATAATTCTCACTCAGCTAACCCTGATTACGCGGAAATAGTAAGATTTTTAATTGAGCCATTTCTAGATTCACCAGAGTCTTTACGAGTGGACTGTGAAGTAAATCCTCGGCAAGCAAAAGCCTGGATTCGTCTAGCTTTTGATGAACTCGAAAAAGGACGAGTATATGGTCGTGGAGGACGTAATATCCAAGCGGTTCGTACTGTGTTAGCAGCATTAGCTCAAACAGCAGGTCAATCTGTGCATTTGGAGATATACGAAGACCATTCAGAGACACCACGCCCTTCTCCTTCTTACTCTGATAGCAATCGAGAAGAAGGGACTTATGATAGAAAGACTATGCCAATTAGTCGCCCATCCTACAACAGACAAAGAGTATCTCGTAGTCGTAGTACAACTCCAAGTCCAATTATATATAAACGAGACGATCGTGGAATGAGGTAAAAATTATCACAATGCCACCACTAAAACTTTTATTAGGAATAGTGGGGCATTACTTTCATTATTCTAAGATTGGAGGACTATTTATTGATAAAAATATATAGATGGTTTCCTAGTTTAAAAACCGATAAGATAAATTTGCGTTGGGCGGTCATTGAGCAACTTGCTTTGCTACTGCCAACAACTGTGACAGCCTTTGGGTTATCTAGTGCTAGCACTTGGATAAAAAAACAGAAAGTATTTGTTAGGGAGTCTTAGCAAATATGGAATGGAGAACCATGTTGGCATGACAGAGACAGTAAGAGTAGAGTTGCCTAGTATTGATAGCGCGATCAATCTTTCTGGTTATCAGGAAGAAAATATTAAACTACTGGCACGACATACAGGGGCAAATGTTGTACTGCGTGGACAAGAATTATTTATCAGTGGCACGGCAACTCAAATAGAACGATGCCAACAAATTGTGCGATCGCTCGAAAGCCTCTGGAAACATGGTAAAATAATTACTGGAGTAGAAATTATCACTGCTCGCCATGCTATTGATACTAACCGTCAAGATGACCTACAAGAACTTCAACAAGACGTTCTAGTTAAAACCCGTCGTGGGTTAGAAATTCGTGCTAAAACTTTCCGTCAACGAAAATATGCACAAGCTATCCGCACCCGCGATATGACTTTTTGTGTGGGTCCTGCTGGTACAGGTAAAACATTTTTGGCAGCACTTCTAGCAGTTAAAGCACTTTTAGATAACCAATATGAACGTTTGATTTTAACTAGACCTGCTGTAGAAGCTGGAGAAAAATTGGGATTTTTACCAGGTGATTTGCAACAGAAAATTAATCCCTATTTACGACCTCTATATGATGCTCTTTATGAATTAATAGAACCAGAAAAAGTAACTACTTTGATGGAGAAAGGCACTATTGAAGTTGCGCCTTTAGCATATATGAGAGGTCGAACTCTGAATAACTCTTTCGTGATTCTTGATGAAGCTCAGAATACCACTCCTGCTCAGATGAAAATGGTATTAACTCGCTTGGGTTTCCGCTCAAGAATGGTGGTAACGGGAGATATTACTCAAACAGATTTACCCCTAAGTCAAAAATCTGGTTTAACAGTTGCTATGAAAATTCTGCGAAATGTAGAGGGTATTGCTATTTGTGAACTATCCCAAGCAGATGTGGTACGACATCCTCTAGTACAGAGAATAGTTGCTGCTTACGAGCAGTATGAAAAATAAGACGTTGCTGAATTAGTGTATGATATTAGTATTAATTACTTAGGAGTCAACCCACCCCTAACCCCTCCCAGGAGGGGAACAGGAGTTAGGAGGGGAGAAAGAAGAAGAAACAAGAGAAGAATAGAAGGAGAAAGTTTTTTTGTTTAGCTACGCGATATGTAAGGCGGAGCGCGGAACGGAGTTTTATCCCTAGTTGTCTAGTTATTATATCATATCTTAAATCGCCAACGCCAAAAATAAATAATTAAATAATATTTTTATCTATGACTACTAACCTAAAAGATTTTTTAGAAGCTTGTGAACAATTGGGAACTTTACGTTTAATTGTGACAAGTACTGCTGCCGTATTGGAAGTTAGGGGCAAAATTCAAAAGTTATTTTATGCTGAACTTCCTAAAGGCAAGTATGCCAATATGCACACCGATATTGTTGAGTTCCATCTAAACATGGATATGATTAAACAGGTAAAGTTTGAGACTGGGGAGGCAAAAAGAGGAAATTTTACTACTTATGCAATTCGTTTCTTAGATAGTGAAGATAAAATTGCTTTGAGTGCATTTTTACAATGGGGAAAACCAGGAGAATATGAACCTGGACAGGTAGAATCTTGGCAAGGGTTGAAAGAAAAATATGGTGAAGTTTGGAAACCTGTTCCTGTGGAAAGTTTGGAATAGTTACAGAGGATTACCTAATGAGTTTTAATGAAAATTAAACTATGTATTGTATGGTTAAATACTAATAATTAGGGTATCCTCAAAAGTCCTAAGTTTTAGCTTAAGGAACAGAAAGTAGGGAAATTTTTCTTGTTACAACCCCAGAATTTTACTCCTTTATCTTCAAAAAAGATATTACTTTTGATACTATAAAAAGCTCTCAACTAGAAGTTTTTCAACCTTTAATCCAAAATTACGAAGATCGATCCTGAGACTTGTCGCTTAATTTTGATAAGTCCAACCCACAATTTTACAATTTTGTTTTGCCACTTTTAGGGTTTTATTTAGCGACAAGTTTATTATTTTAAAACTCTGAAGGGTTTTTCTGCAAACTCTAAATAATCTTTTTTTTGCCTATAGGATAAAGTGTATTCGGTATTTCTATCTACTGTCTATGATATTAAGTCCGGATAATTAGTTATAAAAAAACCTATCCTCTTACACAGGGCAAATCTCCCTATTATCGCTGCTTCCCGCTCCCTACTCCCTGATTTATAAGTATTCAACCGGACGTGATATTACTCTCAAGCTCCCAAAAATTTTCAGGCAATTTTCAATAATATCTTTTTTTTGACAATCGTTTAGTTATTGTGTATGATTATCAATAGGCGTACATTTTTGATAAAGTACCGTGGCCCTTTACACACCATCTTCATTTAAAGCAGAACTAAATGACAAAGGTTGGCGAATGACTCCCCAACGGGAGACCATTTTGCACGTTTTTCAAAATCTTCCTAAAGGCAATCATCTGAGTGCCGAAGATCTTTATAATATGCTACAAAATCGGGGTGAAAGAATTAGTCTATCTACCATTTACAGAACTTTAAAGTTAATGGCAAGGATGGGAATTCTAAGAGAACTAGAACTAGCGGAGGGACATAAACATTATGAGATAAATCAACCTTATCCCCATCATCACCATCATCTTGTCTGCGTACAATGCAATAAAACTGTTGAATTTAAGAATGATTCTATTTTAAAAATTGGTCTTAAGCAGACAGAAAAATCTGGGTTACATCTCTTAGATTGTCAATTAACTATTCATACAATTTGTTATGAAGCCCTAAGAATGGGCTGGCCTTCTCTAGTATCTTGTGAATGGTCTTGTCCACGATCACTTGCAGATGCAGAAAATTCTGAATAAAAAAACTCTGAATAAAATAAACAACCCCACTTAATCTCTGAGTGGGGTAAATAAAAAAAGATTTATAAATCTAATAATTAGTTTCCAATATCTTTAGCACTTAAACCATAATGCAGATGAGCTTTCGCCACTGCTACTCTTGTTTCTGAGTTGTAAACTCCATTTAACGGACCAAAATAAAATCCTTGTAGCCGAAGTCTCTTTTGCAGTTCTAAGACATTTGCTTGACTACCTATATAAGTAGCTCGCCCTTTGGAAGCACTTGGAGTAACAATCATAGGATGCCTAAGAGCTTGTAATGTATTTCTTGTAGCTACTCCACTGGCGTTTGTTCCCGCATCTTGCTGAAAACGTCTGACCGCAAACTCAGTCGCAGGTCCAAAAACACCATCAATGACACCAGGATAATAACCCAATCTTGTTAACAAAATCTGGAGTTGTTTTACAGCCAAACCTCGATTACCCCTTCTGAGAGAACTTGAGTAGGAGTATTGCCTAGTGGTGTAGTTTTGCCTGGAGTCAGACACAGGACCTGGGGGCAGAACTTGACTAGGATTAAATAGAAATGATTGAGTTGTTGGTCCTACTATACCTGTAGGAGTAATTCTATTCCTCCTTTGAAATTCAATTACTGCTATCTCAGTACTTCGATCAAAATAGTTAGTTATTTGTCCTTGATAATAACCTAAATTTTTCAAACGTTGTTGTAATCTTCCTATCTCTACACCTGTTTCTCCAGGTCGAAGAAATACTTTCTCCACAGGAACAGGTCTAGTGCCAAACAAATATTCTCTAGTTGTAATACCTACCTGACCCGTAGGCGTAATTCTGTGAGAGTTTTGAAATCTGATAACTGCAGTTCTAGTATTTTGGTCATAAATACTATTGATTGGACCTCTGTAAAACCCTAATTCTGCTAACCTTCTTTGAATAATTGCTACTTGAGGGCTAACTTGTCCAAAAGATAATGGTCTTGTTGAAGAATTTAATAGGGAAGAATGAATTTGATTAGACCTCTTACCTGCAAATAGTAATGACCAGGTAGTAGGTTCAATTTGACCTGTAGCTGCAATACCCTTGTCTTGCTGGAACTGTCTTACAGCTCTTTCTGTAATAGGACCATAATAACCAGTTAGATTAGCAGAAAAATAGCCTAACTCTCTAAGTTTTCTTTGAACTGCAGACACTGTTGCGGCATTATCTCCACGTCTTAGATAGACTGCACTATTAGGGGAAAGAATAGCATCGCTTTCTGGTCTAAAGTTAGAAGAGCCAGAAAAAAAAGAGTTTGTTGCTATTTGTCCTTGGTATGTTTGACTAACATTAAAATAACTATTTGTTTCAGGACTGAGAATTTCTGGCCTTCTAGCACAACTAGAATCAATAATAATTAAATTAATCATCATTATTGATAAAAAATTTATGTAAGCGAAGCTAGACAGTTTTTTCCAGTTAAGTCCTTCAATAAGTTTGAAGTCTTTGTTTTCTTCATTAACCAGAAAAAATTCTATATATGCAAGAGATTCCATAAATTTTCCTGGGGGACTCTAAAATTTTAATAGTAACAAGCTAAATTGATTGAGCTTGTTATCTTAAAGAAGTTATACCAATTTTATGTAAGGCGGCACAAAATTATGAAATTTATTACTACTTGTCTGTCTCGATCTACAGTCAACCCCGATCAAAATATTATTCTATACAACTTCTGATGAATTTGGTATTAAAGCAATTCTTAACAGAGTATAATAATTCAATTATTATGAACAGAGACGGAGACTTTATGTATAATAAAATCTCTAGCTCATCAGGAGAGGGAAATATTTGAATCTATAACTTCAAATATTCAAACAACTTCCCCCATTAACACAGAGGTACTTTTCTCTCCTTTAAAGACTTCTCTATTTGAGTTTATGTCTTTGTTCATTATTCAACTACTATTAGGGTATCAAATTGTTAGTACAATAACTTACTGAAAGAACATCTATAGATTAATTTAATTTAAACTTTCCTATCTAATATTCTATCATTTTGTTGTACTATAAAATGCTTAAATTAAACCTGCGCGGTCAAAAATTAGAGCTACTAAAGCGGCAAAAATAGTTATTCCTAAAGCAGTTAAAGGATTTTGACCTTGAGTAACAGCAAAGGAAGTCACTACACCAGCTCCTAGAGCAGCAGTAACGGCAGCAACTAATGGATCGCGGTTTGAACGATTTTTGTACATAATTATTTATCCCAGATAGACTTTTGAAACAATTCATAACTAACAACGTTGTCTCAACCTATCACTTAATTAATAATTAAGATGGGAATTATCCTGGTTTTGCAATTAACATTAAAATTTCTCTAAATTTCTTAACAAATCAAGACTATTTAATGATAAATTTTTTGCAGAAGTTGGGAAAAGGTGGCAGAGAAAATAAAAAAATTAAATAATTACTTATAAATATGTTTTTATACTCAATATTTATATTTATTAGGTAAGTCTTCAATGATATTAAATAATAGAGAATCTACTCCAATTTTTCAGTATTACCACCTGATACCCATCCTGTACGATTACTACCATCATCCACTCGAACTTTTTGCCATCTTTTATCTGAACTTTCTTCCAAAACTATAACTTTCTCTTGATAAGAAACACCACCAATACGATTAGCATTTCTACTAGGAGTATCCCGCAAAATTAAACCAATAGGCTCAACTACAATAGCTTTATAAGCTCCTGGGTCTAATTCATTAGATAAATTTTTATTTGTAGTTTCTGAAGAAGACGTACTCACTTTTTGGGCAACAGGTTTTTCATTAGTAAATATTGGTTTTTCTGGCATTTTCGTTAGTTTTGCTGCAAAGAAGAGAACTGCTGCTGCACTAGCACCAGCTAGCAATAGTATTGCTAAAATAAACCCTATTAAAAATTTGAAGAAGCTATAAAAATTCATAATTTTAAGACTTTTTTCCAAGATTGAAATCAAAAAAATTGGATATATATAAGCAAAATTAAAGTTGCTAAACTTATAGTCCTATAGAATTATTATTGATAATACTAAAAATTACTTTTTAAGCCACCATATCTAGAAGCAAGACGCGCTTTACCTGCTGCTGCCCAATCTTGTAAAAACTTGATTTGTTCTTCTGCAGTCCTAGCAAGAGGGATAATTTGACTAGCAGACTCTAAAATATCCTCAGTAGTAAACTCACGATTTTGACTAAATCCAATGTGCATAGCTTCAATTAGAGATTGTTCTATTTCTGCACCAGAAAAATCTGGAGTTTCATAAGCTAGGCGATTTATATCATAATTTTTGATATTGTGAGGTCTTAGTCGAGATAAATGTACCTCAAAAATAGCTGTTCTTTCTTCTTGGTTAGGCAAACCAACAAAAAATATTTCATCAAACCTACCTTTTCGTAATATCTCAGGAGGTAAAGATTGAATATTATTAGCAGTAGCTACCACAAAAACAGGAGATTTTTTCTCAGCTAACCAAGTAATAAATGTACCAAAAACGCGACTGGTAGTACCAGCATCTCCTTGACTTTTCAACCCTGCAAAACCCTTATCAATTTCATCAATCCAGAGAACACAAGGTGCTAAAGCTTCCGCAATAGAAATCATCTGTCGGGTACGAGACTCCGACTCTCCGACTAACCCTCCAAACAAACGTCCCACATCCAAACGTAGTAGAGGCAAATGCCAATGATGAGCGATCGCTTTAGCAGTAAGAGATTTGCCAGTACCTTGTATTCCTACCAAAAGTAAACCTCTTGGATGAGGCAAACCATATTGTCTGGCCCTTTCAGAAAATGCTCCTCCACGTCGCAATAACCAATCTTTCAGGTTATCTAAACCCCCAATATCAGAAATATTTTCACGAGCAGGATAGAAGTCTAATATTTGAGTTTGGCGGATATTTTGACGTTTTTCTTCTAATATTAAATCAACATCATTAAGCTGTAGTTCTCCGTGAGTAGCAATTGCCTTAGCCAAAACTCTTCTAATTCTTTCAATAGATAATCCTTGAGCTGCTCGAACAACTTCATCTAATAAACGTTTGTCTAAAGATTGACCCATTGCCACTAATAGATGTTCTACCTCTTGGGAAATTTCTTGACTATTTGGCAGTGGGAATTCTATAATTGTGATAACTTCAGTTAAATCTTCTGGAACAGATATTTGAGGAGCAAGAATAACTAGATTTTTAGGTTGAGATTTTAACTTTTTTGCCAAATTTCGTAGTTTTCTCGAAATAGAAATATCTTCCAAAAATCTTTGAAAATCACGCAAAATAAAGACTGCCGGAGCAGATTCCGGTAACTTTTCCAAAAGCTCTAAACCTTGGAGAGGATTTCTTTTTCCCCACCCTATATCATTAGGATTATTTTGATATCCTTCGACAAAATCCCATATATAAACCGCTCTATTAGCCTGTCTTTTTGCTGATTGAATAATTGCATTTTCGACTCGCTCTTCTTCCCTAGTTTGGATATAAATTATTGAGTAGCGCGAACGTAGTAGTAGTTCAAATTCTTCTTGAAAACTCATAATATTTTTTTGTCAGTTGCCAATTTGATAATCTTCAGTGTATTGCCAGTAAAAAAAAAATTTTTTATTTAATATTTAACAGCTAACTTTCTGATTAAAATTTCAATTATTATTTATATTCAGTTGTTTTTTGATAGATTCTAAACCAGCCCATCGCCGGTCTATCATTAATGAAGAGCCATTTTTTTCAGATAATTTAATTCCCTGGCAATTTTTATCGCATAACTTTCTGGGAGGAACTGCCAAACACAACTGTTCATATACCCATTCTTTAGGGTTAAAATATCCATCTGGAGGTAAAGTTTCCACCAAATCTTCCACAGAATTTTCTACTTCTATCTGAAATAAATCCTTTTGCTCTTTAATTTCTTGAAACCAAATTAATTCTTTTGGAGCGATCGCCAATTTATAGTTGTACTGTTTTAAACATCTATCACAAGTGAGAGTAATAATTGTTTCTGATTTTCCTTTAACTTCCAGATAATTGCCATGATGAGTTACTTGTAAATAGCCTCTAACTGGAGTCAGTGTGTCCAAGTCTGATATAAATTCTTCAAACTTAATAGCCTCAGTCTGCTCAGTTTTTTTTAGTAGACTGGGAATATGTATTACTTCCATCTTCCTTATACCTCACTTATTCCATATCAGCTATTCAGAATTCTGAGTTTGACATCCTCTCCCATTAAATCTCGCGATTATAAAGTGAGACTCCCAAACCTCACGATTTGGATTGCGCAGATTACATGGTTAAAGTTAATAGTTAGCTTTGTGATTCACCGTAACCCAGTAAAACCTAAACTTTTGAGCATCTCTTAAGATTTATTTTACAGATACTTTCTTAATGGAGTGCTTATTGTTTGTTTGGTCGCGATCCATCTCCCGGTATAATCTCAGATTTACCGGGAGTCCTCTCGCTCCATTTTTGATAGAATTCTGAATTTGCTTTACTTACACTAATGATTTTAATCTCTATAAATCATTCTTTTCTCCAAATATTTTCTATATATTTTCTATTGGTCATTAACTTCTAATTTTCACTACTAAACGGCGGTCTGGTTCCTGTCCATGACTGTAAGTTTCTAAATCTTCACAGTCTTGAAGCATAGTATGTATTTGACGACGTTCGGCAGAAGATAGAGATGTTAACTCATGTTCTTCACCAGTCAAACGTACTTTTTTGGCTGCATACTCTGCTATTAATAGGAGTTCTTCTTGACGGCGAACTCGATAACCGGCTATTTCCACAGTGTAGGACAAATGCTGTTCTGAATCATGAGCTATATTCAGAATTGTATTAACAAGATACTGAATTGCATCAATTGCTTTACCATCAAATCCTACTAGAATAGAAACTTGTTCTGGTGTCAGATTTGTCTCATCTATGATTAACCAATAGCCGTCTTCTTGTTGTTGACCTGTGACTTTTGCTGGAATTTCTGCTAAAATTAGCAGTTTCTCTAGCCATTGCTTTCCTTGGTCTAATCCTTGTTCTATATAATAACTATCGTTCATTACTAGCATTAAGCTTTCTTCTTAGAACGTCCTGGTTCAAAGGGTAATGCTTCTCTTCCCTTTCCTGTTTTTGTTGTTTTTGGCTGTGACTCTTCTACTAATTTCTGTAGGTTCTCAGGTAATGGTTCCTTTGATAAAATAAAAGCCTGAACCGTTTGAAATATGTTAGCTATGAGCATATAAAGTAACACACCTGCCGGTAAAGGAGTAAACAGAAATATTCCTGAAAACAAAAAGGGAGTGATTTTGTTAATTGAGTCTTGATTAGGATTAGCATTGTTAGCCCCTGGTCCTTTACCTGATATTGTCTGACTAGCATAGATACTAACTCCAAAACCAATCACCATAATTAATATATCCCAGTGAATCTTCCCATTTTCATCAAAGGCACCTACACGACCTAGAGCTTTAATAAATAGAAATCCTTTATTTGCTGCAATTCCTGGGATAGTACCTTGAATTGTAGCATCCCCTGGTTGTAAAGCTACTAAGTTACCGTCTCCATCGATTTGAACTCTTTCTGAACCTTTAGTTATAGTCCATGTAGGTTTAACTTCGGTTTGATTATATTCCTGTTTCAGAGTTTCTAGAGATTTACCTTCTACTGTTTGAAATTCGACGTGAGTCTTATCTCCAACAACTAACTTATTACCACTAGGCATCAAGGCAAAAATAGGAAAGTGGACACCATCATTAACATATATATTTTGAGGTGAAGTTATATAAGCTTGTGGTTGAATTCGCTCTAGTTGTTCTTGAGGAAATATTTGTATATCTACAGTGTAATTAATATTAGTAAAGGGCGATCCACGCAGAGTTGCAAACAAGGCAAAAAGTATAGGCATTTGAAATAGCAGTGGCAAACATCCTGCCAATGGATTAAACTCTTTCATCAGTTTACCCATTTCTTCCTGCTGTTTTTGTGGATCGTCTTTATAGCGTTTTTGAATCTCCTCTTGTCGCTTTTTCATCAAAGGTTGCGTAACTTTCATCTTACGCATATTCCTAATTGACCCCGCATTTAACGGGTAGAGACTTGCGCGAATTACAAGAGTTAAAGCTACGATCGCTAGACCATAACTTGGTACGATCCCGTAGAAAAAATCTAGGATCGGCAGCATTATATTGTTGGAAAGAAACCCTATACCAAAATCCATTATTTTATGTCAACCTTGGGGCTGGTGATATTTCTAATTTCGACTATTTTTAATTTTTGATTACTATATAATAAAGGTATCTAGTTCAATACATATAAATTAGTCATTTATAAGAACATTTACTAGGTCGATATTATAGTAGTAGCTAATTGAAAGACATAGTAGCTTTGAAAAATAATAGTTAAATAACTATCAATTAGTAGGACTATTAGTTTTTTGAGCTTTTGCAGTCATCTTTTCAGTTATGTAAGATTCAATCTCTCTAAATCTTGGTATTGCCCTGAGTTCTAAACGAGTACCATTTCTGAGAGTAACTACCAAGTCCCCCCAAGCTCCTAATCCCCTGGGTACTTTTGCTATTTTGACAATTTCTGAGTAAACAATATCTGTTCTATCTTGTCCCATCCAGCCTCCTATTACGGAAACTCGACGATTAGTAATCCTATAGCGTAGCCATAAAGCCCTCACAATAGCAGCAACAGTTAGAGGTAGGCCAATAATTGTTAAACCAATAAATAAGTTAAGAATTAAATCTCCTATGTGGGGACCACCTTCATAAAAGGCTTCCTCTCGAATACCCATCCAACACCTCCACTTGTGTCAATAACTCTTCTAATTGTTGCAGAAATTGAGAATAATTGCACTGTTGAGCTGTTGGTTTAACTACAATCACTATATCCCATCCTTTGGAAATGAATGGCAACATTTGACGTAAAGCTGCTCTAATTTGGCGTTTAATTCGATTTCGGACTACTGCTCCTTTGCTGACTTTTTTGCTAATAGTAATGCCTATGCGAGTAGGTTGCATAGATTCTAAATTATCTGCACCTTGAGGTAACTTAGGCTCTTGCTGATGACGCAGAGCCTTTAATGTCAGATAAGAACTATTCTTGCGAATTCCTTTTTGATATACAGCACCAAAATCTTTATGATGACGCAGCCTGTTTTCGATAGGCAACATAGTGAGATTATTTAAAATTTGTCTATAATCATCAGAATTATTTCTAATTTTCTTTTTCTAATAGACTGCTAGACGCTCCCGCCCTTTTTGCCGACGTGCTTTAATTACTGCTCGGCCATTTCTAGTACGCATTCTTGTTCTAAAGCCAGATACTCTTCTTCTTTTTCTACTTGTACCATGTAAAGTCCTTTGAGTCATTTTTTCTGCTCCTTAGCCACTAATCTAATCACAATTTAAAGTCACAATCCCTTATTATAGCACATATATCATATAAAGTAAAATAGGGCAAATCTATCGTCTATTTCTCGGTCGAATATCTTATTCTATGGTCAAAAGCCATGTGCCAATATAACGTAGTAAAGGCACATCACCAGGAGTCCTAATATTGGCATTAAAGTGGTACATTCCACCAAATCTTGGATTTCTGACATTGCTGAAAACTACTTCAATTTTATTACCCGCAGGGATAGGTTCAGCAGGGTAAATTTCGACAAAATTATTTTCTTTGTCCCATACTATTTCATCAATAGGTATTGATTCTGGTTTTTCTGAACTTCCTCCCCCAACACGAATTTCTATTTTGTCAGTATCAAATGAACCTTTGTAGTAATTGGGATAAAAAATTGATAACTGGGCAACTGCTAAATTTAATTTGTTTGCTGGTATCCTTAGTCGATAACGATCCCAAGTCCCGGACCTACCAGAATCTAAACGAAAGTTTAACTGATTTTTTTGTTCTGGGCCACCAAATAATGTAAATCCTGGCATCCCTTGAGCCAAGCTAGCAATTGGTACACCTGTTAATAAGCAACTGCTAACCAGCAAAGTAGAAAGTATACGTTTCATAAAACTTCCTCTAATTTTAAAATCTCTTCACTAAAACTTTATCAAGATTTTATATATACGGCTAGTGCTGCTACGCGGAAGTTAAAAGTCAAAAGTTAAAAGTCAAAAGTATTGAGAGGAAGTTAAAAGTCAAAAGTTAAAAACGAGTTCTAATTAGCGAGGTTTCCGTTTCCTCCCGAAACGCTCCGCAAACAGAATGTAAGACGCACATCTGACAGTCAAAAGTATTGATTTGTAATTTTTGTAACTGGTCAGTTATTTTCGCCATCCTGCATTAGGGATTTTGAAAATAGATATCTGAGGGAGTAGGGAGTAGGGGGAATTAACGAAGTCAGAAGTCAGAAGTCAGAAGTTAACCCACCCCTAACCCCTCCCAGGAGGGGAAGTAGCGGATTTGAACTTCGCTCCACAAATATTGCGCCTTAAAAGGCGGGGTTTTAGACCCATGTTATTTTGATAATTGATGATTTATTTATGATAATTGATTTGATTTTTGATTTTTGGAGATGCCTAATAGTATAAACAGGATTTTTAAAATAGATATTTCCACCAAAGTAGGGAGTAGGGAGTAGTATCTCTATTCAAACTGACAAATTAAAAATATTGACTTTGAGAGTAATCTCCACAAATTTATTTAATATCCTCTTTATTTAGCAATTTTTTTGAATTTGTTCAAGCTTCAATAATGACCAAGTATTTAGTCTTAAAAATCACATATTTTCTTAATGTCCACCTTGAATTCATAAGACAAGTTAAAGATAGCAATGAGCAACGAAATATCAGCCTAATAATTATTAGTAAAAGAACAATAAACATAGCTATAGCTAGCTAACTCAGGCCCATGATTTTAGGTAGGGTTCTTAGGTAAGGAAATCAAACTTTAAGTAGACAAGGAGAATTTATGAGAATAGCAGTAGCTAAGGAAACTCTGGTCAATGAATCCCGTGTGGCCTTAGTTCCCGATGTTATAGCACGATTAGTCAAACAGGGATTAGAAATCCAGGTAGAAGCAAGTGCGGGAGAAAAGTCTTTCTTCTTTGATGGAGCTTACGAACAAGCTGGAGCAAAAATAATTTCTGATAGTGACGCCCTGTGGCATGAAACTGAGGTACTTCTAAAAATTGGGGTACTACAGGAATCAGAAATTGATAAGTTACGAGAGGGTACTGTTTTAATTAGTTTCCTCGATCCTTTAGGCAACCCTGCTATCGTCCAACGTTTAGCGGAGCGGAAAATAACTGCATTCAGTATGGAGTTGATTCCTCGTACCAGTAGAGCGCAAGTTATGGATGCTTTATCTTCCCAAGCTAATATTGGTGGATATAAAGCAGTTTTGCTCGCTTCTGCTGCTTTACCCAAGTTTTTCCCAATGTTAACTACTGCAGCAGGTACAATTAAACCTGCCAAAGTATTAGTAATGGGTGCGGGGGTTGCAGGTTTACAGGCGATCGCTACTGCTCGTCGTCTAGGTGCGGTAGTAGAAGCATTTGATATTCGTCCAGAAGTTAAAGAACAAGTGCAAAGCTTGGGAGCCAAGTTTGTAGACGTGACTCTCCAGGAAGATACTGTTGCTGAGGGTGGTTATGCCAAAGAACTTTCTGAGCAAGCTAAACAACACACTCGTGAAGTTCTCACACAGCACGTTGCTGCTTCGGATATTGTAATTACTACTGCTCAAGTTCCTGGCAAAAAAGCGCCATTGCTAGTAACTAAAGAAATGGTAGACCAAATGAAACCAGGTGCAGTGATAGTTGATATGGCAGCATCACAGGGTGGAAACTGTGAATGTACTGAAGCAGGCAAAAATGTACAGTGGAATGGTGTGACTATTATCGGTCCGGTAAACTTGCCAGCAACTATGCCAGTTCATGCTAGTGAATTGTATGCCAAAAATATTTCCGCTTTACTCAAATTGATGATTAAGGATGGAGAGCTAAATCTTGATTTTGAGGATGACATCATTGCTGGTGCTTGTGTTGCCCATGGTGGTGAAATTCGCAATCAAAGAGTCAAAGATGCTTTAGGTGTTGCTGTTAGTTAGTTAATCTCAATCTGAAAAGTATTGCTAAGTTTGAATATCCGTAAAATAGCATTTGGTTAAAAGTTGTATTTGGTAAATTAAGCAGTTTTTCATCATCTATCTGTGATGAAGATAAATTTGATGCCAAATTAGCTAGTATAGCAAGGAAAGAGTTGGTGTTTGACAGAGATTTATGATGAACCTGAGACAGAGGAAAGCTTTTACCACTGTTCCCTGTTCCCTGTTCCCTGTTCCCTGCTATAGCTGAAATTTTAATTTAATGCGGTCTTACTTAGTCAACTTTTTGGATAAAACTTTTAACAACAACAAAAGCAAGAAGTCAAAAATTAACTGTAAAAGGACTATGAGTGAAACATTAATTGCAGCTTTATTCGTATTCGTCTTGGCATCATTTGCCGGATTTGAAGTTATTAATAAAGTGCCACCAACTCTGCACACTCCCCTGATGTCTGGAGCAAATGCCATCTCAGGAATTGCAGTTTTGGGCGCACTAATTATTGCTGGTGACAAAGATTGGAATGTCACTGTGATTTTAGGTTTAATTGCTGTCGTTTTTGCCACCATTAACGTAGTTGGTGGCTTTTTAGTAACAGACCGGATGTTGCAAATGTTCAAGAAAAAGGAGGCTGCATAATGACTGACTTTATACCAACCGGAATCCAGTTAAGCTACCTAGTAGCAGTATCTCTATTTTTCGTGGGGCTGAAAAAGTTGGGTTCTCCAGCTACAGCTCGTAATGGTAATTTATTAGCATCAGTGGGAATGTTGATTGCTATTGTAGCAACCCTGCTAGAAAAGGAAGTAATCAACTATGAGATGATTTTGGTAGCAATTGTTGTCGGTTCCATTATTGGAGCGATCGGTGCTTACAAAGTAGAAATGACTGATATGCCTCAAATGGTTGGTTTATTCAACGGTTTGGGTGGTGCTGCTTCTGCAATGGTGGCAGTAGGTGAGTTTTGGCGGTATTTGGCTGTTGCTCAGTCTCCTCCATTGCCTACTACTATTACAGCATTATTGGGCGTATTAATTGGTGGCGTAACTTTTACAGGTTCTGTAATTGCTTTTGCTAAACTACAGGGAATTATGAGTGGTTCTCCGATCACTTTCCCATTGCAACAACCTGTTAATGCTCTCCTATTTGGTGGGTTTATTGTTGGTAGTGTCTATCTATGTGTCACGCCATTCAACTTACCCATATTTTTAGCATTGGTAGGCGTATCCCTAGTATTGGGTATAATGTTTGTCATCCCTATTGGTGGTGGCGATATGCCAGTTGTGATTTCTTTGTTGAACTCATTTTCTGGACTAGCTGCTAGTGCTGCTGGTTTTGTGGTGATGAACAATATGTTGATCATTGCTGGTGCATTGGTTGGTGCTTCTGGAATTATTCTCACAGTAATTATGTGTAAGGGTATGAACCGTTCCTTGACTAATGTACTGTTTGCTGCATTTGGTACTGGTGAAGGTGGTGGTCCTGCTGCTGCTGGTGGTACAACTGATAAGTCTGTTCGTAGTATTGACCCTGAAGAGGGTGCAATGATGTTGGGTTATGCGCGTTCTGTGGTAATTGTACCTGGTTATGGTATGGCTGTTGCTCAAGCACAACATTCTGTCCGTGAGTTGACAGACCAGTTGGAAGGATTGGGTGTTGAGGTTAAGTATGCTATTCACCCAGTTGCAGGACGGATGCCTGGACACATGAATGTATTGTTGGCAGAGGCAAATGTGCCTTATCCCCAGTTATATGATATGGATGACATTAATCCTCAGTTTGACCAGGCAGATGTAGCTTTGGTGATTGGAGCGAATGACGTGGTTAATCCGGCGGCGCGTGCGGATCAGAATAGTCCGATTTATGGAATGCCCATTCTCGATGTTGATAAGGCAAAGCATACTATTGTGATTAAGCGCGGTCTTAGCACTGGTTTTGCTGGTGTGGACAATGACTTGTTCTACAAGGATAAAACTATGATGCTATTTGGCAGTGCTAAGGATATGGTTGCTAAGTTGGTTTCTGAGGTTAAGCAACTTTAATTCGGGGTCTTAAAATTAAATTTAGCTGTGGTAAGCGCATAATATTTGTCTCAAAGCGCTTACCTCTAACCCATTCAATACTGAGCATTGTTCATTGAGCAATGCTCATTTTAAGTGTTCCAGAGTAAATTATTTTTCATTATTTTGTTTGCTCTTGTTATTCCTTACAGAAGACTACACGAACTTATACCAATTCACTTAAAAAATGTCACAAATAGTTGGTAACTGATGAAGTCAAATAATAAGCTAAAATTACTGTAGAGTAGAGGTTTTAATATAGTTCCGGATAATTAGTTATTGTATGATGAGAGGAGTCAGAACTCAGAACTCACGAGTCAGTAAGAAGAAAGGATGAGAGTTGGAATTATCTGGGGATATTCCGGCATTTTATCATTTTCTTTGTGGGTTTAATACCCCACCGTCAACGGGGGTGTTCACGCATTACTTGGGGGAGCGTAGACGCGGAGCGGCCCTTCGTTGACTATCCCCATGTAATTTTCCTCCTGTCTCCTGTCTCCTGTCTCCTTCTTCAAGTCTGCATTGAATGGAAGTAGAAAGTGCGATAACTGTATAACCGGATTTTATATAAGTGTCTAAAATATCACTTCTGACTTCTGACTTTTGACTTCTGACTTTAGTGAAACGAACTTAGTTGGTCATTTTCTCGTCTTAAATATTTTCAATATTTTCAAAAAAGTCTCTGAATATAAATATCTATTGTGCTATTATAGAAGGTGAGAATAAATTCGGTTATAATGTTTGTTTATATTGAGGGCTACTTTCCTGTCGCTATTGACAAGCTTCTCTCCGAAATCTAAATCTCTACAAAAATCTTAATTTTGGAGAATATCTATGTCAATTTATGTAGGCAACTTATCCTACGAGGTCACGACGGATGACCTATCTGAAGTTTTTCAGGAATATGGTTCTGTCAAACGGGTTCATTTACCAACTGACCGTGAAACAGGACGCGTTCGTGGTTTTGGATTCGTGGAAATGGATACTGAGGCAGAAGAAGAAGCGGCCATTGCGGCACTTGATGGTGCTGAATGGATGGATCGCGAAATAAAAGTGAACAAAGCAAAGCCACGGGAGGAAAGGCCTTCCTTTGGTGGTGGCGGTGGTCGCAGAAACAACTCTCGTCGCTACTAATTTAATTCATTTTCATGAAAACCTAATTATAAGACTTAGTTTAGCTCCTATAATTATCAAGAAAGAATTTAGGTAGGGGAAACGTTGGATTAACAAAGTGCAGAATTTTGAATTGAATTCTGTAAAATTTTTATGTTTCGCAAGTGCGTTTAAGACCCTCTACCAAACATAAAATTTGGTAGTCTTTAATGAGTGATGGGTCTTAAATGCCTAATTAATGCTTTTTCCTGTCTACTAACTCCTAACTTCTTCTTCAAGATGTCCAATTGACAAAACGGGTATAAAAATAAGCGATCGCCTCTCCAACAACAGTCCGCATACCTGCACTAGACTGCCACCATCTGTGAGGATTATAATCTTTAGGTTCAAGAGCAATCACACCTACCTGAATATCTGGACTGAGAATATTTCGGTAAATCATCCAGCTACGGCGAGCGTGGGGTCCTAAAGTATAGATATTGATAGAGTCTACTTTGAGATTAGAAGTTGTTAGCCATTCTTTAACTGCAATAGCGGAGGCAGCAGTGCGATACTTAACAACTTGAGGAGTTGGTATCGTAACTACTCGGTCTGGATCGAAACCTAAAGTAATTAAAGTTGCTGCTGTTAGTTCGGCAAAGTTATTGTATTCTGATAGATAATATCCCTTACCTATGGGCGAACCTGTGGTAATTAATTTTTGATAAGCACCTTGCTGAAATTCAGCGATAGCTAACTTTACTGCATAGTCAGACATCCAACCCTCAACTATTAGTATATCTGCTTTTATGGGGGAGGTTAGTGCTAAGAATGAATAAATATTAAAGCAGCAAATCGTAATTAGAAAGATAATTAATCCTAAAATTAATATCCATACCTGGATTATTAAAATTAATTTTTCCTGCCATTGTAATAAAATGTTTTTTGGATACATTTAAGTAATCAACTAAGAAGTAAAGAAGAAAGAAAGTAACAGATTTCATCTCACACTAAATCCGGTTAATAAAACAGATTTATAATTTTTTTCTGTTCTTTACTCTTGACCTTCATAAGTAATTTATTTAAACTGAATTTTAGATAATATCAATTACTAAAAATCTTGCTATACTTGAGTGCTTTATAAGTTTGCAAAATCAAAGTTATGAGCGTAGTAGGGCTTTTGGTACAGTAGATTCCATCAGGGGTGAGGTACAACTATAGCGGGCAAGATGCCCGCAGTGGTAACATTTAATTGTTAATATATGTCTTCATATATTTGGAATCTGCTGTAAATGTTGTTATTCTGTTTTTCCTGACTACTGACTATTGATTACTTTTACTTTTAACTAAATGTAGGTAGCAAAATTTTTTAGATTTGCTATAACTACTATCTATTCAAAAAGACTCAATCTTCTTGATTTAACTTCAGTAATATTTACTGTTAATAGCTCTTTCTAGCTATGAGCTACTTCTTCTTGTTTTTTGTGTAAATACTCAAAAACACTCTTATCACCAATATCTGGAGGTATTGCTTGGAATACCTTTCGGATAGCAAAAATTATAAATAGAAACGCCCAAATTCCCAATAAAAACTCTTTGAATTCAAGTAATAAAAAGTTAGCCATATGAGATAGGAGTAAAAAAGGTACTAAAGGTGTGAGGAATTTTGTTTCTAGGCGGTTAAAACAAAAAGCTTCTTTGAAATAAATACCAGTCAAGGCCGCAAAGGTAAAACCAACACCCAAAATGGTAATTGGATTAGTGTAAACTACTAAGGGCAGGGGCTGACTACTGTTAATTGCTAAGATTACTGTAGTAATAGTCCCTATAATCCAAAATAACTGGAGTAGTCGGTGTAAAATGGCCATATAGATATGAATAGTGGCTAAACTTACACCTAAAGCTAGACAAAAACAGCCGTAGATAGGTGTTAGTGCTTTAATCACTGCTGGGTTGTTGCCTTGCCATAAGACTAAGGTGCTGCCTAATGCAAAACTAAGGGCAGCTATCATCAGGCCACTACGATAAATAATGACACTAAGGCGATCGCTTTTTGTGATCGTAAATTCTCCAAAATGTCCTTGATAAACTATCGGTTTTGGAGATTGTAGTATTTGTGTCATAATTTACTCCTAAAGAAATATAGATCGACTGATTTTTTTTACTTATAGATATTTTTAATCATAAACCTGGATAAGGGGAGAACTTTATGCCAAAATCTAATCAAAAACAAAATAAAAATAAGTCTCAACCTGATACCAGAAAACTAAAACCAATTGAGATTGATGAGACTATTATATCAGGGAAAACTGGTAAGTTGAATAATGGAGAAAATATAACTATTAGTGTACCTATTGATAATTTTTTACAGCAGATCGGTGCTTTTCAAGGGATGGAAGATGATGATCAAGCAGAACAAATTAATTTAGAAGTTTTTGAGCAAAAGTTAGAGGAAATTTTCAATACAAGTAATTTCAAAGTTAATCAAAGTAATTTAAAATCTTTTTTTAAATATCTCAAGCAAAATCTTGAATTTCCTTGTTTAGTAACAGGAATAGAAGAATTTGAGTGGGAAGTATATTATACTATGGGTCCAGGGAGTAAAAAAGAATATCAGAAGCTGAAGAAGAAAAAACCATCCTATACAGATGTGTTTAATCTGCTAAAGTTAGATGATAAATTAGATTTAGAGTCTGGAATCTTAGCAGAATTGGAGCGCACTACAGATAGTCAAAAATTTATATTGCCACTAGCTGAATTAGAAGCTGTTATGGAAGATTCTGAGAATGCTGAATTGTTAGAAGATTATTCTATGTGGTTTTTTACTTATCTATAATAAATTGAAAGTGGCCCTAAGAACTAAGTAGGGTGTGTGACGGTACGCTTACAATTTAATTTATGGAATAATGGTCGGTTTGACTCCTCACGAACCGCGTGCTGTTGGATAGTGAATTACGTAACACCCTTGGCACCCTACGCGGTCTTATATTTATTTGACAAACATTCTCTAAAGTGCTGTTGAAAGATATATAAGGTGTAATATCAAGTCCGGTAGCATCAGTATTGTATGTAAAGGTAAGGAAGGACCGAAGTTGGAAGAGGGAAGAAGGCTTTAGTTATCTAGAACGGAAGACTTAAAAGTCCAAAAAAACTTAAATTTTTTGTAGATATTCACCCTTGGGTTTATACAAACGATACCAGCGGACATGATATAACTACAGACTCAAATATCGAAATCATTTGATATCAATTGTTAATCTTTTCACCAGTTGGTGTATTTTCTGGAATAATTGCAAAGTTTTTGGCTAAACTTTTACACCTTTTTCTAATCAAATTACTTTAATAATTAAAACTAGATTTTATTTATTATATGAAGGATAAATATAGCAGAAGGAACAAGGAAGTTGGAAAAATTTGGTGTTGTCTAAATTTTAAGGTTTTAACATTTTAAAACCTAGCTAATTAGGAGTACGAATGTGCTTCATATTCTAACTTTAAGATATCTAATAGCAAACGCAGAATAAAGAATGTTACGAATTAATTTTGGCCATTAAAAGACTTTACAGTAGATATCTCTTTGACTAAAAAGATAGATAATACCAATTTGATAAATGTTTGCTACAAATAGTTAGGCTATTTCTTAGGAGTCAACCCACCTCTAACCCATCCCTGGAGGGGAAGTCAGTCGGACTGAGTCACACGATAATTGCTTCAATACCAGTTTGAACGGTCGTAAATTCTCTTTTTCGTCAAAGGGACATTTCCTACAAAATCTTTTGATCGCACTTATTATTTGAACACATTCTTTTTTCAAATTGGTAGAAGTTCCGACTTAAGAAATCCTACAGAAGCTATTCATTCTGACTCCTGTATGTTTTTCTACCAACGGCTTTATCTGATAAAATTTAATTTATGAAATTATTTACAACTGCTTGATTGAGTAGTAATTTTCTTGTTAGTTTTCAACCTGAAATCTGAAGAGATTTTGGTGGAGATTTCAAAGTATATATCTGAGTTTCTGTGGCGATCGCCTGTCGTACATTCAAAGGTATTTGCAACATTCCTAACAAAGAAATACCATCCATAACTTTTAAACCACCGATAGTTTTTTCTGCTAATAAAAGGTCTACTTTTTCTGGGTTTGGTGTAGAGGAAAGTTCTTGGTCCGAAGCAATAACAAATCCTAATGGAGTTCCAAAACTGGCAGAATAAGGCTCTACAGAATAAGTATAATTAAACACAGTTTGTAAAGTTTTAAGCACCCGGACATGAAGATACATTTCGGCAGGAGAAATTGAACCTGCTTGTATCATAACAACTCCATCAGGAGACAAAATTTGATAAATTTTTTGAAAGTATTCCTGAGTAAATAAGGGAAAAGACAGACCAAACTCAATAGGGTCAGTTAGATCGGAAATAATCACGTCCCAAGTTTCTGAAGAAGAGTTTAAAAAATTCTGGGCATCATCAATAATTAATTCTACCCGGGGGTCTTCAAAAGAATTTTGGTGCATTTCTGGTAGATACTTTTTGCAGGCATCTACTACTTCCCCATCTATATCAACCATAACTAATTTTTCCACAGTTTTCCAGCGTAATACTTCTCGTAATGTTGCTCCTTCTGCACCTCCAAGTACTAAGACTTTGCGTGGGGACTCATGAAAAATCATTGCTGGATGTACTAAGCATTCATGGTAGAGAAATTCTTCTTTGGTGCACGACTGCCACTTATTATCTAGTATTAAAGCTTTGCCATAGATACCTTCAACAATATACATTTCCTGATATTTAGTTTTTTGATAAACCAGCACTCGATCAATGCCATGTTTATAAATATCCCAAGGTGTAATTTGTTCAGCGAACCATAAATTTGTATTAAGTTTAGCACCTGCCATTGATGGTTTTCCTCCGAATAAATATTTAATTATAGCATTTTTAGACTTAAAGTTAGGTATAGCGTTTTTATGTGGGATGTGGAAACCAAGTGTTATGAAAAAGGTATGGAGGGAATAGTAAAGAAGGGAGAACAGCATTAAATATTAGCAAATACAAGGAGGTAAAGCAATCAATAAGCGTGCTTTTTTTATTATAAAAAACCTTAACCTACATTTACATCTCATATAAAAAAACTATAGTTTAAATTAAAAAAAGAACAATTAAACGAGGGAATAAAAACCTAGTAATGGTCTATTCAGTTATCAGTTATCAGTAACTCCTGGAATAGGGAAGCTTTGAAGATTCAGGATTTTCTTTTTTATCTCTTTATAAAGATCAAGATTGAGGCCGGATATTTTTTGTTAATTTAAAAGAGAAAAAGGATTATTTTGACTCCTCAATACTTAACACCATATCCCAGTTTTATATATATTTTTATGCCTGCCTAGTTAATAAGTGCTGATAGAATTTTGAGGCATAAATAAGGAGGTATTTCAGTTTCCAGATTTTGGTTTCTTATCAAACTAAGAAAGGTTATAGCATTTCTCAAGTTACTGAGGTGCAATGACATTTCTTCTTTTCTCACAGGAGTGCGCTACTAGGTGCGACAAACGCACCTCGCGGGGTCACACCGCTATTCCCTGTTGCCCGAATTACTACTCCCTATTCCCTAAAACCAAGGAATTTTGTAGTTCACGCTTCTTAGGAATTGCTATATATTTTTTCTAGTGCGGGGATTAAATACTGAGTTAAAGTAAAAGCATCTACTCCTAACTCGGTGCGTTTTTTTGCTGCGAATATTGCCGTTTGAGCGTGCCACCAAACTGCTGTTTTGACAGCTTCGAGTGGTGAAGTTTTAGCTGAAGTAATAGCTAATAAACCACCAACTAATCCTGTTAATACATCTCCACTACCTCCCCTTGCTAATGCAGGGGTACTTTCTGGATTAATCAATATTTTTTGACTATTGGCAATAATTGTTTTTGCTCCTTTGAAAACTAAAATCAGGTTACTGTTTTTAGTTACTTTTTTAGCTGATAATATCCGATTATTAAGTTGATTTTCTAGGTGAGGAAATAGACGTTTAAATTCTCCTGGGTGGGGTGTAATAATTGTTGGTGCTTGACGCTGACTGACTAAATAATTTTTTTCTAAATTATCACAAATATTTAAAGCATCAGCATCTAGAACTATCGGACAATTTACGGATAATATTGCTTCTACTATAGATTTAGGTTCTGTGGTTAAACCAGGTCCGCAGGCGATCGCTTCAAATTTACTTAAATCTATATCTTTTGGTAATTGTTTTATTGTTCCGGTTTCTGTTTCAGGACAACCAATAATTAGTGCTTCTGGTAAGTGATTATTTAGTATAGGTTTAATTGATTCTGGTACGGCAATTGATAACATTCCTACACCTGTTGCTCTAGCTCCTAATCCTGTTAAAATTGCTGCTCCACTATAACGATGGGAACCTACAATTAATAATAAATTACCGTTTTTATATTTATAGGTTGTGGGAGAAAGAGGTAAGGGAAAATTTGCTGTGGCAGATGTTTTTGTGATTCTTTCAATAGTGGGAATTTCTCCTAAAATTGCTGTAATATCTGTCAGAGGAATATCAAAATCTATTAGTTCAGATGTACCTATATATTCTAATGCTTGGTCTTGTAAAAATGCTTGTTTCCACAGACCCAAACAAAATGTGTGATTAGCAGAAATTGCTGTTCCTAAAATTGCTCCTGTATCTGTATGAATTCCAGAAGGTAAGTCGATACTAAATATCTGTTTTTTCCAACTATTAATTTCATTGATTGCTTTAGCTAAATATCCGGTAATTTCTCGTTCTAAACCAAAGCCAAATAAACCGTCTATGAGCAAGTCACAATTTTTGATCGGGGAAATATTATCAACAAAATTAACTCCTAAAGATTGCAGATATTTACTATGAGCATTTGTTAATTCTTTAAGTTTTAGTATCGGACAGTAAACTGTTATTTCATAACCTTGGAAATATAATTCTCTGGCTATGACTAAAGCATCTCCGCCATTATGACCAGGACCTACTAATATACCAATTTTACTAATATTACGATTGAATAATTTTACGATTCTTCGTGTTACTAATCCTGCAACTTTTTCCATTAATGCTGCTACTGGCATTCCGGCAACAAATATTCGTTCTTCTATTTGTCGCATTTGGGCAGCAGTAACTACAAATTTTTCTTTAGTATTGTTCATTGATTTTAGGGAGTAGGGAGTAGGGAGTAGGGAGTAGAGATTAGGGAGTAGAGAGCAGGGAGTAGAAAAGAAGAAAAAATGTACCTCAATAACTTGAGAAACGCTATATAAGATTCAGCAAACCCTAATTACCTATGTTTAAAAGTATAGGACTTACTAAAAGGATTTTTTGTCTTTTTTCTTCTTGATACATAAGGGACTTGAAATTTTACTTAAAGCAGTTTTGGAGGGTGCATCTCATATTTACAAAAATACTTTTTTCCTATATATTCCCTATTCTCTATTCCCTATTCTATATTCCCTGTTGCCTGTTGCCTAAAAATGTATTTCAATCAACTTTTAAATTTAACTTCTGACTGACTTTTAACGACCAAAGTAAATAACCACATTAACAAACCCCGAATCTAATAAATAGCGTTGCCACTTTTCTGCTATTTCTTCCTTTTCAAAAGGTCCTATCGCTACATTTTCGGGAATTTCTGTCACTTGAATACCTTGGTCGGGAATTCCTAATAATCGCAATTTATATGTAATTAAAGCTAAATTTGTTGACTTACTAGGAATTAATAAATAATAAGATTTACTATTACTTAGTCCATAAGCAATTGAACGTTTAACTGGAGGATATACACTAGCTGCTAAAATTGCAGGTTTTACAGGTTCACCAAAAGCTTCATTTGAATCAAGTTTTTCTAGTTGGGCATTAATTCCTCTTTCTTCCAAATAATCTAACAAATCTAAAGCGAAAAATAACTGAGAAAAACTTCCTACTTGAATTACAGTGCTGCCTGCAAAAGAGCGCAATACTGCTCTTGGTTCGATTTTTCGCCGAATAATTCCTAACAACAACGCACTATCTGATTCAATATAGACAACATACCGTAAATTGGGAAATGGATTTACTTCAATGGGATTAAATATTGGTTCTTGCTGTCGAATTGAGGGTCTTAGTGTTGATGGAGGTAATGCTTCAAGAGATCTTGGAAAGCTGGTATTTTCTGTTATTAATAGTGCATTTTTTTTTGTATTACTATTGGGACTAAAATTTGTGGTTTTGCTTTGCCTTTGATTGGTGGGTAAAATTTGAGTTTTAATGACTTTTCCTTGGGCGATAGTTTGGTGATTTATAGCTAAAAATCCTCCTAATATAATTGATAATAATGAATTTTTTGAAATTCTGTATTTTAATATTAAAAATAATTGGTTTGGCATGGTGAGTCGAGCAAATAAATGATGATTTTTAGCAGGCGCTCAAACATAGTTTATTATATGGATAAAACAAAGTGAAATTGGGTGCATCTCAATGCGTGAATAAAGCTAAAAAGTTATTGCTTTTAGGGAACAGGGAACAGGGAACAGGGAACAGGGAATATATAGGAAAAAAGTATTTTTGCTTGGTATGAGATGCACCCGTGAGATTATATATAGCAATTCTAAATTATCTTTTTATTTTGGGTTTAATACCCCACCGTCTACACGGTGTTGACAATTGATTGGGGTTTGAGTCCCCATCCATTTTTTCTTCCTTCTTCCTTCTTCCTTACTTAAGATTAATACAGACAAATTAATAAATTTCATAATTCTGTGCAGTCTCATATATAGCAGTCGAAGGAAAGGTTAAGAAAGATCGAGAACTTAAAACTCAGACAAAGTAATATTTTTCCTTCTTCCTTCTTCCCTCTTACCGAATAATTAAGGTAAAATTCCTCTCCTTTAAAGGAGAAACAAGAAAAAATTTTCCTTTTATTCAATCCTCTTCCTTTTAGGGAGAGGCAATTATCAATTATCAATTATCAATTATCAATTATTGAACTCTTCCTTCTTCAAAAAATCTATAATTTAAGATAAATACATATAGTTTTGATTTTATAACCTCAAATTCAATGAATAAAATTATAGTCGGTCTTTCTGGTGGAGTTGATAGTTCCACAACCGCAGCAATACTACATCATCAAGGATATCAAGTTGAAGGCTTAACTCTTTGGTTAATGAAAGGAAAAGGTCAATGTTGTTCCGAAGGAATGGTAGATGCTGCTCATATTTGTGAACAATTAGGTATTCCCCATCATATTGTGGATAGTCGCGATTTATTTCAAGCAAATATTGTTGATTATTTAGTAACAGGATACAGTGCCGGAATTACTCCACTACCTTGTTCTCAATGTAATAAAGCTGTGAAATTTGGCCCGATGTTAGCTTATGGCCGTGAAAAATTGGGTATTGACAAAATTGCCACGGGGCATTATGCACGAATTGATTATGATTCAGAAAGCGATCGCTATCAATTAAAACGTGCTATTGACCGTAACAAAGACCAGTCTTATTTTCTGTACGATTTAACACAGGACTTATTAGCTGGTTCCGTATTTCCTCTAGGAAAGATGGTGAAAAGTGAAACCCGACGGATTGCAGCAGAATATGGTTTGAAAACTGCTGATAAACCTGAAAGTCAGGATTTATGTCTAGTGGAAGCTAGCGGTTCGATGCGGGCATTTTTGGATAAATATATTACTCCCCATCAAGGTGAAATAGTTGACCAAGAGGGGCGAGTGTTAGGAAACCATGATGGTGTCCATCATTATACAATTGGCCAAAGAAAAGGTTTAGGAGTTTCGGCCCCTCATCCTTTATATGTGATTGATTTAGACCCAGTGATGAATCGGGTAATAGTGGGCGATCGCCACAGTGCGTCAAAAATGGAGTCCACTGTGAAGTTAGTTAATTGGGTTTCTATTGTCCCACCAACTATACCTATACGAGGGGAGGTGCAAGTGAGATATCGTAGTTTACCTGTAGCAGCAAATATTATTCCTTTGGGTATTAATGAGGAGAAACCACAGGATGGTTTTCGAGTTAAGTTAATGTTTGAAGAGGCAGTTTTTGGTATAACTCCTGGGCAAGCGGCTGTTTGGTATGACGGAGATATTTTGTTAGGTGGAGGGATAATTGAAAAGGAGGAGTAAGTGTTAGTTTGTTGTCTGGATTTTAGTTGATTATTGAAGTTGAAAATCCAGACGACTAAATTATCTATTAGCAGATTTCTTAAATTTTGCTTTGTGGGAATTTTTTTAAGGGTAAAACTAGAATAAATATGGGTTCCTCTGGAATTTTTTTGACGGTCGGAGGGGAAAATCTAGAAATAGTAAATTTTCTATGAGTCGGTTTCTCAGATTTTGGCTTGTACAAATTTTTTCAGGGGATAAAGTCAGAGTAAATATGGGTTCCTCTGGAAATTTTTTGACGGTCGGAGGGGAAAATTCAGGAGTAGTAAATTTTTCATCATTGAGTTTCTCAGATTTTGGCTTGTACAAATTTTTTCAGGGGATAAAGTCAGAGTAAATATGGGTTCCTCTGGAAATTTTTTGACGGTCGGAGGGGAAAATTCAGGAGTAGTAAATTTTTCATCATTGAGTTTCTCAGATTTTGACTGGTTGAAATTTTTTCAGGGTATAAAGTCAGGGTTAAGTATAGGTAACTCTGAAGATTTTTTGACGGTCGGAGGGGAAAATTCAGGAGTAGTAAATTTTTCATCATTGAGTTTCTCAGATTTTGACTGGTTGAAATTTTTTCAGGGTATAAAGTCAGGGTAAGCATGGTTTCTTCTGGAAATTTTTTGATGGTTAGAGGGGAAAATTCAGGAGTAGTAAATTTGTCATCGTTGGGTTTCTCAGATTTTGACTGGTTGAAATTTTTTAGGAGATAAAGCAAGAGTAAGTATGGATAAGTCTGGAAATTTTTTGATGGTTAGAGGGGAAAATTCAGGAGTAGTAGATTTTCCATGGAACATTCCTAGCAAAATTTATCGAAAATCAAAATATTGTCTGAATAACTAATAATTTTTGTCTAATATCAATTCCTCTGATTTATACTGTTTTTCTTGGAAATTTAGCCGTTGCTGATTCTGGGTATGATTTGATAATTTTATATTTTTGATTTTGTATTTTGGATGCTTTGAACTACTTGTTAATATTAACTGTTCCCTGTTCCCTATTCCCTATTCCCTATTCCCTACAAACCTACTTTCATACCTTAATTCAGCAATGCCGAAATTTATAGACATATCAATTTTATCTATGGTATTGATTTATGGTCTAATAGGATATATAGCAGTCGAAAGAAAGGGCGCGGACAACTCCAAAGCTTAAAACTAAGACAACATAATATTTTTCCTTCTTCCTTCTTCCTTCTTCCTTCTTCCTTCTTACTTCTTCCTTCTTACTTCTGCTGTAAAATTGTGAATTAAAATTTCTAGAACATAGGATAAATAAAATAATGACTGAATCTCAAACTGGACGAATGTTGCTTTCCCACAATTTTGAACTCTCAGAAAATACTCTGCCTGAATTAAATAGGGAAGAATTTGCTGAAGTTTTCATTAATGGTTTAAGCAAATACCCACAACTTAAATGTCGGCAATTAAATCATCCTCATTGGATGGTAGAAATTTTATTTGAAAATCAAGTTTTTTCTCCACCTCAAGTTGGTGAAAAATGTGCTGAAGCTTTAATAGAAAAGCGAATAATTCAAAAAAATGACAAGGATATAATTGTTGATGTCTTGATTCTGGGAGGTTTAAAAAAAACACCTCCATTAAATGATTCTCCTGATACTCTCCAAACAGGAGAATGGGGTATTGATGTTGTAGAAACTCACTCAGCAAAAACTTTTCTCAATATCCTTAACTGGGAGGAAAAAACTGCCGGAAAAACTATTGAAAATATTTTTAAAATAGAAGTGAAAAATATTCTGAGTTAATTTATTTACCGAAAAATTAAAGTTGTGCGAGGTATGTTTCACTCTTTAGTCAAAGTGGTAGATTCAAGATTTATATAACTTACGCAAAAGAAAAAAATATACGCCATTTTTAGGGGTTAACGGCCGTTAACCCCTACAATATTTGGTGGTTATGCGTAAGTCCTGATTAAATAAAAAAAATGATTTAACAATTTGTTGAGGAAGAAATAGAAAATATGTTTGAGACTCAATTCAACGCCCGTAAACTATGTCCAAAAATTATTTTTTAAGGCTGATATTTTTCCTTCTTCAAATTGAAAACCTATTAGGATTCTTGATAATTCTCAAGTTACCAGAATAAAGACTAATATGAAACTGATTTTAGTTGCTCCAAATACATCATTATATGATGCTTTTCAAGAACATTTCCATTATTTACCCAATCTAGAAATTATCAATAATTATTTCGAGACTGTACCAGAATATGACTGTTTAGTAAGTCCAGGAAATTCTTTTGGACTTATGGATGGTGGTATAGATGCAGCGATCGTCAAATATTTTGGTGATTTTTTAATGACTTCGGTTCAACAAAAAATATTAGATGAATATCTGGGCGAACAACCAGTTGGCACATCTACTATTGTCGAAACTGGTCATCCCCAACATCCTTTTCTTGCCCATACCCCCACTATGCGCGTACCTATGTCCATTGCTGGCACTGATACTCCTTATATCGCAATGTGGGCAATGTTACTGACAGTGCGACACCACAACCGTCAGCAAAAGCAACAAATTCAAAATGTTGTCTGTCCAGGTTTAGGTACAGGAATAGGAAAAGTTTCTTACCAAGAAGCAGCTAGACAAATGGCTCTTGCTTATGACCATTTTGTTTACCCGCCGAAATCAATTAACAATTTTATTGCTGCTGAAAGGCAACTCCAAATTTGGGAAGAGGGAGACTTGAAAAAAAGATATAGTTAAATTTATTACTATTATTTATAAGTTAGTTATTGATTTGGCTAGGCGATCGCTATTTTTATCTACACTATAAAATGTTAAATTTAATTATATTAACTAATATCATATGGATATAGTAATTTCATTTGAGTTGCGTAACAAAATTGGTCGCTTTTTGGCAAAAGGCAGGGGTCAATATGTAAGAAGGTTTGTTAGACTTTTTACTGTTAGTAAATCACCAACTCTTGTTTGACATCTCATTTGATAACGCTATCTAATATGCTAAAATTTCTAGTTTTGGAGCTGACTATAAAACAGTTTTTTGTCATATTCTTCGATCGAGTTAATTTGAAAATGAGCTATTAGCTAGAGGATCAATTTAATTAGTAGTAGCTCTAAATATCTTACTAATTTAGAGTTGGCAAAATTATTACTTTCTCTTATTTTACAGTAGTATTAAATTCACCTAGCTTGACACAGATTAAATTACCCCATAATTAAGACCCCATAATTAGGAGTTTAATTTATTGTCAGGTTATTTAACGGGACTTTAGTGAAAATTGTTGTCTTAGTGATTTACCAGGTCTAGTATTATTAGGATATAATTGAGCAAATTTTTAGATTTGCTACTCAGGTTCCAATAGATTTGTCACTAAATATTTAGTCTACTTCCATGTGTATAATTTACCTGGTTTCTATGACTATTATTAATAATATTTATTTTATGGGATATTTTTTGAGTTATATCATGTCTGTTGGTATCGTTTGTGTAAAAACTTGGGAAATATCTACTTTTTCTTTATTTCAAATCTTCTCTCCTAGATAACTAAGACTCTCTTCCTTTCCTAAACTTTATAATACTGATGTTGCCGGACTTGATATTAATTTAAATTTGAGGTGCTTCAATAGATATAGGTGATTTGATATTAATTTGCGATTGATTTTGACCAGTTTGACAAATCTAATATTCCGATGATAGTTCTGCTAAATTTTCTGGTCTACTTTTTTCTATATAACCCCAATTAACATGAATTTTTCTCTGACTATAGTGCCTTTAGACTTTAAAATAGAACTAAGAGAAACACCAATAGTTGCTATTGGTAAATATAGCATTCTCAGGAAAAGGTGCGGATATATAACTCATCTTAAAACTCAGACAACTCAAGATTTTTTCTTCTTGTTTATTCCTTTTTCCTTCTTGTTTATTCCTTCTGCATAGAACTAAGAGAAACACCAATAGTTACTATGGGTAAATATAGCAGTCTCAGGAAAGAGCGCGGAAATATAAAAAGCTGAAAAATCAGATAACCCAAGATTTTTCCTTGTTATTTATTTCTTTTTCCTTCTTGTTTCTTCCTTCTGCATAGAACTAGGAGAAACACCAAAAGTTGCTATTGGTAAATATAGTAGTCTCAGGAAAAGGTGCGGATATATCACTCATCTTAAAACTCAGACAACTCAAGATTTTTCCTTGTTGTTTATTCCTTTTTCCTTCTAGTTTCTTTCTTCTGCATAGAACTAGGAGAAATACCAAAATTTACTATTGGTAAATATAGCAGTCTCAGGAAAAGGTGTGGATATATCACTCATCTTAAAACTCAGACAACTCAAGATTTTTCCTTCTGATTTCTTCCTTCTGCATAGAACTAGGAGAAACACCAATAGTTACTATTGGTAAATATAGCATTCGAAGAAAAAGGTGCGGATATATCACTCATCTGAAAAATCAGATAACCCAAGATTTTTCCTTGTTATTTATTTCTTTTTCCTTCTTGTTTCTTCCTTCTGCATAGAACTAGGAGAAACACCAAAAGTTGCTATTGGTAAATATAGTAGTCTCAGGAAAAGGTGCGGATATATCACTCATCTTAAAAATCAGACAACCCAAGATTTTCTTTTTTCTTTCTTCCTTCTGCATAGAACTAAGAGAAACGCCAGCAGTTACTATTAGTAGAGATAGCAGTCAAAGGAGAGAGGGCAGACATATTAAAAGCTGAAAATTCAGGCAAATCAAGATTTTTCCTTTTTCTTTCTTCCTTCTGCATTGATAAATACTGTTGCTTTTAAATTTTCAATTAGAGATATTCTCTACTCCTTAACTCCAAAGTAAATTACTACATTTATAGGACTACTTAATATGACTAAAAAATTAAATAGACGCTCATTTATTTCCTATAGTACAGCAACATTAATAACTAGCTTATTATTAAAAGCTTGTGCTGACTCTCCTTCTACAATAATTCGGACAGAAAATCCTAATAATGATTCTATAGATAATTCTGAAACTTTTAAAATTGCCATTGCCTTACCTGGAATTATTACCGATGGAGGATGGAATCAATCTGGTTATGAAGGGGTAAAAAAAGCAGCCGAAATTCTCAATGGTGAGATGATTTATGTAGAAAATATTGCCCAACCATACCAGGTAGAAACTCTTTCTGATTTTGCTAGGAAAAATTACGATTTAGTCGTAGGTCATGGCGGACAATTTGATGCTGCTATTCAACAAGTAGCTAGTCAATTTCCCGATAAATTTTTTTTGGGAGTTAATGGTAATATTGCTGGTGAAAATTACGCTTCGGTGACAACAAATTATTTCCAAATGGGTTATCTTGCTGGTGTAATTGCTGGTTTGATGACTAAGACTAATAAAGTTGCTTATCTTACAGGTTTATCTTTTAAAGGAACTAACTTACAAGGTAAGGCGTTTGAGTTAGGTGCTAAGTCAGTAAATGACAGTGTTGAAGTTGTAATTAGTTACACTGGAGATTTTAATGATATTGCTAAAGGAAAGGAGGCAGCTTTGGCTTTAATTTCTACTGGGGTTGATGTGATTTATCACTTATTAGATAATGCTGCTCCAGCAGTTTTGAAAACGGCACAAGAAAAAGGAATTTATGCGGTGGGTAATACAACTGACCAGCTTGATGTTGCGCCAAAAGCAGTGCTAACCAGTGCAGTGCAGGATGTTGGAGGAGCGATCGCTTATGTTGCTAATCTTGTTAAAAATAATCAAGTTAAGGGAGAAAAATATATTTTAGGAATTGAAAATCCAGATATTACTAAGTTGGGTCGTTTTAATGATGTTTTGCCAGAAGAAGTTAAGCAAAAAGTTGAAGAAGTTCAGCAACAAATTTTGGCTGGAAAACTGAAGTTTGAAGATTGTACAGAAGATAGTCAAGATAAAGTTTGTGTAAAAAAATGAATGAATAAGAAAGAAGAAATAAGGAGGAAGGAGAGAGGTAGAAAAGGAAGAAGTAGATAAGGAAGAAGGTGTTTAGCGATCTAGGAGAGAAGGAAAAATCTGGCGTTGTCTGAGTTTTAAGCTGTTAATATGTCCGGGCCCTTTCTTTCGACTACTATAATTAAAGTTAGAAGGTAGAAGGGAAGAGATTTTTGAATAATTAATAATACGGATTATGTGGAGGGAAAATATCTACTTGCTCTCTCTATTGCGGATGTCGCAATAGTTATTTCATTTTATGAAGCACTCTTGAGGTCTGTGGTGGGGAAAATATCTACTTGCTCTCTCTATTGCGGATGTCGCAATAGTTATTTCATTTTATGAAGCACTCTTGAGGTCTGTGGTGGAGAAAATATCTAGCTCCCCCCTCTGTTGCGGATGCCGCAATAGTCATTTCATTCTGTCAAGCACCAAGATTTGAGGTCTGTGATGGAGAAAATATCTACTTCCCCTCTCTGTTGCGGATATCGCAATAGTCATCTCATTTTGTCAAGCACCAGAAAAATATCTAGCTCCCCTCTCTGTTGCGGATGTCGCAATAGTCATTTCATTCTGTCAAGCACCAAGATTTGAGGTCTGTGATGGAGAAAATATCTACTTCCCCTCTCTGTTGCGGATGTCGCAATAGTCATTTCATTCTGTCAAGCACCAAGATTTGAGGTCTGTGATGGAGAAAATATCTACTTCCCCTCTCTGTTGCGGATATCGCAATAGTCATCTCATTTTGTCAAGCACCAGAAAAATATCTAGCTCCCCTCTCTGTTGCGGATGTCGCAATAGTCATTTCATTTTATGAAGCACAAAAACTTGAGGTCTATTCTATGGACGAACAAATCTATTAAGTTCTTTGACCAATAAATGTACAGTTGTGGAAGGATTATCATTAACAGGATTCAGTGGATTATATTGCTCTAACAACTTCTCAGCATTTTTAATTGCTTGAGGTTGCTTACTTTCCAATATCTCATACATTTTGTTGCTATTTTTTTCATATTTTTTATTCAGCTTTTTAGTTAAAGATTTTCTATAATCTTTGCGAGACATGGCAGTATCTCGATATTCAAAATGTAACAAATACCAAATTTCAAATGCTTCATTTGAATAAGCAACTTCAATATTATAATTTTTAGCATCTTTTATAGCTTGATTAAAATTTTTTACGGGAAATGAATCACGGTCAAATACACACCATACTTGATTGTAATTACCATCTTCTTTAATAATCTTTAGAGCATCTTCAACCAAACTAATTGTATTTTTACCCAATCCTCGTATGTCAATCACATCTTTAGGCACGCGAAAACTCCGAAAATAATTTGGTTCCGTTTCTTTTCCCTCACAAACTATCAAAAAACGCTCAATAACTTCTCGTGTTGCTACTGTGTCATTTCTTGAATAACGACTATATTTACTTTTTCCAGAATGTTGATAATTTCTCTTATATTCTTTTTTTTTAGCCATTTTTTTCAAATAATTCAGTGAAATTACCAAGAAAAGGTATAGCTCCATATTTACCCTTAATATAATCACTTTCAAAAGGTGCATCATTCGGTACTTTGTATTCAACTAAAGAATATAAATCAGTCGCTCCCTGCCGATTTTTTTCTGTAAACCATATCTGGTCTCGTCTAAAAATTTTATTACTAAGTAAATTAGTATCGTGGGTAGTAAAAATAAGTTGGGCGTTTTTAGGATTTGTTGTCTTAGAGTTAAATAAATCAATAATTGCGCGAGTGATGATTGGATGTAACCTAGCATCAAGTTCATCAATTATTAAAATTTATCCATTTTTTAAAGTATCCAAAATTGGCACGGCAAAAGCGAACAACTTCTTAGTTCCTTCTGACTCATCCTCATCAAAATCAAATACTTCTAAAGATGCCACTTTTCCTTCAGAGTTATACTTCTTATGAAAACTTTGAATATCATCGGTTTGTAATTCAGAATTTTGCATAATTTTCTTCAACTCTTCTGAAATAGAACTAGGTATTTGTTCTAGTAAAACCTTCCTCGTATCAATTTTAATATCATCAATACCTAAGTCCCACTTCCTAATTAATTGAATAATTTCTTTTTTATATTGACTATCCTTGAAAAATTCAATTGTGAGTTGTTGATAAAAATCGCTATGTAATCCTGAAATTACATTCAAATCTCTAAACCACCGCAAAATACTTGTAGAGATTTTTCCATTAAATTGAGCATTAACAGACAGAAAAAGAGCATTATTTCTGGTTTTATCAGCGATAAATTTACCGAAATACTGATTTTCACTAAATACATTAGTCATCTCAATGCCATTTTCATCACGTTCAAATAGTCTAGTATCCCTAACTTTTGGCACATAAAATAACCATTCAGAAACCACTTGTTTTTTATCGACTTCAAAACCATACCTATATAATTTATGGTCTAAAATAAAAACTATTTCAAAAAAAGAAGGTTTTCCTTCTGTCTCCGTACTTAATCTAAACTCCTCTACATTAATAGCATCTTCTATCTGAGTTTCTTTTGATGAATTAAGCACAAACAGACGCATAAAATCTAATGCTTTAACCAAATTACTTTTGCTACTAGCATTCGCGCCATAAACAGCACAACTTTTCAACAAACTTAACTCATCATCAACTTGAAAAACATTATTTTTATCAACACTTTTATTCTGAGCAGTTAAATCTGTAGTCACCATACTCAAAGTGACAATTTTTTTAAAAGATAAATAGTTGCCAACACTGAATTGAATCAGCATAGAATTATAAAGAATAGAACGAGTGGTAAATTTGTGAAAAAATTACAAATTCACACTAATTATACTATTGATGATTACTTTATATGAAATAGAATAATTACCGCTACGGAATATCTCACATAACACCCTGAAAAAAGAGAAAATATATAGCAAATATTTTAATATTTCAGATTATATAAACAATTTTAATATGTGCATTGTACATAGGTAAGCATTTCCGTTTGTCATGCTGCGCAAACAGCTTTCAGCGAACCTTCTACAGATGAACTGCGGACTTCAGCTATCAGCTATGAGTTATTAACTTATTATCGCACCGAAGGAGAAATTAATTTCCAAAGAGTGAAATATGTTTGCTTCGGCATTTCGCACCGAAATAAAAAGGTTATCAGCTAACCTTAGTAAGTTATTACGTTCATGCATCTGAATTCGAGCGCATGACAAACGGAAATGCTGAATATTAATAGCCGAATGCTGACGTATATAATAGGGAAAAATCATAGTATTATAGCAATCATAAATCATTTGTAAAAAATTTCAGGATATATAAAAACTCTCAAACTTTTACCCCTATTTCCTGTTTCTTAAATTCAAAGATATTTTTACCAGCAACTCAAATAGGATTACTATATCTATTTAGAATAGATAAATTCTCATTCCCAGGAGTTTTGCTATAGTATAGAAATACTCAAGAATAAAATCATAGAAATGACATCAGAAAAAGAATCCTTAAATCAACCAATAACAGCTAACTCCATAACTCCCTGGTGGCTAAAAATATGGCAACAACAAAAAGAAAATATTAAAGTTTTGGCGATCGCTTTATCTTTATCTTTATTAGTCAGAATATTAATTGCAGAACCAAGATATATACCTTCAGACTCAATGATACCTACTTTAGAAGTAGGCGATCGCCTAGTAGTGGAAAAAGTCTCTTATTATTTTCATCCACCTGTTAGAGGGGATATTATTGTTTTTCAACCACCCCAACAGTTACAACGCTATGGTTATGCTAAAAATCAAGCTTTTATTAAAAGAGTTATTGGTCTGCCAGGAGATACTATTAAAATTGAGAATGGTTTAGTGTATATAAATGACCAACCGCTGACTGAAAATTATATTGCTGAACCCCCTGAATATACTTTACCAATTTCAATCAAAGTTCCTGAAAATCAATATTTTGTGATGGGAGATAATCGTAATAATAGTAATGACTCTCATGTTTGGGGTTTTTTGCCTAAGAAAAATATTATAGGTAGGGCAATAATTCGCTTTTGGCCTTATCAAAGATTAGGAGCGTTAAATCCGAAATAATTCTCCTAATACCAATTTGATAAAATATTTCGACATTCATGTAACAGGGAGTAGGTAGCAGAGTCAAGATAAGTATATGAAAAAAAATCAAAAAGGTTAAATAAAGGAAGCAAAAATTTGAGATCTTCTCTCAAGAGCGCTTCAATAAATTCAATCAAACATTTTTATTATACTTAATCATCATCATCCGGACATGGTATAATTTTTTTTACCCTTAGTAAAACACTTAAAACTTAACATTTAAAATCTAATACCTAAAATCTAATACCTAATACTAAATCCGGTTATTATAGGGTAGTTACCTAAATATTCAAATCCTTATCAGACAAAGATTTTGATTTTTTTGAATATCTCGTTACTAAACCGGATTTTGTATAAGACCTAAAACTTAACACCGAAAACCTAATACCGAAAACCTAATACCTAAATTCCTTACCATTGTTGTTTATCTAAAACAGGAGGTAAACTAAGTTTAGGAAATTTGTAGAATGTATCTCCTTGTTCATCAATTTCTAAGGTTGCAGTGAAAACTTGTACTTGAACTTCAAGATATTTCTGAGCTATTTGAGCATCAACTTTAGCCGCAGCAGCTAATTGAATTAGAGAAATTTTACCATTTTGAAGTTCTAATAATTTGTAAAAGGCATCATCTAAAATACGCTTTTGTTCTCTGTCATTAGATATATTAAATATAAATGCACCTAATACAATTCCTAATCCTGTGAATATTACGAATTCGATAACAGCCATTTAATCAAAAAGAGAAATAAGTAAGAAATAATAAATCAGAATAAACCAAAAATCCGAGAGATAAAATTAGAAGATTAGCTATAGCAAAATCCAGAAGAGAAAATGAAACTATACATGTATAGTAAAACTTTTTTTACCTATAACAACTGTAATAGTCGTCGAAGGAAAGAGTGCGGACATATGAAAAGCTTAAAACTAGGACAACACCAGATTTTTCCTTCTTCCTTCTTCCTAAATTTTTCCTATTTTTATAACTGTAATTTTTATTATTTAAACTTTAAACTAATTAGAGTAATTGGTAGCTTAGTCTGAAAATCTCAAGATTATTTTAGTCGCTAAATTATCCAATTACCCTAATTTTAGGCTAAGTTTTACTTAACTATTTTAAGCTTCAGGTTCAACAAGATTTTCTAATCCAGCAACTACCTTAGCAGAAATAATTTTGTCTCCTTTACCTAATTTTTCCAAAATCTTCTTCCCTTCAACCACATAACCAAAAACCGTATAACGACCATCCAGTAAATTAACACCTGCAGGAGTCAACTCTGGCTGAAATAAGAAAAAGAAAAATTGAGAAGAACCACCATCATTTTCAGATTCAGGACGAGCCATTGCCACCGTACCATAAGCAGAAAAAGGCAGAACAGGTTGTTCCCGAAAACGACCAATTTCCTCTAAAGTAAAACTATATATTGGTTCCTCATCTCCCTTGACCAAAATTTCCAGTGGGATATTACGATACTCACCACTATCAGGGTCAATAAAACCAACTTCTGGGCCAGGAGGGTCTCCAGTTTGTAAAACATAAGACTGTTCTGAGCGAATAAACTCTAGGCCATCGTAAAAACCCCTCTGAACTAAATCTACAAAATTACCAGCAGTAATAGGGGCACTATAACCATCAACAACCAAAGTCAAAGAACCCTTTTCCGTTTCCATCTCAATAGTAGCGCGACCTTTGAGTTGAGGTAAATTAGCAAACTCTGAAGGAACCTCAAACGGAAATCCTTCTAGCATCAACTTTTCAAGCTGACCAACTAATGCTAGTAGTTGTGCCCGTTGCTCCAATACTTGTTCCCCATCTTTAGCTTCAGCAACTTCTCGAATATTAACAATGCCCTGCTCAAGTTGTTCAATTATGGCCTCTGCCTCAGATTGTTTCGACTCAGAAACACTAGCTAATAACTGAGACTTACTAATATTAAGAACCCTAGATGCAGCAGCAATATCACTACTAACAGAAGACCAACGTTTTGCTCGCAGTCTATTAGCAATATCTTCCAGACTCCTTTGTATTTTACGCACTGGTTCATTGTCTATCGGTAGAGCATACCTCAATAATGCCTTACCATCGGTAATCGGATCGCCCTGGGGCAAACGACTTTCACGAGTTGTTGTGCTACCACCAAAGTCCCACCAAGCAGCACTAAGACCAACAGACAAAGTGAAAAGTAATAGTGCTAGGATGCCAGTTTTAAGCAAGCGTTTACAAGTGTTAATGACGGAATTGTGAAGATTTAGCATATTTATGAATTTTTGTTCCCTTACTAATATTACATGGCTGTCCACACTCATCGGATTTTTGGGGGCAAAAATTAGGTTTTAGATTTGGTCACGACTTATAGCAATGTGTGCTGGCATATTTACAAATTGCAGGAGGTGTCCAATAGCTAAAAGTCTTATATTATAAGCTTTTTATTCCCCCAAATGAGCTGTTCCCTACTGCCTGTTGCCTGCGCACAGCGCTATAGTTTTGCTGATATATGGCAATAGGCAATAGAGTAGAGATATAGAGTTATATCATGTCCGGTTGAACAGTTATAAATAAATCACTCAGCAGAATTCAGGAGTCAGTCCTCAGGAGGGAAGAAAGAAGAATAGAAGGAGAAAGTTTTTTGATCACTAATTACCCGGACATGATCAGGACTTACCCATAACCACCGCATATAGTAGGGACGTTAACGATAGTTATGCGCCAGCAAACGGCCGTTTGCCCCTACAGATGGTGTATAATTTGATATTTTGCGTAAGTCCTGATGACATTACGCATTTAAGGTTAAGGCAAAATGCCTTCTAGAGTTGTTGCCTTTTCCTAGCAGAATGCTGCGCAAATAACTCAAGTCTATTGTCTTAACAACAGAAAGTACTACTATATGCCTTAATATGTCTCAGACAAAAAACTTTTGATTTCGATCGCCAGACATCAGAGATTTTACATAAAATTATTTTGACGAGGTGCTAAAAATTGCTTTCTACTCCCACGATATTTGACAATTTTTCTGACTCCCGAATATTGTACGATGTCTAATGTTAAGTTCTAATCTGATAATTTAATTAAAAACCGCAATAACGTTGTTATATGATTTCTAGTAATGATTTTCGCCCCGGTGTGACGATTGAATTGGATGGTTCAGTTTGGCGGGTAGTAGAATTTCTGCACGTTAAACCAGGCAAAGGTTCTGCTTTTGTCCGAACAAAGCTCAAAAATTCACAAACTGGTAGTGTAGTGGAACGAACATTTAGAGCAGGAGAAACAGTACCTCAAGCTACTTTGGATAAGAGACTTATGCAGCATACTTATAAAGATGCTGACCAATTTGTGTTTATGGATATGGAAACCTATGAGGAGGCCAGTTTAAGTTCAGAGCAAATTGGCGAGCGTGTTAAGTATCTAACTGAAGGTATGGAGGTTAATGTTATTAAGTGGGGCGAACAAATAATAGAAGTGGAACTGCCTAACTCAGTAATTTTAGAAGTAACCGAAACTGACCCTGGTGTTAAAGGAGATACTGCTACTGGTGGTAGTAAACCTGCTATTGTCGAAACAGGAGCTCAAATTATGGTTCCTTTATTTATATCTAAGGGAGAACGGATTAAGATAGATACTCGAAATGATTCTTATTTGGGTAGAGAGTAATAGCAGAAAACTAGATTTATTTTAGAAGTAAGTTATGCATTGATTGTGTAATTCTGAGGTATCTTTATGGGGGCTTAATAAATGTGCATAATTACCACCGCACAAAGCCCCTTTAGAAGATTAAGATGGACTTAAGAGAGGAAGAAAAAAGATAAATTGATAATTTATTTATTGTAATTTATTTTAATTTGGGTTTGATCGGATATCTAATTCAGTATTCCTAGCAGGCAATAAGCTTCCTGTCTTTTTCTTTAAACTGCTACATTTATTTATTAATAAGTAGTAATTATGCTAAAACCTAAATCTCAACCTCACTTCTGTAAGTAAAAAAAATTTATGACTTTGAATTTCACGCTTCTACATCTATACTAAAACAGTAATAAACTCTTCTTTTTATTAAGTATTAATTGAGTTGAACGCCGATTAAGTGAGGATATAAAAACAGTGCAATTAGATTTACATCAACTGCGGGAACTACTAACAGCAATAGACCAAACTAATATTTCGGAGTTGACTTTAAAAAGTGGAGATTTGGAATTAACGGTACGAAAAGGAACTTTATTTAACGATCGCCTCTCATTACCTTCTTCCGATGGGACTGACCCTTCTGAATTTGTTTCTCCTGGTACTACCTCATTAGATACAACAGCGATAAAAACTGCTCCTATAACTTCAGGAGCACCTCCTACGATCTCAAACAAATTTGAAGAAATTTTATCTCCAGTTGTGGGCACTTTTTACCGCGCTCCTGCTCCTGATGAGCCACCATTTGTAGAAGTGGGCGATCGAATTACTTCTGGCCAAACAGTTTGTATTATTGAAGCGATGAAAGTTATGAATGAGATTGAAGCAGAGGTCTCTGGACAAATAGTGGAAATTTTAATCGAAAATGGGCAACCCGTAGAATATAATCAGCCTTTAATGTTAGTTAACCCCAACTAAAGTGTATAAAAATCATGCCACAATTGATGGAAAAGCCTACTCGGATTGAACCTGTAGGTAACAAACCGAAGCAAATTGACGAATATATTGGTCATGTCAATAGCCAAACAGATGCTATTAGCGTTGCCCAAATGCGCTCTCCTAGTGGCTGGATGGAACCAGGTCAAAGGCCAGAATTTGATGAATTTACTCTGGTACTTCAAGGAAAACTATGTGTTGAGTATGAAGGCGGTCAGTTAGAAGTTAATGCTGGCCAAGCAGTAATAGCTCGTAAGGGAGAATGGGTAAAATACAGTACACCTGGTGCTGAGGGAGCAGAATATATTGCTATTTGTTTACCTGCTTTTTCCCCTGATACTGTAAATCGTGATTCTGAGTAGATACTGAAAAAATTGACTTTGTCAGGAGCGGCTTTGAACTATTTGTTTACTTTAAAACCGCCCCTAAAATGGTATATGATATCTAAAATTGGAACTCTTGCTGAAAATTATCACGAGTAATGGGCTGAGATACTTCTAAACCTTCACCCCCAAGCATTTTTAAAGGTTTACCACCCACAAAAATCCACACTTTTACATCTGGTTCTAAAGTAGAGGCAGTATAGATAACTTGTCCCAAGCGACTCATCATCGAAGCACTACCGCCTCCAGAAGTAAATTCTTCAGATAAGTCGATGTAGACCCCATTATTTTCAACAGTAAGTGCTTGAACTTTTGTACCTGTGGGAATAGCACTAAGGACATCGGTATTTGCTGGACCTACGAGCAAACGGTCAAAAGCAGCTTTTAAAATAGCTTCCGGTTCGTCTGCCGTTTCTAATTTTACTGTAGAAGAAACTAAATCAATTTCTCCAGTAGTGTCTTTAACCCAATAAAGTTCTACAGTTTTTTCTGTAACTGCTTTGGGTTGAGGCACATATAAAGGAACAGAGTCTGGAGATTCAACTTTAGCAGGAGGTGGGGGAGGCAAAGTCTCATCAGGTGACTTTGGAGTTGAGGGAGTTGTAAAAGTCTGAGAATTATCAGAAGTTTTTGTGGTGGTTGATTGTAAATTTGTCCATAAGGCGATGCCACCACCTACCGCCACTGCCAATGCACAAACACTGGCCACAATACCAACAGATAAATTACGAGTTTGATTTTGTTCTTTCATTTTGTCCCTCCTTGAGAATTAGGCACAATGGCAGTGAGGAGCTGAATTATAACTTTCTCTTAGGTTAACTATATTACTTCTATTATGTCGAAATTAGCAGGTACTTGTTGAAATTAGTATTTTTGACGTAAATTTTGGGACTTTTGGGATTGTGTGATTTGAGAGGAAAAAATCAAGTTTTTGATCAAGTCAGAAGTAATAATTCAGAAGTTAAATTCTCACTTTATTCTTTTGATCAAACTAGAAAAAAGATTTAACTGATAACTGATTAAAAAGCATGGTTTTAGAGCTAATTATTTTGATAAATTCATAACCCCTAAAATTCCAATATTTTTACCGAAAAATCAAGGTTTGAAGAAGGAGACAGGAGACAGGAGACAGGAGACAGGAGGAAAATTACATGGGGATTCTCACCCCAAGTAATTTTGAACACCCCCGTTGACGGTGGGGTATTAAACCCACAAAGAAAATGATAAAGCCTCTCACTCGCTGTGGAGAAAAAAGTGCTCTTGAATTTCCTTATATATTCAATTATGTAACGGTTTTAACCACCAGGTAATTATTAATTATTAATTAATGAACCTATTTGCTCTGTTTGTGCAACAAAGCAAATAGGTTCAGCAAAAATACTGGTTTGGTATTGTTTTATTAGTGTTATTGTTAACCATGTCAACTAAATCAATAAAAATCTTAACTCACGACACTAATGAAACAAGTCAAGAGAGCTTTAGTATCAGTAGTAATGATGACAACATCTTTACTTACCACTGTAAGTTCTGCTACCTTAGCAGCTACTTTAAAAATAATGCCTTTAGGAGATTCAATTACTGATACACTGATTCATCGAGGATCTTTATACTTTGATCTCAAAGAAGAAAATATTGACTTTGAATTTGTTGGAACACAGGGAAATGAACCATTAAAACATGAAGGCAGACCAGGTATAACTATTGATGGAATAGTTAATAATGAAGCTTGGAACAAGTCTGATACTCCTGATATTATTTTATTAATGGCAGGAGTAAATGATTTCATACAACAAGGAGATTCATCTATAAAAGCTGTTACAGAACTCCAAGAACTATATCTACAAATCCTTGAAGATTTGCCTAATGTAGAATTATATGTAGCTTCTGCTTCATAAAACCGATATAAAACGTCATAACATGACATTTTACTGTTTACTTCCTGCTTCAACTGAGGCCGTCGGCGGCTACTCATCCACAGGCATTCACGGTCAAGCCGACCGCATCTCTCAAATTAATACTAGCGTTTAAATCTCTGTCTATTGACAAGCCACACTCAGGGCAGTCATAAGTCCTTACATTTAACGGCATATCTTGGACATGACCGCAGTTTGAGCAAGTTTTTGATGATGGAAAGAATCTATCAACGACTACTAATTCAGAGCCGTACCACTCACACTTGTACTCAAGTTGTCGCCTGAATTCATAAAATCCTTGATCGGCTATAGACTTAGCTAGCTTATGGTTAGCCAACATACCGCGAACATTCAAATCTTCAATTGACACAATGCTGTGGTTTTTAGCTAGATATGTTGTCAATTTATGAAGCACGTCTTTACGGATATTAGCTACCTTTGTGTGTAGCTTGGCAATTTTAAGTTGCGCCTTTTTCCAGTTAGCTGAACCAATCTTTTTATTGCGGTTAAGGTATTGTAACTTAGAGAGCTTGCTTTCAAATTTCTTGTAAGATTTAGCACCAGGGAAAACAACTCCCGTGCTTAAAGTTGCTAAGGTTTTTACACCTAAATCAACACCTACAACTTCAGTGGTCTTTTCTGTTGGATTAGGAGTGAATTCATAGCTACAACTTAAGTACCAATCTCCTGCCTGTCTACTAATGGTGATTTTTTTAGTTGTAGCTTCAACTGGTTCATAAGTTTTAACAATACCAATAAAAGGTAATTTATGATTCCATCCATTTAGTTCTATTGGTTTTCCACAATTATCAATTGTGAAGGAATCATGTTTACCTTTCTTCTTGAACCTTGGGTGTTTACCCAACCCTTGAAAAAACCTCTTGAACGCTTCACCTAAATTGATGAAAGCATATTGATAGACCCTAGAGGACAAGTTTTTCATCCAAGGATAAAGTGGTTTTGTGTGATTGGTAAAAACCTCTCTTAGCTTTCGAGCATTAGGCTTGTAACCATGAATATATGCAGCATTCCACAAACTTAAACCCCAGTTATAGCACCATCTGCTATACCCCGCGTGTTGAGCCATCAGAGTTTTTTGCTGGTTATTCAGTTTGAGCTTGGTTCTAATGGATTTCATTTCATTTATTTGTGTTTCATGTGCGCAGCAAACACAATCGGTCTAATAGTACGGTTTATAACGTATAATATCGTTATTTTTTGATTAAGTCAATGCTCTTGGTTTGATAAATTTCACTAAGTTATTGTTCGAGACAACTATCGTATTGTGCCGCGTTATGACGTAAATTGTTAACTAAGTCAAAACTCTCTGTTTAGAGTGTGATGTGGATGTTCCCGATGTCCCCCCTCATGGTGCTCCCATTGGGATTGATTTGGGACTCGATAAATTCCTAGCCACATCAGAGGGAGAATTAATTAAACGACCCAGATTCTTTAACAGTTTGCACCGCCAGATGAAATTACTGCAACGCAGACTCCAGAAGAAACAGATTGGGTCAAATAACTGGCAAAAGTTAAGCAAGATTATTGCTCGTTTACACGAAACGATAGCCAATACTCGAAAAGACTTCCATTTTAAGTTAGCCCATCATTTATGTGACCAAGCAGGAATGATTTTTGTTGAAGACCTTAATTTTCAGGCATGGGCCAAAAGAATGTTGGGAAAACATACCTTAGATGCAGGTTTCGGTCAGTTTGTCACCATCCTGCAATGGGTTTGTTGGAAGCGAGGAGTCTATTTCGGGAAGGTCAATAAAGATTATACTTCTCAAATTTGTCCCAATTGCAATGCTCATACAGGGAAGAAAAAACTCAGCTTTAGAGTTCATTCTTGTCCTGAATGTGGTTATATGACTCATCGAGACGTGGCCTCCGCGCTGATTGTGAGAAATAGAGGGGTGTCTGAGGTGGGGCGCATCTTGGACGTTAAAGAAGTTGCCTGGGGAGGCGGTCTGACGGGGACTAGAAACGGTCTAGTTAAGAGCCTAAGAAACAGGAAAAAGGGTGGAGAAGCGTGGATTTATCCCGCTTCGTAATATCCGCTTGAGAATCCCCGTGCATTTATGCCGGGGAGTACGTCAACAATTCAACTTTGCCAGATTTTAACGATCGCCCCGTAATATCAAATCCGGTTGAATACTTATTATATAGTTGGGGAAGAGGGGGAAGTGTCGAGAGATTGAAGTATAGTTATAAACATATACTATATAACCGGATTCTATATATAGCGCTGTGCGCAGGGAACAGGGAACAGGGAACAGGGAACAGGGGGAATAAATTGCCGATCATATAAGACTTCTAGCTCTTTTGCCCCTACTACAATTTGTAAATATACCAGCGCTCATTGCTATAACTATTCGATCGGGAATTCCTATTAAATCTACATCTTTAAATTTAACACCCGCCCCCTCATCTTACTTAAACTTTGTCTTGCAGAAATATTTTTCAGCAATACCAAAATTCTAGTTATTGCTGAAAAGTGTAAATTAAGTTAATGCTTTCTCAATTAAGTCTTTTAAAGTAGATAATACTTCCTCTACCAGAATTTCCTGAGATTGATGAGTCGCTCTTTCTACCAATTCAACTTTACCTGACTTGAGCGATCGCCCGGTAACTATTCGATAAGGAATTCCAATTAAATCTGCATCTTTGAATTTAACACCCGCTCGCTCATCTCGGTCATCTAAAATAGTCTCTATTCCAGCTTCATTTAATTCTTTATAGAGACTTTCTGCCACTTCCATTTGTTGAGCATCCTTAATATTAGGAATACAAATAACCACATGATAAGGAGCGATCGCCACAGGCCAAATAATCCCATCCTTATCATAAGACTGTTCCACTGCTGACTGAGCCAAACGGGACACACCCACACCATAACATCCCATCACCAAAGGCATTTCCTCACCCTGTTCATTTGTATAAGTTGCCCCCATAGCTTCAGAATATTTCGTCCCTAACTGGAATATATGACCAACCTCAATACCTCTAGCAGTTTCTAAGGTTTGACTGGGGTCATGGATAGAGCGATCGCCTTTTTGAGCTTTTCGTACATCTACCACCAACTTTGGCAATTCAAATTCCTGGCCCCAATTTGCCCCCATAACGTGATAACCAGATTCGTTACTACCTGTTGCGAAATTTGTCAAGCTTACGGCTGTCTGGTCTACCATTCGTAAGAACTTAGAACTTACCTCTTTACTAGAAGCAATATAGTCATCAGACAAATCTGGAGCAATATAACCCAAAGGTAAAGACTTAGTTGCCCATTTCTTTTGAGCCTCCACATCAGGCACATTCAAAGCTAAAACAGTTTTCGCCTCATAATTTCCAGCCAACTTAGTCAACTCATTCAACAACTTCACATCATTAACATCTTGGTCTCCCCGAATATTCACCAAAACTAAAACAGTCATTCCATTGTCATAGACTGACTGGTATAAAACATTTTTCACAATATTAGTAGGAGAACATTTGAGAAACTTGCACAGCTTTTCAATAGTCTCCGTGCCAGGAGTTTCCAATTTTTCATAACTCTCAAAAGGTGAAATTTCTGCATCAGGTGGGATAGAAACAGCTTTTTCCAAATTTGCTGCATACTTGCCATCCTCGGTATAGAGAATTTCATCCTCACCAGCATCAGCCAAAACCATAAATTCTTGAGACCCAGACCCACCAATTGCCCCAGAGTCAGCATCAACCGCTCGAAATTCTAATCCACTGCGACGTAACATATTTCGATAAGCCTTATCCATATCCTGATAAGTCTTTTTGAGACTTTCCTGGTCAGCATGGAAAGAATAGCCATCCTTCATAATAAATTCCCGGCCTCGCATTAACCCAAACCTGGGGCGAATTTCATCCCGGAACTTAGTTTGGAGTTGATAGAGATGTAGAGGTAGTTGCCGATAGGAACGAATCATATCTTTAGCAACAGTAGTAATTACCTCCTCATGAGTTGGACCTAACCCTAATTCCCGATTTTGACGGTCAATTAGAGAAAACATAATACCCTCAGCCTGAGTATAAGTATCCCAACGACCAGACTCTCGCCACAGGTCGGCGGGTTGAAGTTGAGGAAGCAGACATTCTTGGGCACCAGTAGCATCCATTTCTTCGCGGACAATTTTGGAGACTTTATTGAGGACCCGCAACATTAGAGGGAGATATGCGTAGAGACCACTGCCGATGCGACGAATATATCCAGCACGGATGAGGAGTTTGTGGCTGGGAATTTCTGCTTCTGCGGGGTCGTCTCGGAGAGTGACTAATAACATTTGAGATAGTCGCATGATTGTTCCTTGATAGAAATAATGATTATTTCAGATAGTTTAGGACATCTGGTACTGCTTCACAGAAGTCAAAAATCAAAAGTTAAAAAGCAATATCCGCAACAAAAGCTCTGACTGTTTTAAATGAGTAAAAACTCCTATTGCGACATACGCAACAAAAGCTCTGACTGTTTTAAATGAGTAAAAACTCCTATTGCGACATACGCAACAAAAGCTCTGACTGTTTTAAATGAGTAAAAACTCCTATTGCGACATACGCAACAAAAGCTCTGACTGTTTTAAATGAGTAAAAACTCCTATTGCGACATACGCAACAAAAGCTCTGACTGTTTTAAATGAGTAAAAACTCTTAATGAAGAAATTGTGCGATGGGAGTGGGTTACTCCTGAAGTTGCTTTTGATTTTCCTTTGAATAGTTATACTCAAATACTGGTTGAAAAGTATAGCGCTAGGGAATAGGGAATAGGGAATAGGGAATAGCAAACTGTAAAAAGGTTTGAGGATTGAAAAATGTCCGCGCCCAATTCTTGTATTGCTATATCTAGGTAATTTTAAGATTAATGTTTAGTTGAAGAGGAAAGAAAAAAAGGCAAAACAGAGACTTTCAATCAGGAATATGGATAATGAAATTTAATTCAGGGAAGTCTTATACCAAGCGTGTTGAAGAAGGAGACAGGAGACAGGAGACAGGAGACAGGAGGAAAATTACATGGGGATTCGCTCCCCCAAGTAATGCGTGAACACCACCGTTGACGGTGGGGTATTAAACCCACAAAGAAAATGATAAATGTTTGCTACAAATAATTTTCTAGGTGGAGCGGTGGTAGGTGGTAGGTATATGGTTTAATTACCTTGAGGAAATTTAGTTATTAGATAACATATTTTTTCGTATTGCTCTTCACTAGAACAATATTTTTTAGGAATTATTATAAAACCTTGTGGGTTGATAAATATCAACAGCATTTTAGGTGTTGTAATATGTTTGTAAAACCATCTAAGTTTTAGTTCTTGATAAGCACAAAATTCAATAATTTCATCTTGTTTAAAAATTAAAGTAACTTGATTCTTAAAAAATTTTATTTGCTTCTCAAATAAATTTTTAGACAAAAAAGGCAGCCAGGTCCATTCATAAAATACAAATGCTAGAAACAAAATCAAAACGAAGATTGCATAAAAATTAGGATGAGGACTGACTGCAATGAATAAAGCTAAAAATAATACATAACATAGAGCAATAAATCGTAGAATTTGGAAAATAAATCGACTACGAAAATCAATACGATTTGCTTCTATATAATCTTGTATACGATAATTGATAGTTAATTTTATTTCTTCTTCAAACATTTTTTATCGGTATTTAACTAGAGACTATTTAATATCCAATTATTTATAATTGTTTTTGTTAAAGTAGTCGAAGGAAAGGTTAGGACAGATTGACAGCTTAAAATTCAGACAACGCAATATTTTTTCTTCTTCCTTCTACTTTCTTCCTTCTACTTTCTTCCTTCTACTTTCTTCCTTCTACTTTCTTCCTTCTTCCTTCTTCCTTAAAATATAAATGCTAATTACTATAATGACCTGATACTCCCATCTCCAAATAATTAGAAATTTCCCGACAATAATCATTACATAACTGCGACATTCGGAAATCTTCACTACGAGGATAATTCACATCTATTTTGACATCTGCTACTACCCTACCAGGGCGGGCAGCCATAACAATTACTTGTTGAGATAAATACACCGCTTCATAAATATTGTGAGTGACAAAAACTACAGTCCAATTTCGTTCTTGCCATACCCTTAATAGATCGCTATTCAGTTTACTGCGAGTCATTTCATCTAAAGCTCCAAAAGGTTCATCCATCAAAACAATTCTTGGGTTAGTTACTAATGCTCTAGCAATAGAAACTCGCATCTTCATCCCACCTGATAGTTGTCGTGGGTAAGAACGTTCAAAACCATCTAATCCTACTAAATTAATGGCTTCTTGTACTATTGTTCGAGATTCTCTGAGAGATTTTCCTATTAGTTTTAGAGGTAAATGTACGTTATCAATAACGTTAGACCAAGGCATTAAAGCTGGTTCTTGAAAGACAAAAGCTAATTCATTTTTATTGCGGTCTATATTTGATTCAATTTTTCCTGAACTAACTTCACTTAATTTTGATATTAATCGCAATACTGTACTTTTTCCACAGCCAGAGGGACCAACAAAAGTCACAAATTTACCATAATTAATTGTAAAACTTATGTCTTGTAAAGCAATAGTTTTATTAGGATAAATCTTATTTACATGATGAAAGGAAATAGCAGTATTATTAGGATTATTCATATCTAAATCTAATATGATGGTGCTTTATTACTTTTTTTAAGTCTAACATAAATATCAATAATTTTTATGGGATAAAAATACTTGTTTGTGTGAAATGAGGTTGGCGATCGCTATTTTGAAGGTAAGTATTTACAACATTTTTTATAATAGTAAAATACTATTTTATTTTTAGATTAATCTCTGTTATACGATTTTGAAAAAAGAATGTTATAAAACTCTAGTTATAGGAAACAGGGAATAGGCAACAAAGTCTCAAACATTTATCACACTGGTATTACTTGTTGTGCTAAAAATATGTAGTTTTTCTAGCTAAAAATACTGTATTTAACAATTAAAATCACCTTTTTGTTTAAAATAGCCCAGTTAATGTTAATTATTCTTACTTTTTACTTCTCCCCCACTCAACAAAATGTAGAAAAGTGTTTGAGAAATGGTATAAAGCATCCCATTTTAAGGCGATAATAAATAAAAATTTTCATGATTAGTCAATGCTCTCCTTAAAATGGATAGAATTAACGAAAAATAATTAATTTTTAAAACCTTAATTAAAGCAATTGCCAGAGCTGTTAGTGCAGAGAAAATTATAAAATTATTAGACAAATTTTATAGGCGATAGCTATGTTTCTCTTTGAGGTTAACTATCAAATATAAGTATCTACATAGAATTCATTACTGACTCTAATTTTATGTAAATTTTGTAGTAAAAATGTTTCAATACCCTATTCTCTATTGTACCTAATGCCACTACGCGGAAGTCAAAATTCAAAAGTTAAAAGTATTGATTGGTAAGGCTTTTAGGATTTTGTAACTGGTCAGTTATTTCTGCCATCCTGCACTAACTCATTTCATCTTAAATATGAATTTAAGTAGCAAGATCAATATATAGCAATCTTATTTGAGTTGTGAGATATTGTAGATTTTAGGAAATAAGGAAAAGGGAACAGGCAATGAGAAAGAATGATGAGTATTTTCTGCTCAAGAGACAAACTGAGTACTAATCCTACTGGAAATCCTAATCAGATTATTAACCCACTAGAAAAAAAAAGAAAATCAGAATAAATTTAATGACCGATAAATTTGAGTTGTATAAAATTAGATATAGCGTTTATTAGTAAGTGTATTAATTATTGAAAAATCTTGAGGTTATAGTGATGGAAACTATTCGTATTCGTCTACAGGGAATGAGTTGTGCTGCTTGTGCAAATAGAGTTGAAAAAGCAATTAAAGAAGTATCAGGAGTCATTGAATGTAATGTTAATTTTGCCCTCTCTCAAGCTACAGTTTCTTATTATTCTCAAGAAACTAATTTAACTCATATTCAAGAATCTGTAAGAAAAGCTGGTTATTATGCTTTTGCAGAATCTGAAGAAGAAGAAGATACTGAAAAAAAAGTTAGGGAAGCAGAAGAAAAAGAGTTAATCCGTAAAGTTATTCTTGGGGGAATTATTAGTAGTTTATTATTCATTGGTTCCCTACCTGCAATGATAGGATTATATATTCCTTTTATTCCTAGTTGGCTGCATAATTATTGGGTGCAATTATTTTTGAGTTTGCCTGTACAGTTATGGTGTGGTCAAAGTTTTTTTGTAGGAGCATTTAAAGCATTTAAACATTATACTGCGGATATGAATACTTTAGTTGCTTTAGGAACAGGTGCTGCTTATTTATATTCTTTATTTGCTACTTTAAACCCCAATTTTTTTATTACTCAAGGTTTAAAAGCAGAAGTATATTATGAAGCTTCATCAGTTATTATTACCCTTCTCCTATTAGGAAAACTATTGGAAAATCGTGCTAGAGGAAAAACTTCAGAAGCTATTCGTAAATTAATGGGTTTACAAGCAAAAACTGCTAGAGTTATTCGTAATGGAAAAGAGAGCGATCTTCCCATTCAAGAAGTTGTAGTAGGAGATGTAATTTTAGTCCGCCCTGGAGAAAAAATTCCTGTAGATGGAGAAGTTGTAGAAGGAGAATCTTCTATTGATGAATCTATGGTGACAGGTGAACCAATTCCTGTTAAAAAACAACTAGGAGATGAGGTAATCGGAGCAACAATTAATAAAACAGGAAGTTTCAAATTTCAAGCCACAAAAGTTGGTAAAGATACAGTATTAGCCCAAATTGTACAATTGGTAAAAGATGCTCAATGCAGTAAAGCACCTATTCAAAAATTAGCAGATAAAATAACTGGATGGTTTGTGCCTGTAGTAATAACCATTGCTATTATAACTTTTATTATTTGGTTTAATACCATGGGAAATATAACTTTTGCCATGATTAGTACAGTAGGAGTTTTAATTATTGCTTGTCCTTGTGCCTTGGGTTTAGCAACTCCCACTTCTATTATGGTTGGTACTGGGAAAGGAGCAGAAAATGGAGTTTTAATTAAAGGTGCAGATAGCTTAGAATTAGCACATAAATTAACTACTATTGTTTGTGATAAAACTGGAACAATTACCCAAGGCAAACCTAGTGTTACTAACTATATTACGGTTAAAGGTGTCACTAATAATAATGAAATTGAACTATTAGCAATAGCTGCTGCTTTAGAAAAAAATTCAGAACATCCTTTAGCGGAAGCTGTAGTTAATTATGCTCAATCTCAAGGAGTAAAAAATCCCCTACCAGAAGTGACTAATTTTGAAGCTGTAGCAGGAATGGGAGTACAGGGAAATGTATCAGGAAAGTTGGTACAAATTGGTACACAAAGATGGATGGATGAATTGAAAATTGATACTCAAACTTTACAATCAAATCGCCAACAATGGGAAAGTGAAGCAAAAACTACTGCTTTAATAGTTATTAACGGAAAAATTGAAGGTTTAATTGGAATTGCTGATGCAATTAAACCATCTTCTGGGGATGTAGTTAAAGCTCTACAAAAAATGGGATTAGAAGTAGTAATGTTAACAGGAGATAACCAAAAAACAGCAGAAGCGATCGCCTCTGAAGTGGGTATTAAAAGAATTTTTGCTGAAGTACGTCCCGACCAAAAAGCTAATATTATTCAATCTATTCAACAAGAAAGAAATAGTTCAAAACAAAAACATAAAATCGTCGCGATGGTAGGAGATGGAATTAATGATGCTCCAGCATTAGCTCAAGCAGATGTAGGAATTGCTATTGGTACAGGTACAGATGTGGCAATGGCAGCTAGCGATCTAACTTTAATTTCTGGAGATTTATGGGGAATTGTTACGGCAATTCAACTCAGTCATGCCACCATGAAAAATATTCGTCAAAATCTATTTTTTGCCTATATTTATAATGTTTTGAGTATTCCTATTGCTGCAGGTATTTTATATCCCTTTTTTGGTTGGTTATTAAATCCAATGATTGCTGGTGCAGCAATGGCTTTTAGTTCAGTTTCTGTGGTAAGTAATGCTTTGCGTTTAAGGAAGTTTAAACCCAAAGTTTATCTATAGATATCAAATGGGTTCTATTAAGCATCTCCTTCATGCATAGGGAATAGGGAGTAGGAGGAAATAATTGATGAATAAGAGTGCAATAATTGACTTTATTTTTGATTATTGGAGATATCTATAACTATATAAATTAAATATCAATATCCTAATACCAAATTCAAAAAAGGCAGTTACATCTTAATTTCTGATTTATTCCTAAAAGAAAAAATTATAAATCCCATAAATTCTAAAATTTCCACCTTTTTTCCTCTTTAATATTTATGTTTTTCTTTCCCTGTTCCCTGTTCCCTTTTCCCTGTGTTGTCACGCTTTGCAATATTTTATAAATTGGTATAACTTATGACTTCTGAATTATTAGTCAAAAACCCCTACCTTTATAAAGATACGGTTAGGGGTTCTATAGAAATATAGTAGTTTCAACAATTAATAATTAGGGTTTGCGTATGGAAAGTCTTTTTGATGGGGTAGGAGACAGGAGACAGGAAAAATGGGAATGAGCGAAGAGATAGGAGTTAAGAATTATCTATCAATTTTTCTGCCATAATCATCCCAAAATACTAGCATGCATGAGCTTTTTACACCCAAAAGCTGGTACTTTTTTAAACCCTAAAACGCTAAAACCGTTATCTGTCAATACTTTGCTAATTAATTAGCAAGCCCTCATTAATAATTAATAATTACCTCTTATTTTCAAGGGGATGATTTACGCAAAAGGGATTTTTTTTTCTCTCTTGGTCGATTGGATATGGCGAGGAAACCCGTTCTTACAGACCCGCTCCGCTAACGCCATCCCTCGACCGCTTGTTTCTCCTTGAAAGGAGAGGCTTTAAACCTTAATTATTCGGCAATGAAAATTTTGAAATAATTTCAAGATTTTTAGAGCTTAATTTGCCAACATATCTATTATTTGTTATAGTATAAGATACTAATTTAGTATAAATTGACGAGCAAGTATTTATGTCGATAAAAGTTTATGCTTTTTACAATAATAAATGTGGTGTTGGTCAAACAACTTTATGTTCTAATGCTTAAATATTGTATGCTTAAAATAATCCAGAGACACAAATTTTAGTTATTGATATGTGTCCTCAAGCTAACATTTATCAACTTTTACTTGGAGGTGGAAAAAAAGGATATAAAAATAATCAAAAGTTGCAAGGAACTTACACAAGATGTAATGTAGTAGGGTTTATTTATTGGATTTTGAACGGTAATTCTGAATTTAAATCATTACCAAAAAATTCTACTTATAAAGTTCGAGCCTCACTCTATAATGAATCTATCCCAGAAAATATGTATTTAATTGCTGGTGATTCTTTTTTAAAATCTTTGTCGTTAGCTCTTAATTATTCTGTACTTAATCCAGCAAATGATACTGCATGGAAAAATCATATGACAGCAATTAAAAGATTATGTCAAAGTGAGTTTGACAAAGAAAAATATAAAGAATTAGTTGTTTTCATAGACTGCAATCCTAGTTTTTCCATCTATACACAGATGGCGTTACTTTCTTCTGATTATTTAATAATTCCTATGATAACTGATTTTACTTCATTAGAAGGAATTAAAGGAATTTTAATGCTACTTTATGAACAATATCCTTCAGAATCTCTCAAAAAATATGCCAGTAAAGTCCTCACATTTAATAAACAAGTTAAGCGATTCGAGCTGAAATTACCTAAAATAAAACAATTTGTTTTTAACAATTACACGAGCAATAAAGGTGTAGCTAAGGCTGATAAATATATCAGACAAGAATTAATTAATTTCTGCTATAGACAATATCAAAGTTTTCCTCAATATTTTACTAGGAATGATAATTCATTAGATTCTCTCATTACATGGCAAAATGCCTATTTTACCAATGTCAAAGATTTTCATTCTTCAGGAAAAGTCTCTGCATCTATCGGCACTCCTTTACATCAACTTCCTGATAAAGGGGAAATTTTTAAAATGCCAGATGGAGAAGAAATTACTTTAGCTAAACATAGATATGAAGAAGCTGTCGAAAATGTAAAATATTTAGTCTCAAAATTATAACCTTCATCTCAATCTTATGTAGAACTGAAACATCTAAATTAGTATTTAGTAATTGTTAAATACTTCCATCAAAGTCATTCAGAAATTACCACTAATTTTAGGTCATTGGGGTGACGGAGCGGGTGGGTTCATCTAAATTTAATCTTGACCAACATTAAGAAGAACGAGGATATATATTTTAATTTCTCCCAGACTCCCCATATTCCCCTCCCAGGAGGGGAATACAGGAGACAGTAGACAGGAGACAACCCACCCCTTGCCCCTCCCCCTCCCAGGAGGGGAGGAATGGGAATGAGCGAGGAGGTAGGAGTAAGAATTGTAAGAATAATTTTTCTGCCCAACTATGCGCCTAAAATACTAACTTTTTGAGGGTTTTAGACTGAAATAGGCGCAGTTTTTAAAAGCCCCAAAAAGGTGCTTATCTTTATCTGTAAATACTTTTAGATTTAATCAGCAAGCCCTAATTAATAATTATTAATTATTAATTAAATAATTCAGCTTTATTAGCCGACCCTTTCAAGGGAAAAAAAGTGCTAGGATATTTCCTTATATTCAATTTTGTAACGGTTTTAACCAGAGGTAATTATCCATTATCAATTAATGAACGACATTATGAAAATGCACCACTACCACCTATTTAATATATGAAAATGCTGAATATAATTTTAGAAGTTAAATTAAGTAGCTCAAATTAGAACAGAAAATAGTTGTGGAAAAGAAACAGTAAATTTTGAACAAATCTTACTTCAATAAAACCTTGCACAAAATATATTTGGCGTAGATATTTTAAAAAGTCCTGAAGCTCAGAAAACAAAAGTATCAAACCTATTTTTTGTGACTTAGACTTGATACTAATGGCCTTAATAATATGAACTACTCAGCTTTCTTCTGCAATACTCTTCTCATACATAGGAGTGTTAGAACTTTTTTTCTTTACTCTGCAATAGTTACTCTTAAATTTTTATAATTTGATGTTTTATATCATGTCGCTTTGTAATCAAAAACTGCCTTCTCCTTTTCCTTCTTTTTCTCTCCTGACTCCTGAGGACTGACTCCTGACTCCTCCGTAGTTATTTATAAGTATTTAACCGGACATGATATTACATTTCGTCGTGCGAAATGTAGGATTTAAGATTTGTAGAAATAATAATAGACCACTAGATATGCTAAATCCATATATGATTATTCTTGCAATGTCAGATTTTCTGGTTTAGGTTTATGTTTGAAAAATCAAGATAACTTTGAGTTAAGAGTAGGCCATGTCCTTTAAAACTCTGGAATATTGACCATAAGATTCACTCAAATGTTTATCATAACTACCTTAGTAATTGAAGGGACATCATTAAATTATGCAAGAAGAAAAAGATACTACAAAAGAAGTAGGAGTAAGCCCTACAGAACCAGGTTCTCTAACTACAGTATCCAATTCTGAAGAAACATCCGACCAGTTCCAAGATATTAAAAACCAAGTCTTGGAAATATTATCAGAGCTACCAGCTATTATATCTGGCTTCTTTGGACAATATCAGAAGCCAATTGTTACTCTTGGCTTAATTCTAGGAGTCATTGTTACTCTCAAGGTAATGTTGGCAGTAATCGAATCATTAAATGATATCCCGCTGCTAGCCCCTACTTTCGAGTTAATTGGTATTATCTATTCTGGGTGGTTTATATATCGCTATCTACTTCGTGCTTCTAACCGCCAGGAGTTATCCGTAGAGCTTCAAGCTTGGAAAGAACAACTTTTAGGGGAAAAATCATCAATTAAATAAAAAAAAGCCCCAACAATTAAGACATTGGTTATTAATTTGAAATTACATTTTCAATAAATTAACCAATGTCTTAATTTTTTAACTACTTTATTTGACACTCCACGAGATAAATTCCCGTAGATTCTTCCGAGGAGTTGTAAATTGGTTAAAACCACGATTTTCACATTACCGAAAAATTGTGCTTTAAAGCCTCCCCTTTTAAGGGGATAATAAATAAAAATTTTCCTTTGAGTCAATCCTATCCGTTTTAAAGGAGAGGTAATAATTAATTAGGGTCTGCTGAATAAAGTCTTTTTGCTCTTTGTAGGAGACAGCTATACTGGAGACAGCTATACTGGAGAAATGGGAATGTAGAGGAGGTAGGAGCAAGAATTGTCTCTCAATTTTTCTGCCATAATCATCCTAAAATACCAGCATGCATGAGCTTTTTCCACCAAAAAGTTGGTACTTTTTTCAACGCTAAAACGCTAAAACCTTTATCTGTAAATACTTTTAGAATTAATCAGCAAGCCCTAATTATTAATAATTAATTATTAATTGTTGAACAGTATCATACCGTAGTATGTATACAGCAGTCATTCACGCTTATGGTGTCAATTACAACTACTCTTTCCAGAATAAAAGACCAGTGAGGCTACTTTTTAAGTTTTTCGTAAATTAAAACACATTTTTTTGACTACGGAGAAAATCCATCGAGTAGTTTCCATCTAGCTATTAATAGCGTAAGCTCCGACCTAGGAGTCAAATAGCTGATTTCCCACTTACCGAAATTTTACTATGACCTACAAATTTGTTGCAGAGTAGCAGTAAAATTGGGATAAGAAATGCTTGCAGCTTCAGCCTGATGGATATTGGTAGTGTTAATCACATTAAGAGCAGCGATCGCCAAACTCATAGCAACTCGATGATCCCCATAACTCTCAACATCACCACCAGTCAAGGCCACACCACCAGTAATTTCCAATCCATCCGGTAATTCTGTAACTCTACCTCCCAGTTTCTGGAGTTGAGTGGCCATAGCCATCAAGCGATCGCTCTCTTTGACCCGCAACTCAGCCGCATCCTTAATCACAGTTGTCCCTTCAGCAAACATAGCAGCAACTGCCAAAATAGGAATTTCATCAATAAGTCGTGGAATTATCGCACCAGAAATTTCACAAGCTTTCAAAGGACTATAACATACTCGTAAATCAGCCACAGGTTCTCCAGCAACAACCCGCTGATTTTCCTGTATAATATTAGCCTGCATCATTTCCAAAGCTTCTAATATACCTGTGCGGGTAGGATTAACACCAACATTTTCAATTACCAATTCCGATCCAGGCACAATAGCTGCTGCTACTAACCAAAAAGCTGCCGAACTAATATCACCAGGCACAACCACATCTTGACCTCGCAATTTAGCTGGACCTGTCACAGTCACACTATTTGTTTCTGGGTCGATACTAATTTGAGCGCCAAAAGCTTGCAACATTCTTTCACTATGGTCTCGTGAAAGAGCAGGTTCAGTTACCGTAGTTTTCCCTTCCGTCATTAAACCAGCAAACAAAATACAAGATTTTACCTGGGCTGAAGCAATGGGAGAATGATAATGGATCGGTCGTAACTTTTGTCCCTGAATGGCCAATGGGGCTAAAGAGCCACCTTGTCTACCCCAGATTTGAGCGCCCATTTGTGTCAGAGGCTCAATCACACGGGACATGGGACGCTGGACCAGGGAACTATCTCCAGTAACAGTAAAAAAACGTTCGGGATGGGAGGCCAAAATCCCCAACATTAGTCGCATTGTAGTGCCAGAATTACCACAGTCCAAAACCTGAGATGGTTCTATGAGATTATCTAGTCCAACTCCCTGAACCTCCACCAAGTCTGTATTGAGTTGAGAAATATCAGCCCCAAGAAGTGAAAAACATTTAGCAGTGCTGCGGGGATCTTCCCCTAGAAGCAAGCCTTTTATGGTAGTTTTTCCTTGAGCGATCGCTCCTAGCATAAGAGACCGATGAGAAATTGATTTATCTCCAGGAATTTGAATGTTACCTTTGAGGCATAGACCTGATTGTGGTCTTTGAATTATCAAAGTTTCTTGACTATTTGTAATTTGTGTAGTTACTACAGCAGGTATCATAAAATTAACTATAAATTTGCAAAATTTGCACAGCCACAATTTTATAGGAGTCTGGGAAGGGTGAGTAAATAAATACCTGTGCAGAATTCATTTAATATCAAGTCCTGATAATTAGTGATGAAAAAACCTATCTTCTTACACAAAGCAAATATTCTGATTGTCCCCACTCCCTACTCCCCGCTCCCTATCCTAATGTCCTAAGCAACTCAATATTTGCTATAAATACCAATAAAAAATTTACTACTAATTGTTATACTGTTAGCAAAAATCAGTTAGGAAAACCGTATAGAGAGGTTGACCAAAAGAAAAGAAAATTCAGTATTTTAAGCCTCCCTATTGGAGGAGGTACTGTTAACTGTTAACTAAAATGACCATTAAGGGAAGTTTTGGCGATTAGAACTGATGAGTCAAAGCCTCTGAGAATTTCTTTTAGACTTTATCTTGTCTTTTTCTTGTCTATTTGTAGCTATTATAGTTGATTTGAGACAAATTTTGAATATTAATTTAGTATTGCATTCTGACAAACATCAAAATACTGTCTTTAAATCACTCAAGCTTATATCTAAAATTATTCGATCAAATTGTTTACTATGAGTAGTAATCAAGTAAATATACAAAAAATAAATAATTTCATCTTCTAATTTAATGTAGTAATATTATACCTAGTTAATTCTTCAGCAAAAAATAAAGTAGATCAAAAACCTCTTTCTTTAAGGCTTATATATTTAAATTATAACTATCCTACTTACTATCTTGCTTTAATTTTGAATACCGACTATACCATTAATAAATAAACTGTAAAACACGAGCAATTTATTTTTCTCTGACAAACAACTCTCTGATTACCTTTGATGGTTTATCTTTTTCTTTTGGGTTGATTATCCCCCCGTCTATAGAGTGTTGACAATTGGTTGTGGTTTGAGTCGCCATCCACTTTTTCCTTCTTCCTTTTTCCTTCTTCAAGATTATTTAAAGCAGTAAAATTTAACTCATCAAGTGATTATTTAATATATTTAGTTAAAACATTGTAACAAAAACAAACAAAGATATAATTAAAATTAATAAATTTACTTAGACTGGTTACTGGCAATATTTTAGTATAGATAATTTTAAAATTTTTTTTATAAATACTATCCCTTGTGTCCAACTACATAAATATGCTACTATAGGAATAGTTAAGATCTTAACATGAGTTAATGACCCAAGTCTCATAATTCAGGAGTTAAGAAAAAAGTTATTGTGAATTGCTATTGTGAATTGCTATTGTGAATTGCCTTTTTGTTTTAACTACTATATTTATTCGCATAGTATTTGATGATGCAATGATGTTTAATAGTTTCCTAACCTTGATATCAAAGTGTTATTAATTTTTTTTATCTCACAAACTTCACAAAAATCATGAGAGAGATGAATTTGATTGATACTATATTACTTCTATATTAATAACAATTAACTAAAATAATTTAACACTGCTTCACATGAAGTAATTGCTTGAAATTATTGTCAGCTAAAATTTTCAGCCAAAGGCATCTTTGTTTTGACTTTCTTGAGTTCATCTTAATATTATGTTTGCGTAGGGTTTCCGCAAGAAATAGAAACCTTATAATTATACATTTTATCTATGAGTTCCATAAAACCTATCAATAACAAACCACAGATATATAGCATATTATAGGTTGATGAAGTACAGATTATCTAATCACGATCTTAATCAGTAAATATTGTTGTTGTGCAGGTGTACCTAACTTACTTAAAAGTGCTGTATATTCCGATAGCTTAAATTCTGAGTCAGAATAGAGTTAAATCTAAATTAGAGTTTGGCCAAGGTTGCGTGCGAAAGAAAAAGCTATTAACCAAGAGTAATATTTTTGATCTTTGTAGAACTAACAACCATTAAATAATTACAACTTACCCTAAGAAAATATATGCTAACTTATCAACGCAAATCCGTAAGTCTATCATTAATATCAACAGACTTGCCAATTTGGTCCATAGTTGAAACAGCGGCCACTGTATATCATAAAGACCGCGATCAATTTCATATATTATTGCATGAACCTGCAATTACAGACAAAGAAACATCATGTATAGACATAGATGAGCCATCAATATTGCCAACTGTCTTAAAACCAAGACTTTTATGGCTAGAAGTTTCCCCGTCCCGAGTCATTATGACTATGCAAGGAAACGGTAAATATTGTTACCGCCATATCTGGGAAAGAGGAGTATATGGCATCTGTCGTTATTGGTTACAAGACGAGTCATTCAATTTACATTATCAGCTACAAATGCGTAACTTTACCCGTAACCTAGTAGTTCAGGGAAGACCAGTTCCAGATTATCTGCGTTTAGAATATGAACTATGGTCTCAGCAGTTACGCATGGGACATTATGTACTAGAGCTAGAAATTCATCACTAATAGTTTGATTGAAGTTACCAATCAATATTTTTCCTAACAAAAACCACTTAAAACTTAACTGTCAATTCAGTTATCAGTTAGCCTCCTTCGGAAGAACTGCGTTAACAGTTATCAGCATCTCCTGCAATACAGAAGCGAGAAGATGCAGAATTTTCTTTATCTTGGTCGATTGGATATGGCGAGGTTTCCTCGCCATCCCACCCTTAGGAAAGTTCCGAAGACCGACCGCTTTCTATCCCCTTAAAAGGGAAGGTTTGAGACCCTATATTTTTGGTAATAGAAATTATTTATTAGGTGTAAAGTGCTCTAAACTTATTTATCTTGACAATAAGTAACCAGCTTATCTAACAAAATATCTTTTTCTGTAGCAACCTTATTAGCTTGCTGGCCTGTTTGAGTAAGTTGATTTTTAGCCTGATTAAATTTTTTTCTACCCTCTAATGAAGCTTCAACTTGTGTGCTAGTTTTAAGAGCTACACTCATATCAAGAAAAGCTTGAGAAAGTTCTTTAAATGTTCGAGTTAAGTCTTTTTGAAACTGCTGAAGAGTTTCATCCTCAAGTTTGAGAGCTTCTAACTCCTGAGAAATTGCTTCTAAATCTCCTCCTAGCTGATTAGTTGTCGCAGCATCAAAGGAATTTTCAGAATTGACAAGAGTATTTCCTTTGTTAATAGTAACAATCAATTCATTACACTGAAGAACTTTGCTAGGGCTACAACTAGTGATGGACAAATAGACTAGAATGGTGCCACCAATAATTTTTAATTTACGAAACATTGTTTAAAATCTTGCAAACTAAGGAGGTATACTTTATAAAAACATAGTTATATCATTTCCGGTTGAATATTGATAAATTAAGTGAGCAGGAAGATGGCGTTGAAGTTAGAGAATCAGTTTTTTCATAACTAATTAAAGAGGAGAGGTCTATTAAATAAGACAGGTATTTAATAATTTGGGACTACTCTTTTTTTACCTACTCAAAGTAGACTTCTTTTTTCTCACTAATTTTATATATAGGAATTGAATCATTATCAATAAAAATAATTTTTGATGTATAGAATTATTAGGTTAAAATCGCTTTAATTATTGCAATTTATACTTGATACGATAATATTTAGATTAACTCTAGTATCGGGAATATTGACAAAGTTTTGATTATTTTTTTTCCTAAATTAACATTTTGTTACCATTATTAATTTTGAAAAATTATTCATAATGCCATTTTTTTTGTGAGTGATGAGAACATGAATTATCGAAGCGATATGTTATATTCAAGTAATCATTAATGTGAAATTATTTATTAACTAGCTAGTTTTTTGATTTGATCCTCAATTAATTTTCAGGCAGAAGAAATTGAAGAGTTAACTTTAAATTTGTTACAGTTTACAGTATCGATCAATGAATTTCAGAAGTCTACCGATAATTCTAGCTTGATTAATATTAATGTAGCTAAGTGTAGCTAGGTGTTCAAACCAATATCAATACTAGCAAAACTTTATTCTAACTCGTATTGTATTTGTTTGGCTTCAGAAATCACCTCAATGACATTAATAATTAGTCTGATAGACTTAATTCTTGACAAAAATTTATCCCAACTACATCATTATTTATTAAAAATACGCTAAAAGTATTGACTAATTATGTCTATATTTAGCTATATTAACAGTAAATGTTGGTGATACCTAACAAGTATAAAAGTTGGCTCAAGAACATTAAAATGCCCGAACAACCAAGAAAAATTAACAATAATAATAAATCCACAGATAATTTTCCCATTGTAATTTCTTTTGGATTAGCATTGCTAATGCTAGGTTTATCCTGGCGTATATTCACAATCATTGCTATTGCTTCTGGAGTTACCTGGTTCGTCAAGCGTTATCAGGAAAAACAAAAACAACAAAAAGATTATTTGAATAACATATTCTATCAGTTAATTCAGGAAAATAATGGATATATTACAGCCTTAGATTTAGCCATAAATTCTCAACTATCGGGAAAAATAGTCCAAGAGTTTCTTGATGAACAAGCTAAAGAATTTGGTGCTGAATTAGGAATTACACAAGAGGGTGGTTTATTATATTATTTTCCTACTGCTGTATCTCTAGTTGGAAGAACAACGGATAAAATTTTAGAAAACAATACTCAATTAATCTCGAAAGATTCAAATTATGAGGCTCAACTACCAAATAATTCTCATCTAAAAGATATTCCAGAAAATTCCCTACTTCAATCTGCTACTGAAATAGTTTCTCCTCTTACCCAAAAGGAATTAGCAATTAGGCTCAATGTTCATGCTAGTACTATCAGTAAACGGAAAACAAAACCTGATTTTGGAGAATGGAGTAGTCAAAAAGATCCGGAATCAATTGCATGGAAATATTTTAAAGAACAAGCACAATTTTTACCTATAATTCCTAGATTTTAAGCACAAAGTTTTAAATTAAATCAATGGCTTTTTTTTAACTTTTATATCCCCAATATTTTACTTTTATCAAAAAATTTGGAGAGCAAAAGTTTACTTAAAATTTACTTGGCCTTAAGTCACAATTAAACAATAGCTTTACTAAAATTCAAGGACTTAATTTAAAAAGCATTTCCTGAGGGAATTCTCCTCAAACAGCAATTTGGTGCAGTCAGTATTTCCTAAACGGAATGCTTCGCAAACAGCTTAGATTTATACTGAAACCGAGTAAATGCAATTTCAAAGAGAATTTCAACCCCTCTTGAATTATCTAGTGTCTACAAGCTGGGAATTTCAACTCAAGTTGATAGCTGAAAGCCGATCGCCAAGAGCTAGTTAAAGAACCACTTAGATATTTTTCTATATTCTATAATTGCCTTACTTGACAAAAAGATAAAATTATGTTATAGAGAAGTAGAAAAATAAAATTAAAAATGGGCTATGTATTGAAAAATAATTATAACAAAATGTGAGAACAAACTTAAAAATCTTAATTAAACATTACAATAAAAAAAATTATAGGTAAGTGTAGCAAATGATGCCCAGAATACTCGTCATTGACGACGATCCTGCGATCGCAGAACTCGTTGCTGTCAACCTAGAAATGGCTGGCTATGAAGTTAGCCAAGCAGAAGATGGCATAAAAGGGCAAGCTCTAGCCCTCCAACTACTACCAGACCTGATAGTATTAGATTTAATGCTACCAAAGGTAGATGGGTTTACAGTTTGTCAACGTCTGCGTCGTGATGAACGGACAGCCGATATTCCGGTACTGATGTTAACTGCTTTAAGTCACACCCAAAATAAAGTAGAAGGCTTTAATGCTGGAGCAGATGATTATCTGACAAAACCCTTTGAAGTAGAAGAAATGCTGGCACGAGTGCGTGCCCTACTCCGACGCACAGATCGAATACCACAAGCAGCTAAACATAGCGAAATTCTGAATTATGGTCCTCTGACTCTTGTTCCTGAAAGGTTTGAGGCTATTTGGTTTGAGCAGACAGTCAAACTAACTCATTTAGAATTTGAGTTACTCCATTGTTTACTGCAACGACATGGCCAGACAGTATCTCCGAGTGAAATTCTCAAGGAAGTCTGGGGTTACGATCCAGATGATGATATTGAGACGATCCGAGTCCATATTAGACATCTGAGAACAAAGATGGAACCAGATCCTCGCCATCCTCGGTATATTAAAACAGTATACGGTGCTGGTTACTGCTTAGAGTTACCTAGTAATAGTTCCAGTTCTAATAATGTGGAAACATCTAATTTGGCAAAACCAAATCAGGAATGGGTGAGAGAACCTTAAAATAATTTCCGGTTGAAAAATTATAATTTAGGTATAAAAAACTGAACTGACAGAGAGATTTTTTCAAAATTCTGTAATACCTTACGAATTACAATCTCTCAACCGGAAATATAAATCAATTAACACTAACTGATTAAGCTTAATTTAGTTTTCAGTGAAGGAATAATGGTAGTCCTGGATGGTAATGGTGAGGATATATGTTTTTTAATTTTTCCCAAACTCCTAGTGCTCTCTACACTCCCCATCCCCCCATCTCCCCAAACTCTCGGTGCTTCCTTTACCATTACTATGTACCACCACCGGAATAATTATTCGGCGGGAATCCTGTAGAGTCAATAGACATCTGGTGAAAATAAACTTACCCTTTATTTAACATCAGCTAGAGTTGTAAAAGTAAGTTCCCTAAATCATTTTTCGTACCTTTTTCCTAAAAATCTATTCCTTGTTGCTTTCCGGAACTGTTGCCTGTTGCCTGCTATGTGCAAAAATTCTATATCTTTTTCATGCCTATGTCTAATATTGAAAAGATAGGAAATTAGTCCTCTGAGTTGCCAAAAATCCGCTAAAATCCATTAGTATATATGAGGATGTATACTATGTGTTGGATTAGATATGTCAAAATAGCTCTAGTTAATACCATTGGAGCATTAGTAGCAATTATTTGGGTGCCTGTTCCTCAAGCAGTGGCACAACCTTCACTTCTAGAACAAGCAAACTCAGCAGTTTCGCCTTTAGAAACCCTCGAGTCAATAAACAACAACTTAAAAACTACAAGAAAAGTAAATTCACTATCAGAACTTTACCAGCTTAGAGACGAAATAAAAGCTGAACTGAATAAAGTTTCTCAAAGGCCAACTCTCCAAGAAGTAGAAGAACCCTGGCAATACCAATTTCACCTACAAAAGTATGAAAAAAACCTGAAAAACTTCCGTAATGTAGAAGCTAATATTATTAGAGAAGAAAAAGCGCTTCAAAGCTGGAAGCAAGCGATCGCCAAAGCAAGTAAGGCAGTAGAAAAAGGAAAAACAATTCAGGCAAATTACCAAACTTGGCAAGAAGCAGAAAATCTTTGGTTAGAGGCAATTTTCAACCTGCGCCAAATTCCCCAAAACTCGTTAATTACAGATAAAGCGATCGAAAAAATGATCGAATATCAGGGTTATTTAGCAGTTGCCTCCTATGAAAAAGTCATAGCAGCAAGAAGATGGGTAGAAAATACAGAAGATGACACAGACAATAATACAACCAATTATTCACCCATTGCATATAGTTTATCTCCTGGTTTCACCATGTATGGCGACACCAACAGAGACGGAGAGTTAGATGAAGCTGACAGATCGAGTAGAGAAAAATGGACTTTATCAGAAGGTGCATTGATGCTATTTAATAGCGATGATGATAATGGCGATCGAATACCAGACTGGCGCGATCGAGAAGTTAATGGCAAAACAGATGAAGCAGACTTAGCGCTGGTGAATATTCAAGTAGCAGAAAATTATCAAGATGCTCAAATCTATATCTCAACAGATACAGATGCTAGTGACTATATTAATGTATTCCAAAAAACAGAATACGGATGGCAACCAGTAGATATTTCTGGTACTGAAGCATTAATATCTAGAGAGAAAGTAGTATTAGGTGTGGAAGCTAAACAGTTCGCCGATCGTAACTGGAAAGGAGTCGTTAAATTAACAGCGATCGCTGAAAAAAATGGTAGACAAATTGCTTCTGATAGTATTCAAATAGGTGTAGTCCCCTGGTTAATGTCTCCCAATACTGCTCCAGTCAAAGAGCTTCATGTCAGCGAACGTGGTTTTGGCAATCAAGAATTTGTCGCCAAAATCAAACATATCGTCGAAAAAACAGGTGCTAAAGCTCAAATTAATTCTGGTGGCACCACCTGGATGCAAGATACTAAAGAAATAGGTTATGTGCAATTTCCCTCTCAAGGCAAAACCCATAATATGAATGTGGTACTCAAAGCTAACCGCCCTGGGGAAAATGACCAATACGCTAGAAGTCTGCTCAAAGAAGATTTTGGCTGGTTTGAAGTAGGTAAACCTAGACAACTCGATCCCCTAAATAGATGGGCAGATGCTTATGGCAACCTAGAAGTGACACCACCTCTACCAGGATACGATCTGGGAAGAATTTATTATGGTAAGGCAGGTGAAGTAGGTCTGAATCCAGAAATTGTTGATTTTATTAAAGCGCAAAAAATTCAAGGTCCGCCAGTAGATATTGATACTTCTTGGTTAATGATTCGTCATGTAGATGAAATTATTACTTTTATTCCTAGTAAATTTGGCAAACCTTTAATGTTAATTGTTAGTCCAGAAGCAGGGGTAAAACTATTACAAGAATTGAGTCAACAAGGATATGGACAAGCGGCAATAAATCGTGGTTTAAGTACTCAAACAACGGTACGAGCAGCGCTAAAAAATCAGAAGTTAATTCAGCATAATCTCTATTTACAGCGGGAAAAATTAGACCCATTAATTGAAAAGTTGAAGCGGGAGTTTAATTTAAGCGATGACCAGATTATTCAAGTGCCAGCTATGTTTGGATATAGTGGTTATTCTTGGTGGCCGAATATGGTTAATTCGGTGGTAGTTAACGGAGAATTGTTAGTTTCAAATCCCGTAGGAGCATTAATTAATGGTAGAGATTATACTCAGGAAAAATTCCGTAGGTTAGTAGCTGATGCTAGTTTAAATATTAATTTTATGGACGATAAATATTATCAGAATCTCAGGGGAAGTATCCATGATGCGACAAATACAACCCGTTTAGGAAAAAATAATCCTTTCTGGAAATCTTTGTCTGAGGATATTATTTCAGGGAGTAGGGAATAGGGAGTAGGGGAGTAGGGGAGTGGGGGAGTAGGGGAGTTTCACAGGGGTAGGTTTTTTATAATTGTATCTTAGGGTGTGGGAAGAGGGAGAAGAGGGGGAAGTGTGGGGAGAATTTCGCCCATTTTTTGTATAAAAAAGCACACTTTGCTTGAAATTTTCTACTGAATAGAAGCGATCGCTCACCCCTTTGTTAAAAACCTACCCCTGTGAACTACTACCTACTCCCTCTTTTCCGGAGATGTCTATTGCAATATTTGAAGATGAAACAGTCTACTATAGCAATGTGCGCTGGCATATTTACAAATTGTAGGAATTGTCCAATAGCTAAAAGTCTTATATTATCAGCTTTTTATTCCCCCTATTGCCTATTACCTGTTGCCTGTTGCCTGCGTGCAGCGCCATACATGATTTAATATTTATTTGACAAACACTTTCTTAATCAAGTTAAGAAGTCTTATTTTTGACTTTTGATTTGCTATTAAACCCTATCTATCAGGAGAAAAAATGTCTGATTTTATGGATTTTTTGAAGCATAAATATGCTTATGTTGCCTTGGGAGAATTTAAACCAGGAAAGTTTGAAGAAGCAAGAGAACTTTATGAAAAGGCAGTTGCTACCTATAACGAAGGTTTTAAGGGAGCTTATTTATTGCAGTTGCCAGGAACAGATAAAGGTATTGCTGTAATTTTTTGGGAAGGAGTTGAAGATATGGATGCGAATCAAACTGATGCTTATAAAGCGGCATTGGAACAAATGTCACATTTATTTGCTAAACCACCAGAAACTAATTTTTATGAAACTGTCACTGAGATATTGCCAGAGTAATTTGGCAGATGAGGGTAATTTTTTGTCAATTTACAGCAGAAGGAAGAAGGAAGAGGGAAGAAGGAAGAAGAAAGAAGGAAAGGACTGAAGAACCGAAAAATATTGCTTTGTCTGAATTTTAAGCTTTTGATCTGTCCTAACCTTTTCTTCGACTGCTATAAATCGACAAATCTTGCCTTTACAGCAGTTTTCATTTCGGTAGACCACATTAGGGACGTTCCATGGAACATCCCTACTGGGTTTTGATTGTGACGCGAGGTCGTCAATATGAAAAGCGCTGTAATATCTTGGCAATTTGGATAAATTTTCCCTCTGCATTCTCAATTGGGGAATAGACTTTTTCTATCCCCCAACTCCTGAATATTAGGAACTAACTTTGATTGTAATCTCAATCCGATCTGCGACACCAGAGGGAACGCACCATTTTAACAGCGATCGCTTAATTTCTTCTACTACTTTTTTATCCTTCAATGTAGAAGCTTCATCATCTAAAATTACTCGAAGTACGCGATCGCCTTTCACCTGCAATTCCAAAACTATTTCACCATTAATATTTGATGGTATATTCAGATTTTGTAGATGCTGTTGGAGATTTTCTTGCCCTCCTGCATCTAACCCCGTAACCTGAATAATTTGCAAAGTATTATGAGTGAGGTTTACAGAATCTTGCTTTTTGCTATTTGCTCTTCTCCTTCTTCTTCCTCTTAAAGGCTTTGGATCGATGGAAATTGCTCTTTCCTTTTCTTGCTCCATCCAATCAGTTGTTTGAGGTGCTGCTGCTTTTGCTCTTCTTCGACGCCGCGCAACTGGTAGGGAAATTGCTCTTTCCTTTTCTATCCAATCAGTTGCTTGAGGTACTGCTGAACTTCTTCGACACTCCGGCACAATTTGTTCTGAATAAGCTACCATACTCTCAGCTGCACAGTTGTCTACTAGAAATATTTCAGGTGCAGGACCGAACCCCTTATAACTCAATCCCTCTGGCATTTCCACAGGCACTTCCATCGAAATACTCTTACCACCAGGTTCAACACGCACCTCTTCACTAACTGCCACAAACGCCGTATATTCAGACAACAATTGATAACTTAAAGCAGTCTCCGTCACCTCTTTTACTATCGACTTCTTATCATAATCAAACATCTGATTCATCAAATGCTTAATCTTTTGCCTGGCCCAAATTTGAGCAACTGCCACATTACCACTCTCAGCAAAATGAATATCGAAAGTCTGCTGATAAATTTCCCCACCAGCAGCAATACCATTAACCTGTAACTCACCTCCCACAGCATCCTGTTTGTGCCCAAAGAAAACCAAAGGTTGTTCGGCAAATAAATCTGGAGTTGTCACCGGATAAATTTCTGGTACTTCACCCCAACCATTCCAATTAATCTCAATTTGAGTCAATACTGGGTTATTAATTTGCTGAAAAAATTTCTCTGCTACTTCCTGAGTGGGTTCATCCTGTCGCACAACCCTGGCAATACCCCGCCCAATTTCTGCCAAACGGTTAATCAAATATCGATTTACCGAACTACCGACACCAAAACTATAAAGTCGGTTACCTGGTTGGAGTTGGTCTTGCACTTCTGCCAATACTGCTTTTTCATTACCAATATAACCATCGGTCAACATCACAATACTCCGTAGTCTTCCCGCAGGTGGAGGCGGAAATTGCAACACTTCCTGGATACCATTAAGTAATTCAGTGCCACCATTTGCATTTAATCTATTGATATAGTTAATTGCAGTGGCAATGTTTTTAGGTGTATTCGGTAGAGGTTGTTCTGACAGTTTTCTGGTAGTATTGGCAAAGTCGATAATTGTGAAAGTGTCGTTGGGGTTAAGTCCGTGAATAAAACGGCGCATCAATTCCTGACATTTGAGCAAGGGTTCTCCCCTTTGGGAACCGGAAGTATCCATGAGGAAAACCACATCTTTAGGCACAATTTCATCACTGCGATACCGTAAAGCTGGAATTAGATAAATGGCAAAATATCCACCACGTTCATCTGCTTGAGTTAATACTGTTGCTTTGGTATGATTGCTAGCAACTTGATAGCGGAGAATGAAGTCTTTATTTGGGATAGTGTCTTCATTTCCTAATTTAACCGTAACAATTTCTCTTCGCTCGGATGTTTGAATTTGGTGGGATGTGGAATTCACCTGAAAAATTGGCATCCCACAGTCTATTTCTACTGTCATACCAATATCATGTCCTGAACGAGTTGCCGGGGGAACTATTGGTGGTGTAATTTGACTAGCATCGGGAACTTGGTCTGTATCGCCACTTCCATCTATAGGTGTTCCAGGAATATAGCGAGGTCCCACAACCATCGGAAACACAAATTCATAGTCCCCACCTTCAAATTTGAGGGAGTCTGTATAGCGAATAATTACATCTATTTGTTCCCCTGGTTTAATATTTGCCAGGGACTTAGTGAAAATATTATCGCGCTGTTGTTCGAGTAACCCTGCGGTGCGACCTTGTTGTTTAGCTTGTTGATAGATTTTTTTTGCTTCTTCTCGTTTTTTGATATTACCTTTGATTAAGCGATCGCCTATTTTGATTTCCATTTCATCGACTGCTGCTTCATCTGGTAATGGGAAGACATAAGTTGCTTCTAGGGGTTCGGTGAATGGGTTCTCAAATTGTTGAGTTACTTCGACGCGGGATAGGTTGCCAGCTATTTTAGCTTGAACTTCCGTATGTTTGAGCGGAAAAGTCAGTTTCTCTTCTGAGGAGAAAACGTATAATCCTGCAAGAGTTGGTGTATTTGTAGACATAACTATGTATGCTCCTAAAAAAATTAATTTATTTTGTAATACATTAACTTCTCTTGTAGCGTACTGAATTAAGAATTGTCTGTTAAGAATTGTGTATGATTATGGTCAGCTTAAAAATGTAGGGGGAAAGGGCTTGATTTGAATAGACCTTAATTTGATAAATCCCTTTTTTATCCTTAAAAGGAGAGTCTTTAAACCTAGATTCAATTAATTATCCATTATCAATTATTCAATAGTTTTCGCAATTCATCTATTGAGGAAATTTGGGGAATTTGAGATACTATTGTCTCTAACAATTTCACATCATCTATTTTTGAAATATCTGATAAAATCTCCACATATTCATCACCAAACTTGAGTTTTAATCCCATTTCAATTGCTAATAATAACCCCTGTTTAATTTGAGCATCTTTTAGAGATATCTCAGCATCTTTTAGGGATATTTGAGCATCTTTTTGGGAAATTTCCAGATTTTTTGCTGTTGTTATTTCATCTCCTGTTTTAATTACATTCCCATCACCATTGCACCAACGTAACCAAGTACCATTAACATTTTCAAATACACCATTCCATAGAGTTAATCCCAAATTAACATGAGCAAACCAAGCATTATTTTTAGGAACGTAAGAATTAATTTGTAATTGAAAGACTTGCAGTACAGTTTCGCTAAGTTTTTGCAATGGATCGTAGACAACATAATAAGGAATTCCTAACTTTGCATAGTCCGTTAATTTACTTCCTAATTCATTACCGGGAGTCGGAGAAACAATTTCTATTACGATATCTGGTGCTTTGCCAAATTCCCAGAATAAATAAGAGCTAACATTACGTTCCCACCATTCTTTCTCACCAATAATATTCAAACTTAAAAAGACATCAGGTACAATTCCTGAATCTAGGAGATGAGAAAATAAACCCACATTGGCAGCAACAATAAAAGGAACATTTATCGGTATTTTAGCACCGCTATAAAATACCGTTGTGAGTAGACGTTGTTGTTTTTCATTAATAAAACTATCCAAGGGAGTATCATCCTCTAGAATCATGTGACTGGTGTCTGGATCTCCATGGGGCAGAATAGTCAATTTTTCTGACATAATTACCTCCAGATTAATTGGGGAATTTTTAATATATTATATAGGCAAAATGATAACCCAGTAAGGATATTGTATGCAACGTGCCTAGTGTTTGTTATTGGAAGATGATCGCAAATCCGCAACCAAATCTGCCACCCGTTGACTGAAAATTTAACTGTTCAATTGTTTAATAGGCAAACTTAAAATTGCTAAAATCTTAGAAATATTTATATCTTCTGCATTTTCAATGACTAACTCCTCATTATTAATATCTACATTTTGACCAGAAAGTTNTGAGCAAGAGGATGACGAAACAATTAATCTAACTTTATCCTCCCCTACAGGAGGAGCCACCCTCGGCACTGATGATACAGCGGTGTTAACAGTTGTAGACAATGATGCTTCTTCTCCAGATAATGGTTTAGGTGGAGATAATACTTTTAACGGTAGTCCTGGTGATGATAATTTCGTCAGTAGCCCTGGTAACAACAGCTACGATGGCGGTGAGGGTCAAGATACAGTCAACTATGCTAGCAACAAGACCAGTGGACTTATTGCTAACCTTGAGACTGGTGAAGTCAGCCGTAAGTTTGAAACTTGGTCTGAAGACTTTAAAATTTTACCTCTAGGCGACTCTAACACTAGCGGATATCCTAGTGATGCCAGCAATGCTGGCTATCGTAACGAATTATGGAGGTCTTTAAATGGTGCTGGCTACAATATAGATTTTGTTGGTACAGCATACAGTGGTCCTTCTGATATTGATCAAGACCACGAAGGTCGTGGTAAATTCACTATTAATCAACTTACAGATAACGCCAGTAAAGCTCGAGGTAAAAATCACCCATCAGTCGCAAGATACACAAATATTGAAGATACCTTAGCCACTTATGATCCTAATATGGTTTTAGTGATGGCAGGTACAAATGATATTAATAAAGGGGATAGTCCAGATACTGCTCTTGCAGACCTTGGTGATCTGGTAGATCGAATGAACACAGCACTACCAGAATCACAAATTTTAGTTGCATCTATTTTGCCAAACTTTAGTAACTCGGACAGAGAAGCGAGAACTGAGGAGTTTAACGAGCGAATACCTAGTGAAATAGTTGAACCCAGAAAATCTAGTGGACATAATGTACATTTCGTAGATATTTTTAATACACCTTTAGAGTCTAGTGATATCACTAAGGATGGTTATCATCTGACAGCTAGTGGTTACGATAAGATAGCTGAAGTTTGGGAAGATGCTATGCTCAATACGGTTGTCGCTCAAGATACTTTAACAAATATTGAGAACTTGATTGCTTCTGATGGTGATGATGAACTTATAGGTGATAATTCTGCCAACCAACTTACAGGTGGTCTTGGTGATGACACCCTAACTGGTGGTGGTGGTAATGATGTATTTATCTATAGTCAAGGAGATGGAACTGACATTATTACAGACTTTGAAGTTAATAACGATAAACTTGGATTATCTAACGGTTTAACTTTCAGCGAATTAACGATTGAAAATGCAGGTACAAGCACTGAAGTTAAGGTCACCCTCACTAATGAAGTTTTAACTGTACTTGAAGGGGTAATAGCAAATGACATTACCTCCAGTGATTTCATAACAGTCTAATATCATGTTCGGATGATTACTTATAATAAAGCCAGAATCATTACAGTAGAAGTATTCAAACTTTATGGCCAAGAAGATGGCGATATAGCTGCCGCACTTACTCCGCCAACGCAAACTACCTTTATGTTCAAACGATCGCTTATAATTGAACAGCCCTAGTTTGAGGCCACCAATGGAAGCAAGTTAGTCCTTGTATTAAATCATGCTGTTTCATTAGTTGTTGGCACCGAAAGACTAATAGTTCTTCAAGTTCATCTAAAGAAAGGGGAGAGCTATTGGCCACAACTTCATTAGTTAAAGGCCACAAACGTTCTGCTAGTTGTAGTTCTGGTGACTTGGCAGGTAAATAGATTAAATCCAAACCCTCTGGTATCTTCAAACTATGACTGGTATGCCAACCGGCTTGATCGATGACCAGTATAACTCTTTTATTCTTTCCCAGACCATATTCAGTGGCAAAATCATCTAAAAACAGGACTTACGTAAGGACACTATATATAGTGTTAATCTTTAAGACTCTCTCTAGATTTGCGATCTAAACTCCGTTTCCCTTGGCGATATAGCTGCCGCTAGGCTCCACCAACACCTGAGCCACAAAATTATCATTAACTGAAAAATTAGATTGAGTATATTGTAGGTTCTCTGGTATGATTATAATTTCAAATAACATATATTTTTATGAAGAGTTTTTAATAGACTTTAATTATATAAAATATTGTCAGTATCTCATAAGTAGTCAGAAACATTACACTCTGACAAACCTGGCTGACAATCTAGAAAAAGTTAGCCACGATAGCGTAGCTTTGCGTCAGCAATCAAATTAATCGTTACTTGAAAAATATTGATTTAGGAACAGAAATGTTGTGGGAAAATGTCAGAGAAGAAATTGTAACTACTGAAGATGGTTATTTAATTTTTGATGACAGGTTTCTGAATAAAAAGTATTCCCATGCATATTGAGCTTATTCGGCGTCAGTATAGTGGTAACGAACATAGGGTAGTGCGTGGAATAGGAACAGTTAATTGTTGATATTTTAATCCTCAAATATAACGTTTCTGCATAGTATATTATCAGATTTATAAAGAGTGAAAGTGATGAAAATAGTAAAATAGATAATATAGAATATATAATAATTGATGTAGTAAAAAAGAAGAAAATACCAGTAAAAACAGTATTAATGGATAGCTTATATCCAACCAAAAAACTCATTATCTTAATAGATAACTTAGGTAAAGTTTACTATTCCCCGTTAAAAAGCAATCGTTTAGTAGACGATACAGGGGGTGAAAAAAAACAAAAACTGGAATAATTAACATCGAATCAGGAGGAATTAGTATCAGGAAAAATTATTAAGATTAAAGGTTTTCCGAGAGATCAAAAAGTCAGATTATTCTGGGCTACTGTTTCTACAAACACCAACAGAATATATTGTTACTAATTACCTCAGTCATCAGAGTACAGATGACGTTGAGTTTGAAATTTGCGCCTAGATGGAAAATAGAGGAGTTTCATAGAGAAATTAAACAACTAACAGGATTTGAGTTTTGGATTGGGTCGTCGGGCAAAAATCCAAAAGAATCATATTGCTTGTGCCATGTTAGTCTGGAATCATTTGAAAAAAATGGCAAATATTTTGGGGATAACTATTGATCATCTGAAACATCAATTATTATCCAAATATCTAGTATCTGAACTTAAATATCCTACAATTAAAATGACAGTTATTTAGGTTTTTATGAATAGGGATAAAACTAAAAATGTTAGGCGATCGCTATAATTTTTCTAAGGGTTAGCGGAGCCTTGCGTCAGCAATCGCTCTATTTGACATTCGCTATATATAGTGTCTTTGCGTAAGTCCTGTTTGACTAAAAACAACCTAATATTAATTATTCTAGCAATTGATTAATCCAAAATCCAATTCAATCAAAAATCTAAAATCATTCGTCACTGTGGAACGCCATTATTTTGAATAGTGTATTTGTCAAATATTATCCCTATTAACTATTACTGAACAGGCGAATAAAAATATAATTAACAGATTATGTATAGGAAGGAACACTGGCTCTAGAAACAGTAGGAAAAACATTTTCCTGTCTAAAAATCATTATCATATGAAATCCGGTTATACAGTTATCTCACTTTCTACTTCCATTAAATACAGACATAAAATGCCGGAATATCCCAAGATTTTTTCCACTCTCATCCTGAATTTCTCACTACTTTCTCCTGACTCCTGACTCCTGACTCCTGAATTATACGATAACTAATTATCCGGAGACTGTATCACTTTATGTCTTAACCAATCTATACTATTACTATAAATATAAATATTATTCACAAAGAAGTTATTCGGTAAAGTTTTATGGTCACGGCAACACAAGAAAACCTTTTTAACGGTGTAATCGATCTGTTTAGTTTTTTTAGGCCTTCGATTATTGATGAATCAATGCCAGGAGGGGGTAACGATACCAATGGAGGTGGTAATGGCGATGGGAGTGGTAATAGCACAAGCACCGATGGAAGTGGGAGTTCTGGAAATCAATTCAATGAAATTCTCGGCACAGAAGAGGATGAGAATATCAATGGTACAGCAGGAGCAGACCTCATTATGGGAATGGGAGGTCGAGATTCTATAGAAGGTAGAGGCGGAGGAGATAGAATTTTTGGAGAGGGAGATAATGATACTTTGCTCGGAGGTGAAGGTAATGATTCTCTACTCGGTGGGCAACAACAGGACTCTATTCTAGGGGGTGATGGTAGCGACACATTGTGGGGTGGTAGGAATAATGACTCTCTATTTGGTGAAGAAAATGAAGATACACTCTATGGTAATAAAGGCAATGACTATCTTTTGGGAGGTAAAGAAGATGATAGCCTCTTGGGAGGTAAAGAAGATGATTCTCTAGATGGAGGTGAAGGTGATGATACTCTAGTCGGCGATCGCGACTCTGATACTTTAACTGGAGGGACAGGAGAAGATTTATTTGCTATTAGTGAAAATACAGGTGGTCTCAGTCCATCAGATGCAGATATTATTACAGACTACAACCCTGAAGAAGACGATCAAATTGGATTAATTAATGGTTTGGAGCGTAGTGACATAGAATTTGAGACAACAGTTGTAGGTGGAGAAAACGGTGTAGCTATTAGGTTGAGGGATGATGATGAAGATTATCTGGCAATAGTGCTGAATGTTGTAGAAGGCGATCTTGACTTTACTATTATCTAATATCATGTCTCTTTAAATACCCACAATTGAAGAAGGAGACAGGAGACAGGAGACAGGAGACAGGAGGAAAATTACATGGGGATAGTCAACGACCTGCCGCTCCGCGTCTACGCTCCCCCAAGTAATTTTGAACACTGTGTAGACGGTGGGGTATTAAACCCACAAAGAAAATGATAACATTGATTAGGGGGTAGGGAGTAGGGAGTAGGGATTAGGGGGAAATTTGATAGATTCTCAAGATAATTGATGAAGATCATTAATATTTACGTCTAATTAATTAGACCTGATATAAAACCAAAGAATATAGCAATGAGCGCTGGTATATTTACAAATTGCAGGAGAGGCCAAATAGCTAAAAGTCTTATATTATCCGCAATTTATTCCCCCTGTTGCCTTCCGGAGCTGTTGCCTGTTGCCTGCAGCGCTATAAAGAAAAATTATGGGTGGAATAACAATATAATGGGCGTTGCTTAAATGTAATGATAATTAGACATCTCCTCCACCCATAGGGAGTAGGCAGTAGGGAGTAGGCAGTAGGGAACCCACCCGCGGGGCCCGACCGTGGAGGGGAAAGAATTGATAATTTCTTTGGGATATAGATATTGATTTTTTATTCTTGGAGATGTCTATTAGCTGAAGGTAAAATTGAAAAACTGGCATTGCACAGTGACAAATGATTTTAGATTTTTGATGAACAGGATTTTGGATTAATCAATTGCTAAAATGATTAATATTAGGTTTTTTACTCAAAGTCTAAACTAATTTTTGGCAATATCATTCCATAGTGTGCAAACCCATATAATGCAAGGCTTTCTCAATCTCAACAAACCATCTGGCATGACTTCCCATGACTGTGTAGCAAAAGTAAGAAAGTTACTAGGTCTCAAGCGTGTTGGCCATGGAGGAACTCTCGATCCTGCGGCTACTGGTGTCTTACCTATTGCCGTGGGAAAAGCAACTAGATTATTACAGTTTCTACGCTCAGAAAAAGCTTATTGTGGCACAGTCAAATTTGGTGTAATTACGACCACTGATGATTTAGAGGGAGAAATTGTTAAATCTACACTAGCGTCACAGTTAACATTGTCTGATATAGAAGCGGTGCTGCCAAATTTCTTAGGAAAAATTGAACAACTGCCTCCTAGTTACAGTGCAATACAGGTGGAAGGAAAGCGACTTTATGATTTAGCTCGTCAGGGAAAAACTGTTGAAATTCCTACTCGGGTTGTAGAAGTGTCTAGTTTAGAAGTTCTTGAATGGCGGAGTGGAGATTTTCCTGAGCTGGATTTAGCGATCGCTTGTGGTGCCGGAACTTATATTCGGGCGATCGCTCGCGATCTAGGTGCTGTTTTAAATACTGGAGGGACTTTAGCTACTTTAACTCGAACAGAAAGTAGTGGCTTTTCTTTGAAAGATAGTCTTACTTTTGAGGAGATGGAAACTCAACTACAACAAAAAACTTTTAGTCTCTTATCACCGGAGGTAGCATTGGCACATTTACAAGCAATAGTTTTAGTTATTGAGGATGCCAAAAGATGGTGTCAAGGTCAACGTTTACCTTATCAAAAAAAATGGGAAATAGAAGACGAAAAAACTGAAAATCCTTTACGGGTATATAATATTGAAGGTGTATTTCTGGGTATTGGGCAGTTAATCAAATCCGAGGAAAATTTATTATTAGCACCTCAAGTTGTTATTTGTGAATAAGAAGGAAGAAGAAAGAAAGAACAAGGAAGAAGGAAGAAGGAAAAATCTGGCTTTGTCTGAGTTTTCAGTTTTTGATATGTCCGCGCCCTTTCCTTCGACTGCTATACCAATTTTTTTTAATTAGGGTTTGCTGATTAAATCTAAAAGCACTGAAATATAAAGGTTGAGCGCATTTTTTAGTTAAAAAAAGTCCAAGCTTAATGGTGATAATGGTTCAAAAAAGAGCGCATTTTAGGCTCATAGTTGCGCAGAATAATCCCTTGGTTATTCTTCCTCCTACCTCCTAATTAATTCCCATTTATCCTGTCTCCTGTCTCCTGTCTCCTGTCTCCTACCCTTGCCCATAAGACTTTTTCAGCAAACCCTAATTAGACCTCTTGCATAATATCATGTCCGCTGGGGCGCGTTTGTGTAAAACCAAGGGTGAATATTTACAGGAAATTTACGTTTTTTCAAGCTTTTAAGCCTTCTTCCCTCTTGCTTCTTCCTTCTTCCTTACCTTCACGCTGACAATACCGATGCTACCGGACATGACATAAATCATATCAAATCCATTTGATTGGACATAAAAAAAATCTCCAATCGTCATAACTACGCTAATCAAAGTAATTCTCTCAGCAGGGAAGAAGAGGAAGTTTTAAAGTGTAGAAAGTTTTTTTGTCACGCTATTATCCGGATATAATATTAGATCAAAAAATCACGAGTTTACCTAACTTATGCAATATAGCTAACTGATCTGAATTAAGAAAATTCCAAATTTCAATTTTTAAGATAAAAAGTCTGAAAATATTACTTTTATTGCCCGTCTTTATGTAGACATTACATTGGCGAATGAAATATCTCCAGACCCACATCAATACCACCTAATTATTCAATAATAATTCAAAGGATTGCCTTAAAGATTTAATATCTCCCACTCTTGCCACTAAAAGGTTTTCCTCCCCAGCATCTTTTAAGCGAGAATTCCAATACTGAATACTATCAGGATTATTCATCCAAAAATTAATCACTGTTTCGACAACTTTATCTACTCTCCAACCACGATCAGTAGAAACATTTTCAACAGATTTTATAAACACATCTAGAGAACATTCATGGTTTCCTAGATATTCTACAGTTAAGTTTTTTTCTACTTGCAGTTTTTGTTGGTGATTAAAAAAATGTAAGATTGGAGAAATACCTAAAAGTTCAAAAGTATACTGCATTTCTGTGTTTCCTCTCTAATTATTTTTGATATTATAACTATATTTTAGATACATTTAAGTTAGCAGTCTTTCAAGGCGAGTGCTAATTTTTTGACCTCTAATTAATTATTAATCAGATGCAAAACCTTGACTTTATTCTTTAATTTGTCCTCAAAATATAATGGCGTATTTTTAGCACTCATTATCAAAGATTGCTAATAGTTTATCTAGTTAAATTTTGTAGTTTTATCAACTTCTTATTTAGATAATACTAATTTGTCAAACCAGTTTTTGTCAAATTATTTACATTCAAGACAACATTTTATTTACATAACTTTACATTATCTGATTTTTACTTTTTTTATATCTACATTAGATTGTGTAGAAAATCTCTGAAAATTAGAGAGAAGAAAATACTGATAATAATGTCAGACTTGATGATCTATAATTAATTTAGATTTTGTTACGAATGTAGTAAGATTTTATGACTGTAACGATCAAACAAATATTCCTAATTTAATTCCCAGTTGCTTTATTCCTCAAAAATATTCTCACAGCTTAATTAAATAGAAATGCTATATTAGTAAATTGTGATTTATAAATATTTAGAGTTTTTATATAGATAGCGACACAATTTTTTTACCACCCTGGGCCTTAGATATAATTTTGATTAAGTCCGGTCATATAATTACAACTAAAGAAGTTAGAAAAAAGAAAGCATCTTTGATAGTTACCTGAACCTCAGTCAACTTCTAATAACTAAATTTGAAGATAGAAGTGCCTCAAAGATGTAAGATCGAGATGAGAAAACCTAATTTTGATCAACTACTGTAGTTAACAAAGAGAGGAATTGCTTTGAGTCAGCATCCCAATGGTATACCAGCACACGGTGGCCATCTGATTAATCGGATTGCCACACCAGCAGAACGACAAGAGTTCATGGAAAAAGCCGAAAGCTTACCACGAGTACAACTAGATAAACGAGCACTTTCAGACTTAGTGATGATAGCTATAGGAGGCTTTAGTCCTCTAAATGGCTTTATGGAAGCGGCAGACTATGAAACCGTAGTTACTGATATGCGTCTTCAAAATGGTCTACCTTGGAGTATACCAGTCACTCTACCAGTCTCAGAAGAAGTAGCAGATTCAATCAAAGAAGGAAGTTGGGTGCGTCTTGATTCTCCCGATGGAGAATTTGTAGGAGTTTTAGAATTAACTCAAAAGTTTCGCTACAATAAAGCCCATGAAGCAATTAATGTTTATCGTACAGACGAAATCAAACATCCAGGAGTAAAAGTTCTCTATGATGCTGGCCCTATTAACTTAGCAGGTCCAGTGTGGTTATTAGAACGTCACCCTCACCCATTATTTCCTAAATATCAAATCGATCCAGCTGAGTCCAGAAAACTATTTTTAGAAAGAGATTGGAAAACAGTAGTAGGTTTCCAAACTCGTAACCCCATCCACCGTGCCCATGAATATATTCAAAAGTGTGCTTTAGAAGTAGTAGATGGTTTATTTCTACATCCTTTAGTAGGTGCGACAAAATCCGATGACATTCCTGCTGATGTGAGGATGCGTTGCTACGAGATTATGTTTGAGAAATACTTTCCTCAAAACCGAGTAATTATGGCCATTAATCCCTCAGCCATGCGTTATGCTGGCCCAAGGGAAGCAATTTTTCATGCTTTAGTGCGGAAAAACTATGGTTGTACCCATTTCATCGTTGGTCGAGATCATGCCGGGGTAGGGGATTATTATGGTACTTATGATGCTCAATATATCTTTGATGAGTTTGAACCCGGAGAGTTAGATATTGTTCCAATGAAGTTTGAACACGCTTTCTACTGTACTCGTACTAAAGGTATGGCTACAAGTAAAACAAGTCCAAGTTTGCCAGAAGAACGAATTCATCTATCAGGAACAAAAGTACGAGAAATGTTACGTCGGGGTGAGTTACCACCACCAGAATTTTCACGACCAGAGGTGGCTCAAGAGTTGGCTAAAGCAATGAAAGCATCTAGTTGATATGAGCAGAAATTTTTCTGGTACACTCCTTAAAGTATGAAGCATGATTGTACCAGAATTTGGAGGTGGGTTGAAAAAGCTATACAAAAAGTAAGCTTTTCAACCTCCACTAAGAATTGGGTCAAGTTATCTATTCAAATTTGCTTTAACTTGATGGTTGCTTAAGAGCTGACTTGTTGTAGTAAACTAAACCCGCATAGTGTTTAAAATTGGCTACGATCCCCCTTATTGGTTAACTGCAGAGTGCTTCAATATATGTAGACAATTAATAATAATGTTGTGATAAAAAGTCCTGATTGACTCAGTTCAGGTGAGGAGTTTAAGGAAAAAGCATGGGATTAAAGCGGCGTGAATTTCTGCAAAGGGCTAGCTTGGCCCTGGGAGCATTGGGAATAAGTGAAGCATGGTGGTGGCGACTCCAAAGTCGTTACTCAACTGCTCTAGCTCAAACTACTGGACGTAAATTAGCACTTCTCATAGGTATTAACGAATATCCGGATGCAGCTCTATCTGGGTGTGTTACAGATTTGGAGATGCAACAGGAATTGCTAGTTCATAAGTTTGGTTTTTTACCTACTGATATTCTCACTCTCACAAATAAACAAGCTACCAGAGAAAATATAGAAACAGCTTTTATTGATCATCTCACTAATCAAGCTAGACCTGATGACCTAGTTCTCTTTCACTTTAGTGGTTATGGTAGTCGTGTCAGCAAAATGATAAATGAGAATGAACAAAATGAGGAGTTCAGTTCCTCAAAATTAACATTTCAAAATACTCTAGTGCCAATAGACGCTGTATCACTTAACAATGAAGGTAGAGCAATAAATGACGTACTAGAAGAAACTCTATGGTTATTAGTGCAATCGCTTGATACAAGAAAAGTAGTGACTGTACTAGACACTAGCTATGTATATCCCGGTCAAAGTTTGCAAGGTTTTCTCAGAGTTCGCTCTCGACCTAGTTCGACTACGGAGCAAATTAATAAAAAAGAGAAAGCAATGCAAACACTGCTACGCGATCGTCTCTCTTTAGAAAGAAGACAGCCAATTAATCAAAGCCAACTACCAGGATTGATCCTTAATGCTAGTCGAGATAACCAATTTGCTACCGAAACTGATTGGAATGGTTTTAGCTCGGGTTTATTCACTTATGCTCTTACCCAAAATTTATGGCATACAACCCCTGCAACCAAACTACAAATTAGTTTTGCACAAAGCACTAGCTTCGTCGAACAACTAGCTGGAACTTATCAGCAACCGGAACTCAAAGAAGCAACAGAAAAAAGTATAGCTCAATTTACCAAAAAAGCTACCATAACTCCAGTAGCTACGCCTTATCAAAATCTCTTAACCCCCCTATCACCCCCTGCTAGTGGCGTAGTTAACTCAGTAGAAGATAACGGCAAAACAGCAACCCTTTGGCTAGGAGGACTGCCAATAAATGTTCTTGATGCAGTTACATATAATTCCCTATTCACAACTGTACCTTCTTCGGATTTAAACTCAAACAACTACCAATTTAAATTACAAATTCGCAGTCGGAGTGGTTTAAAAGCTAAAGCTTCTATAATTATTGAAACTAATAATTCACAAGAGTTGTCAGAGCAGGAAAAACAGAAGTTTGAAAATGGAGAAAATCTAAACAACCAAACACAAAAAAATACTCAAACATCTTCTCCTAATCCTCAACTTTTGGCAGGAGAAATGGTGCGAGAAAAAATTCGTATTTTGCCGAAACCTACTGAATTGACTATTGCTCTCGATCGGGAACTGTCAAGAATTGAGCGGGTAGATGCTACCAGTGGATTCTCCGCAGAGTCCCAAGTTACAGTAGTAAACAATATTCAAGCAGCAGATTATATATTTAGTCGAGTACCAGAAACAACTATTGCTCAAAGTCTCTCTGCTCCTCTACCTTCGATGTACCAAGGTCGTTATGCTCTATTTTCTCTAGGCGAGGTGCTTATACCCAGTAGTGTAGGAGAAGGAGGGGAAGGAGGAGAAGCAGTAAAAGTAGCAGTACAAAGGTTAAGTTCCCAATTAAAAACTTTACTCGCAGCTAAAATACTACGCTTAACGAGAAATGAAAGTTCGACTCAAATTAAAGTCAGATCCAATTTCGCTACTATTACTCCAAAAGCAAAGATAGTTATGCGTAGGGAAACTTTAGGGGTAAGTAATGAGGCGAAATTTAAAACGAACATAGAAGGTGTAGGCAGCTTTGGAGTTTCTGATGGATTACTCACATTACCAATTGGTAGTCGAATTCAATGTCGATTGTATAATGACGGCGATCGCCCAGTTTATTTTATGTTATTCAGTTTAGACAGTAGTGGGTGCATTCTTGTTCTCGATCCTGCTGCATCTAATCAATCTCTCAATAATAATGAGTCTTCAGAAACCGGGTTAGTTATTTCTCCAGAAGATAGCGTAAATATGCCTCCTGTGATTAGTAATTTTCCTAGAGATACAGAATCTTTTGGGTGGAAACTAATCGGTCCTGAAGGTTTGGCAGAAAGCCTAATTATCTGTAGCTATCAACCATTCAAGGAAACAATAGCAGCTCTTAATAGAGAGGTACGTCAAGCTAGAAACGATGGAGTAATTCAAGAAGTATTAAATCCTTTGAATGTAGCACAAGCAGTATTACGAGACTTACAAAGTGCTAGTCAATTAGCTGTTCAATCAAGTGGGTTATCAACTGATGATTATGCTCTAGATATTAATAGTTGGGCAACTATGAGCTTTTTGTGTAGGATAGTTTGAAAACAATACTTTCAATCGGATAATTTCAGACATAGGGGTTTGAGTAACCTCTTTTTTTTATCTGTTTTTTCACTCTCGCAGCACACATAGTGTGATACCAATTTGATAACTGTTTGTTACAAATACAGTAACGGTACTTTGATATTTTTTACAGCGAAAATGCCTTCAAAGCTAGTAGGGTTCAACAATTAATAATTAATAATTACCTTTCCTTGAAAAGAAGAGGATTGACTAATCATGAAAATTTTTCTTTATTATCCTCTGAAAAGGGAAGGCGCATACCCACAATTTTTCGGTAAGGGAAATACGTTGCTCTGGCTAAAAATGGCTCTTTGCGTAGCATTCCGCAGGAAAACCTAGATATATCAGGAAAAAGGTTTGTTAAATGTAAAACCTTGACTATATAAGGGTTTGACGCTGTTATTAACATATTTTTTGCCAAAGTACCGGTAAGGAAGAAGGAAGAGAGAAGAAAATTTTCAAGAAGGAAAAGTAGATATTTCTCAAGTTTTTATATCATGTCCGGATAAGAGCGTGATAAAAAAACTTTTTTCTTCTTATCCTGTTCTTCTTCCTTCTTATTTATTCCCTCCTGACTCCTGATCACTGACTACTGACTTCTCGGTCGTTATTTATTTTATAACTGTTCAACCGGACATGATATTACACCAACAGACATAATATTAATCAGTGATCGCTGATTGTATTCCGGTCTCTCACGGCCAGTTTTGCTGGCAATTTTTCAGACCATCTAACATATATTGGCATGAATGTCAAAATAAATTTTGTCGTATTAACACTCTTGATCGACTTTTGTAAAATTAGCTATACTGACAAAGAATAAAATTTCAAGGAAAAATTGAATGGTAGCGACACCAGTCCAAATCAAAAACGAAGTTAAAGACCAGTCCCTCGCCCCTCTAGGAAAGCAAAGAATTGAGTGGGCAGGCCGAGAAATGCCAGTTTTACGCCAAATTCAAGAACGCTTTGCCAAAGAAAAGCCATTAAGCGGAATTAAATTAGCAGCTTGCTGTCATGTTACAACCGAAACTGCTCATTTAGCGATCGCCCTCAAAAATGCTGGTGCTGATGCTGTATTAATTGCCAGTAACCCTTTATCTACTCAAGATGATGTAGCTGCTAGTCTGGTAGTAGATTATGGTATTTCTGTATATGCGATGAAAGGAGAGGATGCAGAAACTTATCTGCGCCACGTTGAAATTGCTTTAGACCATAGACCTAATATTATTATTGATGATGGAAGCGATGTAGTAGCAACCATGGTCAAAGAGAGACAAAGTCAACTTTCCGACCTCATTGGTACTACAGAAGAAACTACTACAGGTATTGTTCGTCTAAAAGCAATGTTCAATGATGGGGTGTTGACTTTCCCTGCTATGAACGTTAATGATGCGGACACCAAACACTTCTTTGATAACCGTTACGGTACAGGTCAATCTACTTTAGATGGTATTATTCGTGCTACTAATGTTTTATTAGCTGGTAAAAATACTGTAGTTGTAGGTTATGGTTGGTGCGGTAAAGGTGCAGCTCTCCGTGCTAGAGGTCTGGGTGCAAATGTAATTGTAACTGAAATCGATCCAGTTCGCGCTATTGAAGCAGTAATGGATGGTTTCCGCGTTATGCCAATGGAAGAAGCTGCTCCTCAAGGGGATCTATTCATCACTGTTACTGGTAATAAGCACGTTATTCGTGGCGAACATTTCGATGCGATGAAGGATGGAGCGATAGTTTGTAACTCCGGTCACTTTGATATTGAAATTGACCTAGAAACTTTGGGTAAAAATGCTACTGATATCAAGACAGTTAGACCTTTCACTCAACAGTACACACTCAAGAATGGTAAGTCTGTAATTGTATTAGGTGAAGGTCGTTTAATTAACTTAGCTGCTGCTGAAGGTCATCCTAGTGCAGTTATGGATATGAGTTTTGCTAACCAAGCATTAGCTTGTGAATATTTAGTTACAAATAAAGGTAAATTAGAACCAGGTTTACACTCTATTCCTGTAGAAGTTGATAAAGAAATTGCTCGTTTGAAATTACAAGCAATGGGTATTGGTATTGATACTTTGACTCCAGAACAAATCGAGTATATGAATTCCTGGACTGTTGGTACCTAATTGATTTTTTAAGGAATAAGAATCTAGTTTAATCTAATTTACTATTCCTTTGATAATTTTTAGTTTTATTTTGCTTGAAATAACCCCGGTAGAATCTTGGTAAAACATCCATAATTTTATCTGGGTTTTTTATATTTGTAGGATGCTATTTTCTATATTAGAAGCTTGTAATATCATGTCCGGTTAAATAGTTATAAATAATAAGGGAGGAGTCATTTCAGTTATCAGTTATCAGTACCTCCTACTGTTTGCGCAGCATTCCGCAGGAAAGCAGGAGGCTTGAGATACGGAGTTCTCTTTCTCTTGGTCGATTAGATATGGCGAGGAGACCCGTTCTTACAGACCCGCTCCGAAGATCGCCATCTCTCGACCGCTTTTTCATCCCATTAAAAGGGCAGGCTTGAGACCTTATTTTTTGGTCAGAACTCAGGACTCAGAACTCAGGAGGGAAGAAAGAATAAAGAGGAGGAAAAGGAGAAAGTTTTTTTGATCACTAATTATCCGGAGACGATATAATTAGTGATAAATAATAAGGGAGGAGTTAGAACTCAGGAGGGAAGAAAAGAGAATTTTAAGGTATAATATCAAATCAGTTTAATTCGGTATAAAAAAATGTTCCATCCTCAGCGCCATTGCCAAATCTTTCTTGAGATCCCCATCTTCCCACACTACCCACACTCTTTATTTAATTACACCAATACTATCGAATTTGATATAAGAAGGAGAAAGTTTTTTTATCTCTAATTATCCGAACATGATATAAGTCAATCTCTTATGGTTACTATCAAATCTTCTAATCATATATTCCTTGAAAGTTTTGTACTTTTAACTTAGTTCCATATTTAACTTTAAATAATATAAATTCGTGGCCAAATTATCTGTAGAATTACAACGATATTTTTTTGACGAAAAATGTGCTTCTAAAGTTACTTTGGGAGACATTATTGATTTAGCAGGAGAGAGAATTTTTGGCTTTTTATTCGTAATTTTGTCTCTACCTTCTGCTTTGCCTGTACCTGCTCCTGGTTATTCAATTCCATTTGGAATTTTATTACTTTTATTGGCAGTTCAACTAATAGTTGGTTCTAAAACTCCGTGGTTGCCTAAGAGTTGGTTAAATCATTCAATCTCTCTGGATAAAATACAAGGAATTTTGAAGTCTGGCATTCCTTGGTTACAGAAAATTGAGTTGATTTCTCGTCCTCGATTGAGTTATATTTGTACGAGTTTTGTTGGTAGAATTGTCATTGGTTGCGCGATCGCTGTGATGGCTATTTCGATGATGATTCCAATTCCGGGTACTAATACTTTACCGGCGATCGGGATTTTTGTTACTGGTTTTGGTTTGTTGGATGATGATGGTGTTATTAGTTTAGGTGGGTTGGTCCTTTGTGCAATGGGTGCGACTTTAAGTGGTCTAATTCTGCGTTTTGGTTATGAAGGTGTCAAGGGTGGAATTGAATTACTTAAAAATTCTTTAACTGGAGGTTAGGAAATTCAGTTCTCAGTTATCAGTACCTCCGGCTAAATTAGAAGGCTTGACAGCTTATTTCATAATTAGTGCGGGCATCTTGCCCGCGAATATTATACCTGATATACCTGACTGATATGCAAAAATTTGCTGTTCGCTGTACCTTTGAAATAGATGAAAAAATTTTCAGCAAGGGGTTGATTTTAAATAAATTTGTGCTATTATTTGTATAATGGAAAAGGTGTGATCAAATCTATTTCCAGTAGCATAATTATTACCTCATTGTACACCTAAGCACCTAATTTATAATTTCCATTGAAATATAGTATTTTAATTCAATGGTCTGAAAAGGATAAAACCTATATTGCTAGTTTACCTGAATGGGGGAAGTACGCTCAAACTCACGGTGAATCTTATGATGAAGCGCTAGAAAATGCGAAGGAAGTTTTGGAAGACTTAGTATCTGCTTATGAAGAAATGGGAAAACCCTCAGGGGGAGACAAGCACCTCAAAACTATTGCCCCACAATAGTTTCAAGAATTATACCTCTGTATAAAATCTGGATTTTTCCTCAATATTGAAGAAGGAGACAGGAGACAGGAGACAGGAGACAGGAGGAAAATTACATGGGGATAGTCAACGAAGGGCCGCTCCGCGTCTACGCTCCCCCAAGTAATTTTGAACACCCCCGTTGACGGTGGGGTATTAAACCCACAAAGAAAATGATAATGATCATCATTTTTAGAGAAGGGGTTGGCACGTTGAGCTTACCAATCCCTTCTCCCCCAATTCAAGTTGATTTTTATCTCAATTGTTGATGGTAGCCATCACTCAAATTTTATGGTAGAAAAAGTCGATCCACTTACATAAATAGACCAACCAAATGCAATTTTTATCAGTGATACTCAAGTCCAAACTTTAAAAATTTTAGTTTGGTGATTAACGGTACAGAAAACTGTCAAAATAGAAAGGTATTTCTGGTTGTTTTCCTTTACCAATCACATATGAAAGTTGTCGAAAACATATACAAAGATTTTTAACATTATTTTCTTTGAGCCTTCCATTGTTTTGGTTTCCGATGATCATGATGATTATTAGTCGAGAATTTGTTGATGGTAGTCAATTAATTTTAACTATAGATAGAAGACAATGGAAAAATCATCATATCTTCGTGATGGCCACTATCTACAAAAAAAGAGCATTAGCTATTTACTGGCAAGTTTTGCTCCAAAAAGGCTCTACTAATTTAGCGGAGCAAAAGGCACTTATTAAACCAGTTTTACAGTGATTAAAAAAATATAAACTGGTGGTTATTGGAAACCGGGAATTTTGCCAACGCAAAGCTCCGCGTAGAGTTATATCACTGGCTAAAAGTGAGAGCTAGAACTCCAAAAATTAATTTGATCTTCCGACAAAAAACAAAATACTACCTATAGAAAAAAAGGGAGGCATCATTAGCTTTCGCTGTTTTCGATGGCGTTCTCCATCTTGTACAATTAATAAGTTTTCTCCAAGTTGAGGTTTGAATATTTCATTAGGAGCAGCTGGAGCATCAAGAATTTTGTTTTTAGGATTAAATAACTCTTGAAGATCCTGGGGATGACTGACAACTAAAGTCTCTAAATTGCCAAAAGGAAAAGGAATTGGTAAAAAAAGTTCTCCATAATTTTGGGCACAATTATCCAAAAACTCTAATAGTTTTAGGGTTGATTGGATTTTTTGGATAAATTTAGGAGTTTTAAGTTTATCAATTTGTTTTATTGTTATACTGCTTCATCAAACTGATACAAAACGTCACAAGAGGAGCTAATTCTTAAACAGGTACTAGCTGATTTTGATAACGCTTTCCCTTAACCACCATCCGAACCCCATCTGCTGGAGCCATCAACAAACCACGACGCACTGCTTTAACAGGCTTTTGATCTGCTAATGCCAACTCCCAACTAGATAGTATGGTTGCTAATACCAATTTCATCTCAAACAAGGCAAAAGCTTGACCAATACAGCGACGGTTGCCTCCACCAAAAGGCAAATATTCATAAGGGGAAAATTGACGTTCTAGAAAACGCTCTGGTTTAAACTGCTTCGGTTGAGGATATAAATCTTCCCGATGATGAGTTAAATAAATACAGGGACTCAGAAAAGTTCCTGGTTGAAACTGATAACCCATAATTTCTAGGGGTGACTTCACCTGTCGTTGAAGTGCTAATATCGCTACTGGATAAATTCGCAGAGTTTCTTTGCACACAGCATCCAAATAGGGCAATTTTAAAATTTCCATCGGATCTGGTTTATCTCCGAGTGCATCAAGTTCTTGCAGCAGTTGATCTCGAATTTCTGGTTGACGGTGAATCCAGTAAAATGCCCATGCTAAAGCTGTTGCAGTAGTTTCGTGACCAGCTACTAACAGAGTAATCAACTCATCGCGCAATTCTAAATCTGTCATAGGTTGCCCCTCTTCATCCCGCGCTGCCATCATCAAAGACAAAATATCGGTGCGAGATGGATCGGGATTTTCCCTACGTTCAGCAATTTCAGCATAAATTAGTTTATCAATGTCTCGCTCATTCTGCATCAACCACCCCCAAGGACTTAACGGACCCCAATCTTTTTGTAGTGCAGGGAAAAATAATAAGATAGATCTGAAGATAGATTCTCTTCCCTCAAATCTAGTAGTTAACAATTGGTCCATTTCTTGTAAGCGTTGACCTTCTTCTAAACCAAATACAGCTTTTAAAATTACTTGAAATGAGATTCTTTGAGTAGAGGAACGAATGGAAAAAGTTTTGTTTGTTATCCATTGAGACGTAACTTGCTGAATGATTTCACGAATTAGCTCGCCGTAAGCTAGCATCCTTTGGCCATGAAATGGTGGTGTTAAGAGTTTCCGTTGTCGTCTGTGGCGATCGCCTGAAAGTGCTATCAGAGATTGTTCTCCTAAAAAAGGCAACCTTGCCCCATTTCCGCCTGCATCTAATTTTTCTGGGTTGGTGGCAAAAATTTCTTGAATTCCTTGGGGATTACTTATGATTACCATTGACTGTTTAGTATCACCTAATAAAACAGGAAGGGTAAAGATATCACCATATTGTCTAGCATTGTTTTCCAGGAATTCCAAGGGTTTGACTATTCTTTGCAGTTTATTCAGGAATGACAGATTTTGTGGGCCTTTAGGGAGTTGGGATGTGACCATTTTTTTTTCTGAGTTTGATTGCTACTCTACTAATATACTCTATCTATATTAGGACTTACCCATAGACACTATATTGACTGAGAGCGAATACGATTTGCGTTCCACAAAGCTCCGCTTTACATGTTGCGGAGCAAAACGCCCCTACATACGGTGTTTTCAAGGTTATTCTGTGTAAGTCCTGTATAAATTAGGACTTACGCACCTGCAACGTATTGTCGTCCTAAGCGACCGATAGGGTTTGGGGAGTATTCCGGAACAGAAAGCAATCTCAAACCCTAGTTTTTTGTACCTCATGCGTAAGTCCTGTATATCTGTATTTGCGATCGCATTTTTACTACATTCATTAGACTTCCCCGGAAAAGATGGATTAGAGGGAAATAATTTATGATTTATCTACGATAATTGATTTTATTTTTTATTATTGGAGATGTTTATTATGTAGCTTCTAGCAAAGCCAGATTCTTAACTCCAAAATACACTAGATTGGGACTTACGCAAATACGCTATATATTACCTTGGAATAAAATAGGTTGAAGAAGGAGACAGGAGACAGGAGACAGGAGACAGAAGGAAAATTACATGGGGATTCGCTCCCCCAAGTAATGCGTGAACACCCCCGTTGACGGTGGGGTATTAAACCCACAAAGAAAATGATAAACTATCAGGAAAAGTTATCAAATCTGACAAAAGCTTCCCTTACAAATTTTTAACTCTATAGATGTACTAATTTGTCTAGATTAACCGTAAATCTTTTCAGATTTGCCCACCCGACATTTTTGATATTCTCTTACTGTATAATCAAGATAATTATACTTAAATATTATCAAAATTATGCTAGAGATACTTCACAATTTATCATCAGATAAAAAATCAAAATAAAATTTCCTAGATAATTGATATAAATCATCGCACAAATATCAAAAATTTTAACTCCCTCATGTCTGCTAAAGTCAAACTTACTATTATCCAAGGAAGTATGCTCGGCAAAGAATTTATCTTTGAAGAACGAACTACCTGTATTATCGGTCGTCATCGAGACTGTAGACCCAGACTACCTAGTGATGAACAACATCGTACAATTTCTCGTTATCATTGTCTACTTGATATTAATCCTCCAGATATACGAGTGCGTGATTTTGCTAGTAAAAATGGTACTTATGTTAATGGTAAAAAAATTGGGCAGCGTCAATCTGAGCATCTCTCTGAAACAACAAAAAAAAATAATTTCCCTGAATATGAATTAAAATCAGGAGACCAAATTCAATTGGGAAATACTATTTTTCAGGTTAGTCTTGAAGAAGAAACAGAGATGCCTCCTGAAATGCTCGAACAACCAAAAACTTGGCAAGTAAAAACAGTTGAATTATCAACTTTACCACCAAGTTTAGGAGATTATACCCTCACTACAATTCCTGGTTATACGACGCTTAATTTATTAGGGAAAGGCGGCTGTGGGGAAGTTTATTTAGCTAAAAATAATCAAACTCAAGAGTTAATAGCTTTAAAAACAATGTTGCCAGAAGTCACAAATAATCCTAATGCCATAAATCGTTTTTTAAGAGAAATAGAAAATACTAAAGCTTTAAATCATCCGAATGTTGTTAAATTGAAAGATTATTATTATTGTGAGCACCTATTTTTTTTTACTTTAGAATATTGTAATGGTGGTAGTATTTGGAACTTGATGCAAAGTCATGGTTATCAGTTATCTGTTGATGTGGCAGTGCCAATTATTCTACAGGCTTTAGATGGTTTAGAATATGCCCATAATGCAGAAATTCCTTATGTAAAAAAAGCAGATGGTAGTTTGAGTATGGGGCGAGGTTTAGTTCACCGCGATATTAAACCAGCTAATATTTTTCTGAGTAATAATGTAGATAATTCAACAGTAGTTAAAATAGCAGATTATGGGTTAGCAAAAGCTTTTGATTTAGCAGGTTTAAGTGGGCAGACAATTACAGGAAATAAAGGTGGTACTTTTCCATTTATGCCCAGACAACAAATGATTGATTTTAAATATGTAAAACCGGAAGTAGATGTTTGGGCAATGGCAGCAACTTTATACAATATGTTAACTGGTGTATATCCTCGTGATTTTGTTGGTAAAGACCCAATTTTAACTGTATTGCAAACTAAACCTGTGCCAATTAGACAAAGAAATCTTTCTATTCCTAGATCTTTAGCAGAGGTAATTGATTTAGCATTAATTGATGAACCAGAAATTTATTTTAAAACAGCTAAAGAATTTAAACAGGCATTATTAACTAGCTATCAGCATTTTCCGTAACGGAATGCTCCGCAAACAGCAGTCAGCTTTCAGGACGCTAAAAGCATTAATATTATGTCCGGTTGAATAGTTATAAATAATCAGGGAGGAGTTAGGAGTCAGGAGGGAAGAAGAGGTGGTTTTAAGGTATAAGAAGGAGAGAGTTTTTTTTCACTAATTGTCCGGACATGATATGACTAGCGATCGCTATTTTCCGTACCGGAATGCTCCGCAAACAGCACTCAGCTTTCGGCACGTTCCAACTTCGGTCATTCTTCCTTGTTCCTTCTGCTATATACCAAATCCATCTACAACAAAGTACTTTTGACAAAACTCTAATAACTTTACAGCACTTTTGCCGGTCTCTGAACTACGTCGTCACAACCAAAATCCCTTAGGGACATTAACGGCAGCTTTGCCTGATCAATGGCCATTAGCTACGCACAACTACGTTAACGCCCCTACTGTAGTCTACCGAAATGAAATTAATTTAATTAGGACTTGCTGATTAAATCTAAAAGCATTGACAGATAAAGACAAGTGCCTTTTTGGGGTCGAAAAAAGTGCAAATTTTTCAGCCCTTCATGCTCATGCATGGAGCGTATTTTAGGCTCATAGTTGGGCAGAAAAATCATTTTTACAATTTTTACTCCTACCTCCTCGCTCATCCCCCGTTCCTCCTGTCTTCCCCTCCACCGGAGGGGTTAGGGGTGGGTTGTCTCCTACCCCTACTAAAAGACTTTATTCAGCAAACCCTAATTAGTTTGAAGATTTTTTCCAAGGTGATTGATAATATACTTGAGAACCTTTGTCTGAGACAAAATGACAAGTCAAATAAGAGTTGATAAAACTCTTCCATACAGGTTCGCTTGAATACCGATAATATTCACCCAAAATAGGTTTTATTGCCTCCGTAGCTGTCTTTAAATGATAGTGTGGCATATTCAGAAAAATGTGATGAGCTACATGAGTACCAATATCGTGATGAATAGAATTGATAAAACCATAGTCGCGGTCAATGCTAGACAATGCACCTTTAAGGAAATACCAGTCGTCTCCACGATACCAGGGAATATCTGCTTCAGTGTGGTGTAAGTAGGTGACTAAATCTAGCCAGACGACGAATATTACATAAGGAACTAGGTAATATTTTACTAAAAATACCCAACCAAACTGATAGGTGAGCCATCCCAGAAAACCTACCATTAACATCCAGAGTGCAGAACTTGTTAAGACATCCCACTTTTCAGAAGGACGAAATAATGGACTGTTGGGCAGAAAATGAGAGCCAGCACGATTAGGCGATCGCCTAAATAAATAGAGTGGATAAGCTAATAATGGCAAGTAAAAGCGAAATAGCTTTTCATACCAAGGCATCATATTATACTTACTTTCAGAAACAGGATACCAACTTTCATCAGTATCAATATTTCCAGTATTAGCATGATGGGTTCTATGACTAATACGCCAACCGTGGTAAGGTACGAGAATGGGAGTATGAGACAAATGCCCAATTAGGTTATTAAACCATTTATATTTGGAGAAAGAGCCATGACCGCAGTCATGTCCCACTACAAATAATGCCCAAAACATAGTTCCTTGCATTAACCAGAAGATGGGAAAAAAGAACCATGAATCCAAATTATAGGCGATTGCATACAGACCAGCAATAATGCCAATGTCAAGAAAAAAGTAGCTCAGAGACTTCCAGAGGGAACGCTCAAAACAATGTGGAGGAATAGCTGCTTTCACTTCTTGAAGAGTAAAAGGTAACTCTATTTTTGAGGGAGTTAAATTTGTATTAGTTGCTTGATCGAGAACAGTGTTTAATTGCACTAAATTTTCAACTTTGTGTAATATGTCTGATATTTCATCCTCACAAGTCACATTTTGCAGATTTAGCTTCCATCAACTACCCCTAACTCTTCTGAACTAACAGAGAGAAAAGGGGTATAAATTTATGGAACTTTCACTGCATTAGGACGAATCTCATCAGCTATAGAACAAAAGCTAGTGAGAGATGAAACGACCATTATTATATATTATCTAGGGGTAATTTTTGACAAAAATTTTATATTTCTAGTGCAGGATGGCAGATTATTAAGATAGTAGGGGAGCGGGGGGTTTTTGAGGACACGGAGAGGGGGAGACAGGGAGACGCGGAGATAGAGTGTCACCGACACGCCGTGTCCCCGTGTCCGGTGTGTCTCCGTTTCCTCATAGGGAGTAGGGGAGTAGGGAAAATAGAAAGATTTACTGTTGAAGCACTCATGATAAGTTTTTTCCAGAGCGCTCTTATCTGCACATGATATAACCAGTTACAAAATCCTAAAAGCCTTAACAATCAATACTTTCAATACTTTCAATACTTTCAAGAAATTTTATTTTTAATTTTTTATTTACCAAAAAATTGTGGTTTAAAGCCTCCCCTTTTAAGGGGATAATAAATAAAAATTGCCCTTTGAATCAATCCTCTTCTTTTCAAGGAGAGGTAATTCTAAATTCTTAATTCTAAATTCTAAATTCTTGAAGCGTAGCGGCACTAGGCTAAAAATAGCTTGTAGGCTGGGTTTTGGCTTTCATCCCAATAGCGATAACCAAAATTATGGACAAAACTTTGCCATTCGGCCATCTCATCAGGAGGGACTTGCATTCCGACCACAATGCGTCCATAATCTGACCCATTATTACGGTAGTGGAAAAGACTAATATTCCAGTTGGGACTCATGGAGGCGACAAATTTCATTAATGCTCCTGGCCGTTCGGGGAACTCAAAACGGTAAAGTAATTCGTGGTGGGCGAGGGGAGAACGACCCCCAACCAAATGGCGCAGGTGTAGTTTTGTCAGTTCGTCGTCAGTTAAGTCTAGGGTTTTCAAGCCTTGATTTTCAAAAGTTTCTACTATTTTGGCTGCATCAGCGCGGTTTTCTATTTGTACTCCTACAAAAATGTGTGCTTCTTTTTCCTCAGCAATGCGATAGTTGAACTCAGTAATATTACGTTTGCCCAGACAGTCACAAAATCTACGGAGACTACCTGGAGTTTCGGGAATAGTAACGGCAAATATGGCTTCGCGACGTTCCCCAAATTCTGCTCTTTCAGCCACAAAACGGAGGCGGTCAAAATTCATATTGGCACCACAGGCAACGGCGATCAGGGTTTCATCTTGAATTTTTTCTCGCTCAACATAAGCTTTTGCACCAGCGATCGCCAATGCGCCAGCAGGTTCGACAATGGAGCGAGTATCTTCAAATACATCTTTGATAGCTGCACAAGTATCATCTGTTTCGACGAGAATAATATCATCTACATATTGCTGACATAGACGAAGTGTTTCTTCTCCTACTTCTCGCACTGCAACACCATCGGCAAATAATCCTACTTGAGGTAAGCGGACTCGGTGTCCAGCTTTGAGAGACTGCGACATAGCATCAGCATCAGCAGGTTCAACGCCAATAATTTTGATTTCCGGACGCAACCGTTTAACATAAGCAGCAATACCAGAAATTAAACCCCCACCACCAATGGCAACAAAAATAGCGTGAATGGGTTTTTGATATTGGCGGAGAATTTCCATACCAATTGTTCCTTGTCCGGCGATGACGTAGGGGTCGTCAAAGGGGTGAATAAAAGTTAAACCTTTTTCTGCTTCCAGTTGATGGGCGTAACTAGAAGCTTCATCATAGGTTTCGCCATACAAAATAACTTCCCCTCCTCTAGCTTTGACAGCATTAACTTTTAGTTGAGGGGTAGTGACAGGCATGACTATGATGGCGCGAGTACCGAGGCGACCTGCAGCTAGGGCAACTCCTTGAGCGTGATTTCCAGCGGACGCTGCGATGACTCCCTGGGAGAGAATTTCTGGAGGCAGTTGAGCCATTTTATTGTAAGCTCCGCGTAATTTGAAGGAGAAGACTGACTGCATATCTTCTCGTTTGAGTAGGAGGTTGTTTTGGAGGCGTTTTGAAAGGTTGGGAGCGGTTTCAAGTGGTGATTCTTGGGCTACGTCGTAGACGCGGGCAGTGAGAATTTGTACTAGATAGTCACAATACATAGGTTTTATTTGGTTAGTAAATGCTTGATTATTGGGAAAGGCAGAGGCCAGGAGGCAGAAGGCAGAAGGGTATAAAACCATTTCTCAAAAACTTTTCTACAATTTGTTGAGCAGGGGACTCACCCCTAACCCCTCCGGTGGAGGGTAGGGCTGTTTCATTCTCGATAGACACAGGGACACGGAGACAGGTCAACACCGGGATGGAGGCTTTTAAGCGCCATTGAACCCAATATCCTCTCAGAGCTTAAAGACGCTTATTGGCGCTCAAAATCGGCAAATTTTGGCAAATTTCACTGTTCCACTATCCCCTCATCTCCTGTTCTCCCGCTCATCCTTAATCTACAATACTTTAAAACAGCCCTGCCTCCCAGGAGGGGAAATAGGTAGTTGCATGCAACGTCCGTACAGGGAGAAGCAAACATAAGAATAATTAACATTAACGCAAGCTTAAATTAGCAAAAAAGTGATTTTGTTTGTACCGATCAGTTGACAACTGAAGTACTGCCCAAGTATAACAATAATGCATGGGAATTGGTATAAAATCCTATCCAGTTGTTCCTTCTACCCTTTGCTCTGAGCATGGCTGCCTTCGCTCATCTTATCATTACCTACTAGACCGACACATCTAATTTTATGCATTAGATTATTGGGGCGGGGGCGGGTTTACTTAGTCGTAGGTGACACCATTAACTTAACGCGGAACCCGCCCCTACTATTGCACCATTTTAGGCGTGTCAGTCCACTACAGGACTTATATCATGTTAATTCTTCCAGTTTTTGATATTTTTTTATACCTCCGGTATCGCACAAAATCTCAAAAAAAGCGATCGTTCTGCCTGCTATTGGAGAAAGTGACAGAGTGATAGTTTTTCTTGAAAATAGGAAACCGAGATTTCGGTTGATCTCATCGGGTTATATCATGTCCGGATAAGAGCGTGATCAAAACCTTTTCCCTTCTAACCTTTTCTTTCCTTCTGCCTCCTGCCTCCTGCCTTCTGCCTTACCTCCTCCAAAGTGTTAAGTATTCAACCAGACATGATATTACTGAGCCACAAGAGCGCGATCGCTCTTAGACAATATGCTTGGCGTTTATTTCATATTCCATTGATCTAGCCAAAGATTCTTAAGTTTTTCAATTGTGCTTTCCTTGTCTCTCACTATCTTTTTCCAGCCTGCTCGGATCGCGTCCTTTTCCTTCTTTGTTAGTTTCCATGAGAGTGGTGGCTCGTATTCACCTTCTGCGCTATAAAATGATTGTTTTGCTTTTAGATCTGGAGTAACTTCTTGCTCTGCAGTCTTTAGTCCTAGTTTTGCTTCCTCAGTAATAGAAGGGAAGAAGATGGGGAAATATTCAATTTCTACGTTTCCATCATTCTGTTTTGCGCTCTCCCATTCCTGCAACAATTCTACCTCAGTTAAATTGCGGGAAGTAAGAATTGGCCTGCGAACCTTGAATAAGCCTAGCAACGGACCAATAGTTGCCATAAACAAACCTCGCTTCTTTTCCTTTTTAGGTTGCTCATTAGGTTTGGTTTCAGGAAAAGGATTGATTTGTAAGATCAGAATTCTTTTTATTTCTGGGGTAGTTTCTTCACCTTTTTGGGTAGGTCTTTCACGAAGAAGCTCCTCAAGCCATTCTAATGCTGTCACAAAACCAGAATTGTCGAAATAGCCACCATCAGCGACGTGATAATTTTCTATCTTGCGATCTTTACCATCAGCGACGCGGTCGTCGGCTCGACAAATGGGAGATATGTAAGGGAACGTGGCAGAAAGTCTTGCACCTGTGACAACATCAATATCTTTTCCTGGATAAAGACTATTAAAGTCGAAGAATTTTTTCTGAGAGTTGTTGGGAAATTTCGCTGGTGTAACTAGCAACCGCCAGCCATTGTCAACCAGAGTTGCATTCAATACAGGGAGCGGAATATTACCTTCTTCAACTTCCCCTCGCCAGTCGGCTAAGGTTTTTGGAGACTCTGGGGTTTTCATACGTCCTTGCCAGTCCTTCTCGATCGCAATACCTCGATCTCTGACTTTGGGAGTGAGAATGTCTGGTAGGAACGGGAGGAAAATCACGCGCCACAAGTCAGGATAGGCTAATCCCCAACCTACTGCATCTAAACTGTTTGCGGTAGCGCCCTCAAATATTTTTTCTGATTCTGAAGTCGGTGGAAAACCTTTATATGTAAAGCGATCCAGATAATACATTGCACCTACTGAGCCACCAGAAACGGAACTAATTAATCCAATTGCTTTAGTAAATGATTCCCCTAACTCTTCTTGCAAGCCAGTCAATACTTGAGCCGTCCATCCAGCGGCTTGAATTCCACCTCCACTAGCACAGACAACAACTACAGTTTGTTTTGCAAGAGGCTCTTCTAGATCTTGTTTGTCCAGACGCTTTTGTAATAAGGCCGTCAAATTTTTTTGCTCTTCTGGCTGTTCTGGAGCATCCTTTAATGTAAAATAGTGATCGACATTCAAAAGCCTATAGAGCGCTACAGCAATCAGCACCCAGAAGAACAAGACAGAAATACGCGAGTAATCGAAGAAGAAGGTAAGACTGCCCAACAAAAGCACCGATACGGAAATTAACAACATTACATATAAAAGTGCTGGCGGTTCTTGTATCTTCTTATCGGGGGGCAACGAACTTGGCATAAAAAGCTTAAATGCGATTATATAGATAACAACAAGAACGATGAAGAAAACAATAGCGTCAAAATGATTGTTGTTTAAAATACCATTATCGATATAGCCTGCTGCTTTGGAAGAGTGTTGGGTCAAAAAGGAAATTGCTTTCACCAAAACCTTATTAATACCGGGAATTTTATCGACCGAGAGAAAGTTTTGAATCAGTTTGAAAAGAAACAAAAAGATAACGCCAAATGACACCCCCAAAAACAATCCAGACCATCTTTTGTTATTATCCATTTCTTCCTGGGATAATTCAAATACTGTCAGGGTCGTCGGTAATGCCAGGGCGATCGCTAATACATAATACCAAACTTTAGAAGAAAAAACTCCAGGCAGTTCCGGAACCCCAAAACGAGCTGGCGCACCACCAAGGATTATTGCAACGACAAAGGTTACGGCTGTTCCCGCCACAGTTGCACCCAAAATTGTCAACGCAATTTGACCAGCGCCACGCAGGACAAAAAGATTCTTGAGCATAGATTTCAGGGCACCTGTTGCGAGGAAAGGGAGCGCAATAAGCAATACACCCATGAGCAGAGGTATGCGTAGAAAAAAGACATACTGCCAAAAGGCGCTAGGCAGTAGCAGCCATCCCGTAACTACTACCCCTACAAGCACCAGCCATAAAATAATTTTTTGAAGCACGATATTGCTTTCCTCCTAGAACGTTTAACTCAGCAAGACTTTACATTCACTGGACTTACGCTTTCAAGTCGGTTCTAAAGCTAAATGTAGTTTCCGGTGCGCGGTGCGGCACCATATACGTCTATTATACTACAATTTATTCTCTTCTTCCTTCTTCTTTCTTCCTTCTTTCTTCTTCCTTCCTGACTCCTCAAAATTTACTATCCCAGTAATTTTTGCTCTAATTGTAGCAACTTTTCAATTCGCGCCTCTGTGGATGGGTGAGTAGAAAATAAATTAGCCATGAATTTACCGGAAAATCCATTCATAATTAGTAATGGCTCAAAAGCTGGGTTACCATTCAATGGCATTTGTCTAGCATTTTGGTCTAACCTCTGCAAAGCTTGAGCAAGGGCGCGGGGGTTGCCAGTTAAATCGCCAGCACCTGCATCAGCAGCAAATTCACGAGTCCGGGAAATTGCCATTTGTACAACACTAGCAGCAACCGGAGCTAACATGATCGTCAATAACATCACAATTGGGTTAGATCGGTTGTCGCGGGAACCCCCACCAAACCACATAGAATAACTAGCTATTTGAGTTAACCAAGATATCCCACCTGCAACGGTTGCTGCTACTGCTTGGGTGAGAGTATCGCGATTTTTGATATGACTGAGTTCGTGGGCAATTACTCCTTCAAGTTCGTCCTCTGGTAAAATTCTCATAATACCTTCGGTAACTGCTACTGCTGCGTGATGGGGGTCTCGACCTGTGGCAAAAGCATTAGCTGCGGCAGTGGGAATGATATAAACTGCTGCCATGGGTAGACGTGCGCGATCGCACATTTTTTCTACCATATCATAGAGTGCTGGTGCTTCTGCTTGATTTACTGGTCTGGCATTATAAGCTGCTAGAGCTATTTTGTCTGAGAAAAACCAGGAACCCAAGTTCATTACTGCTGCTAATACTAACCCCACTGTAGCACCTGTTGGGCCACCGATCAACCAATAACTAACTGCTACTAATAAACCGCTAAGTATTCCTAATAAAGCCACAGTTTTTACTATGTTCATAAAGGTTGCCTCCTGTTAAGGCCAATGGTTTCTATATTTTATTCTCAGGTGGCGATCGCTCTTTTATGATATTTTTTTCATTGTAGCTTTTACGATTGGTTTACTTATGGTCGGAAATCATGACAAAAGGTTCGGTTTTTGTGAAATTTTATAGCTATTAATACTCAGCTCGTCTCTCTTTAAATACCCACAAATAACATTTATTAGGCAGCAGTAGGGACGGGTAGTGCTCAATATGTAATGGTAGAGGAGTTTCGACTTAGTTAACAATTTGCGCAATTTATTGACATAATACGCTAGTTCTCACAGGCAAGTAGTAACGAGGGTGACGCTTTGTATCTTCTGCACTAATCCCTGCTATTCGCATTTCTGGCAGTCTATCTATATAGACGTAGACCTATTCTGAAATCCCGCTCCCTACGCTAAAACGGCGTAGTAAGGGTTTGAGGACTTTTTTAGTTATGTTAATTGACAAAGACTTAAATGTAAGTATAGAGTGTAGAGATGCGGTTGGCTTGACCGTTAATGCCTGTGGATGAGTAACCGCCGACGGCCTCAGTAGAAGCAGGAAGTAAACATCAATTTGTTACGTTATGTGACGCTTTGTATCAGTTTTATGAAGCAGTAAAAGTTACTGTTGTCCATCCATGCCTACCTGTCCAAAGTGTGCATCTTCAAAAACTGTCAAAAATGGCCATATCCATAATGATAACCAGCGGTTTTTGTGCTGCGAATGTGGACGACAATTTGTGTAAAACCCTACCTAGAAAATGATTGACCAACCTACTCGCCAGCTGATTGACCGACTGTTATCAGAAAGGATTTCACTGGCTGGCATTGCTCGTGTAGTCCAAGTTTCGGACTAATGGCTACAAGCTGGCTGTCAACCAGAAATATGCACAAGTGCCCAGAAAGCTTAAGGTTCAGCCAAAAAAAAAGGAGAAGCTCACAATTAAATGTGATGAATTATGGTCATTTGTGGACAACAAAGGTAATCAGCAGTGGGTGTGGTTAGCGATGGAAGTAGAAGCTCGTGAAATTATTGGTGTTGATATCAGCTCACGGGATGAAGAAGCAGCTAGACATTTGTGGCAGTCCTTACCTGGGGTTGATCGTCAATGTGCCTTTGCGGAGCGTTGCTCTAGCGGTATCGCATACACTGATTTTTGGGCTGCAAGAGCGTGGTGTTTTACCCAGTAAACGACATCAAGCGGTGGGAAAAAAAACAGGGAAGACTTCTGACATTGAACGATTCAATAATACCTTAAGACAAAGGGTATCCAGGTTAGTACGAAAAACTTTGTCCTTCTCCAAATAAGATTGAAAATCACATTGGCGCTATTTGGTATTTGATCCATCACTATAATCAATCATTACTTGTTTAGCACTACCAGAGGGGCTTTAGATTCCTCAAAAACCCACAATTTTTTGCCGATAGTTTTTTTGTGGAAAAACCGCAAAGAGTCGAAACAATATTATTTATCATGTCACTGTGTTTATTAGTATATAATCTCGGCCAAAGAGAGTTGATAAATACTTGAAAAAGTACCAGTAATCTCCTCAAAAATCAGTTAGAAAATATGACAACTACTCCCACATTAAGATGGATATTTCAATGCTTTCAAGGAGTTCATTTGTTAACCATAAATCAACGCCAACAAGTAGTTAATCTCACAGAGGAACGGAGTTGAATTTTACAGTTTTTACCCTCCCCTTGCCAAAGATAAGATATTATCAGTGATGCGCTTCGGGTGTGCAATGATGTTCCGCACCCTCCGGGACATGATCGCACTACCTGAATTGAGAAAACTGATTGATGCTCTCGATGGGAGTATAGTTGCTCCTGTATTTTCTACTGATGATCATAACTTTCTGGTTGCTCAACAATACTTGAACCCTCACTTTTTTGATGTTTTATACAATTGGGAGTTGGCTGAAATTCCGAACGCGATTCATGTTTTTTTGTACTACATTATGAAGTGCGGAATGTGGGTTATAATATCAAATCCGTTTAATTGGACATAAAAAAAATCTTCAATCGTCATAACTACGCTCATCTTTGTAATTCTTTCTTCTCCTGACTCCTGAGGACTGACTTCCCCTCCTGGGAGGGGCGGGGGTGGGTTGACTCCTCCTAACTTAACCATTCTATGGTTGTTTAACCGGATTTAATATAAGTATTCAACCGAACATGATATAGAACCCCCGATCGTATCTTTGCACGGGGTATGTGCTTTTGGCTGCCGTCCTCAGAACTTAGTTCTGGTGAAGTCAGGAGATTCAGGAACGAGAATAGGGCAAAAAGCGGATGGGACCCCGCGTCCTTCGGGTATTTCTTTCCTCCGGAGGAGGAGCTACGCTAACAGAAACGCTTTGCCTAGGGCAGTTGCTTCAATTCGGCGGGGCGCCTATTGGGTGGTGGCAGGTTCTGCCCACAGTACCTTGGGAACCCTAAGGAAGGGCGTACTGCACTCACCGCCCTTCGGGGTACCAGGTAGGGCGCTAAGCAGGTAGAAAAATGCTTCCATTTCCCTATTTCCCCATCTCCCCATCTCCCCATCTCCCTATTTCCCCATCTCTTTTTAAATAGATCTCAAATGGGTTCTATAAGTCCTATGTCTATCAAGTCTATGCAAGAAAATGAACGCCACTGATATCACTGCTATTCAATTCACTAAAAAATTCTTCAAATGTACCTGATGTTGAAATACCCAGGGTATTTGGGTTAAAGATAAATACATCTTCGTCTTGACCCGATACATCAGTTACAGAAAAGCTACCGGTTGTGGACAGAAGTAGTTGCTCTCCATTAATACCAATAGCATCAATGTCTTCACTATGCCCGGTAAGATCTACATCACTACCGTCGAATTCAATAGACCAAGCTCCAGTATCAGGATTGAAACGTAGTATATCTTCATCTTTACCGCTAATTCCTGAGACATTAAAGCTCCCTCGAGTGGAAATTAGAAGGTCTTTAGTAAGAGGATCGACACTCAGACCATCAATATCTTCACCACCTTCAGTTAAGCCAACATCTGAACCATCGAAGTATAGCTCGAAAGAACCGCTACTGTTGTCTCCAGATGATGTGGGAGTAAACTTAACAATGTCAGAGTCATCTACTTGGATGCCATTTATATTTTTAGGTCTCTCAAAAGAAAACAGAATTTCATTATCGTCAATCACTTCAAAAGCATCAATCCTAAAACCTTTAAGACCAACATCTGAACCATCGAAGAATTTACTGAAACTCTGGTCAGTTAGATTATACTCAACGATGTCTTCTCGTCTGAAACTATAGCAATGAGCGCTGGCATCTTTACATGTTACATAGATATTTGCAATGTAATATAAAAGTAACTGTATGAGCTGTATTTTTCATAAATTAGGCGATCGCTAAACCTTAAAGTTTTAAGGATGTCTGTAATGGTATTGATAATTTACAGTTTATAGCTTGAAATTGTTTACACGCATCCTTAAAACTTTAACCTTTAGCGATCGCCTAATTTATGAAAAATACAGCTCATACAGTTACTTTTATGTTACATTATCAATATTTATGTAATATGTAAAGATGCCAGCGCTCATTGCTATAGTTCAACAATTAATAATTAATAATTGAAAACGCTCAAAATACTAGCTTTTTGAGCTGACTATGGCAGAACAATCTTGGCACAATTCTTACTCCTACCTCCTCGCTCATTCCCCGTTCCTCCTGTCTCCTACTCCTACTAAAAGACTTTTGAGCGCAAACCATAATTATTTAGACAAAGCGATGAGGAGATAACTGCTTGACAATTTCATCATTTTCTCCAGCTACATAGTTAGCGAATCTTTTAGCTAGGGGAGGTACAAATGCAAAGGGACTACTGAACCCAGAAAAAATATGTATTCCTTCTAGATGAGGAATAGCTCCGATGAGGGGTAAGTCGTCAGCACTGTATGCTACTAAGCAGTGATACCAGGTTGCAGGTAAATTTTCTAATGCAGGTAAAACTTTTCCGACCTCCGATCGCATAGCAACTTCACTTTGAGTAGGATCGATTTTAGTGTAGGGGTCCGTGAGTACGCGGGAAATTTGACCTATTCTGATGCTACCGTTTTTAAATTGAATTGCACCAGCATCTAAGCTAAATGGCACAAATTCGTGACCAGGTTCATCCCACATTTGCTCAAACTCAACTGTACTTGTAGCAGCTTCACATTGAAAACGTTTTTGTACTGCTGTTAAAACGCTAGTATTTAGTTGCAATTCCACAGGAGGAATTTCTAACATCTCGGCATGGGTGAAGTAAACACGGGTGGGGATGCCTGCTGATTTTAGGAAATGACGAGAAATTCCACCTGCACAAATAACTACATTGGCAGCGTGATAAGTTTTGTCTGTGGTGTAGACTCCGGTTATACGTTCGCGGTAGCGATGCGGAGCATTATCGCCTGTTTTGACTAACCCCGTTACCTCTGCAATTTCAATTTGACCTCCTAACCTGGTCAATGCTTGAGAGTATCCTAAAGTTATAGCTTCTGGAGAAACATGACCGTTACGAATAGTTAAAGCTCCTGCGATCGCTTCTTTATTTAGTAAGGGTTCCATTTCACAGGCTTCTTGGACACTTATTAGGCGAGGTACGGTATTGTAGTGCTTGAAGGCAGCAGCTATTTTTTCTGGGTCATCTTTTAGAGCGATAGTTAGCAATGAATCTAACTCTCTAAATTGGGTATTTGTTTCCAACTCTTCAGATAGGCAATGATAACGTTCTTTTGCTTCCTGAAAAAGTTGATTGGTCAAATCTGTAGTACCAGACCAGTAGGGTAAAATAGCATAACTATAACGGGTTGCACCTTTTAAAGTAGGATATTTTTCCAACAGGAGTACGGTAAAACCTTTTTTTGCCAATTCATAACTGAGAGCTGCTCCTGTTATTCCACCACCAACTACAATCCAATCGTAACTTTTCATAAACTATTTACCCTAACATTTTCCTGATATCATAATAGGTATTTAACTAATTAGATTATTTAGGCAAATAATTATGCAGTTTTTGAATCAGTTATTCAGCATAAATACTAGACTAAAGAAGCAAATTTGTGGGCTAATAATTATATTGCTATCAAGTATAACTTTACCTAATCTTAGCCTAGCACAGTTGCCTCGTTTTGATTCTCAACCTTTAAAACAACCTTCACCAGAAAAACCCCCTTCGACTGTATCACCATCAAATACTGTTCAAACTCAGCCTAGTCAACCCTCAAAAAACCCTTCACCAGAAAAACCGTCTTCGACTGTATCACCATCAAATACTGTTCAAACTCAGCCTAGTCAACCCCCAAAACAATTAATTGTTAATGACTCTACAGCTCCTTTACCTGGAACAAGACAATTGCCTATTGGCATTATTCAACCTGTAAATGGTGTGGTCAATATCAAACTTGCAAATAATACTGCTGCTACAATTTCTTATGAGATAATTGGAGATACTACACAACGCCAGTTGTCAGGAAAGTCTGAAGTGATTTTAAGGAAATTAAAAGTTCCTGTCAATATTACTTTTTATCGGGATAAGGGAGGTTTTTTATTGATACAACCTCAGTTTATTGTTGAAAATAGTCTTTTGAAATTAAATATGACTGAGACTAATAATTTTAATTTGGATAAATCTAGTTTATTAATTGAAGAAACTGGAAATGTATTTTTAAATTAGAGGACGTTCATATTTTAGCTTTTTTTCAATTATTTTGTTTCTTGAATAAGTTTAATAATAAAATTCCTCAATATTTTTTTCTAAAAAACAAACAGAAAATCACTAAATCTCGATTAGTCTCCTGTATTCCTATTTACAATCTTAAACTTCCAGATTAAGTAAATTATAGTGAATTATTGATGATAATTATCAATTATTTTGTCAAGATGAATTAAATTTTTATCAATCAATAAAATTGCCAAAATCATTTGATTTTTTGTATATAATTATAGACAATACCATAAGTGGTAGATAAATAGCTTTAGGCTTTCAAGGGTAATTTATGCTTTAATTTCGTCCCTTATCTAGGTATTTAGTTAATATGTATAGCAATGATAGAGAAGATAAAGTTCAGATAAATCTGAAATTAACTCGTGGTAAATGGCAACGCTTCCAAGTAAAATGTAATGATAATGATACTACAGCTTTTGAAGTTTTAAATTTGTTTATCGATCTTTATTTAGGAGAAGAAATAGATAGCAATCAAAGTATTTTATCACTTAGTTTAGAAACTAAAATTAATGTAGAAATAGGAAAGTATATTGGAAACAAATTGGATAGTTATATAGACAAATACATAGAAAAAAAATTGATTCAAGAAGTTAAAGAAATAGATGAGAATGAAGATATAGTAACTGCTACAAAAAATAATAGATTACAAAGTATAGAAAAAGAAAACCTTGTATTTAGGGATAAATATGAATATGAACAATCATCAATGACAACAGTTATCGAACAAAAAGAAATGACAAAAAGCTTGTTGAATGATGATGTTGAAGAATTAAAAACTGCGCGGGAACTAGGGAAAGTTTTAGGTTGTTCTCCTGCGTATATAACTACTCTTAATAGATTAGGCGATCTGGAACAAAGAGGGTGGAAAGATTCTGGAAAAAGACAAGGTAAGGCTATTCTTTATCAACGGATAACAACCTAATTATTTTCTTGAGCAGGGGAGTAGGGGAGAAGTAAAAATAAGAATAATTAACAATAACTGGCGTGCTAATTATCAAAAAATTTATTCAGCCTGTGTTAATTACTTAATAGTTGAAGTATCACTTAAGCATAGCATTCTTTTTTTCAAATTGGTATAAGACATGAAGTGGCGTGTCGAAGACTATCCATAAGCAATTTTTCCTTCTGCCTTTTGCCTTCTGCCTTCTGCCTTCTGCCTTCTTCAAGAAATACCTTGGGAAATAAAACCTGCCCAGTAGTAAGGATGAGTAAATGGAAGACTTTGTTGACAAAACCATGATAAGAGTTCTTTTTTTTGTTGTATTTTGTCTGAATTTTCGTGTTTCATGTATTGTTCTAAATATCCTTCTAGCTGCTTTTTATAACTACTAAGCTGAGTTCCTGTTAAATAACGAAGTTGATTTTGTGCTTTTTTAAATGCTTCCGAACGGTTATTTTTTTGGCGATGTTGATAGTAGAAAATGCAAAATAATGCTGTAGCTAAATCTTCTACTAACCATAATGAACTAATTACATGACGGGCACCTGCACTAATAAAAGCACTAGCAAATGTGAGAATATCGTCAGAAATTTTAGTTTGATTGAGATTAATTTCGCAACTGGAAAGAAATACATCAAATAATTCTGGTAAACGCCAAGCAAAAACTTTACTAAGAACTATATCTCCATCAAATAATTTTAGTTTTGATGCTAAGGGATTGACAAGATTTACTTGAGAAATATGACTAGAATGCAGCACTTGTACTTGTTGAATAAAATTGTGGTAATTATTAATTTTTGCCTGACTATATTGCAGACGTTTTTGGGGAGAAATTAAGTACATATTTGCTAGAGTTTCACATTCATATCTTGTATAAAACTTATTTGTTATAGGAGTTTCCACAATTCCTATTTTACGGGAATTATTAATGAGCGTTCGCTCTGAGCAATAATTAAGAATTTGACAACTAGGTAAAATTCTTAAACGGAAATAATCACACAAATACTTTGTTTCTTTTTCTCTAGTAACTGGTAAAGCAGCGTAAGGTATTTGATGTAGATATAAATGGGGAATAATAATTAATTCTTTTATCTCATTCAGTTGTTCTATTATTTGATTTAATTCTAATTTTTCTGATAATTCTGAAAGAAAAGCCTCCATTTGATTCTGCCATTCACTACTATTTTCTGTATGGAGTTTCAACCAATTATCATGTATCCAAGTTTGTAATTTATCAACTCCTTCTCCTTGACAAATATGAACAGTAAGTTGCTGCTGAGTCAGAAGGAATATATAGGTATTATTTCTGGTTGAATAAAAATCTATAATTGCAGTTTGTCCATCCTTTACTAACTGCTGAATATCTGAAAAAGTCAGATATGTCACTTGTAACTGTTCTGCTAGTACGCGATCGCTACTCCAAATTTTTTGCCAATTTTTTTGCTGTTTTTCTTTCAATAAAGAAATCTTTTCTTGATTCTCTAATTTAATCTCTTTGATACTAAACTGACTTCCCACTGTAATTGGTTTATTAATTCTAGTAGTATCAAAATTGAGCTGATTAATTTGTTGTTGTAAATCATAATATTCTTCTACTTCTGCTGGCTTTTCCTCATTTTTATCAATGTCATTTATCATCATTAACTCTACTAAACGACGAGAGCGAGAAGCTTCTACATATTCTAATGCTTGTTCATATTCCTCAATCTTGACATAACATTCTACTATGTTGCCATACATATAAATTGATTCGGCTAACATCTCTTGGTAAGATACTTCAGTATTTGCCAAACTTTGAGTTATTTCTAGCAACTTAATTGCTACTTGATAACTTTCAATAGCAAGTAGCCAATTTTCCTTTTGAAATCCTAAATCGCCTAATTTACGATAAATTTGTAGACATTCAAGTGGAAAATTTTCTACAGTAAAAATATTTAATGCTTGTTGATATGCTGTAATAGCTAATTCAATATTTTGATAAAAATCAGTAATATTTTCTATATTTTCTCTGACTTGATAACTATAAGCATCACCAAGATTTTTGTGAATAATTCCCCACCATAAAGCAAATTTTTCTGGATTAATAACTTGCAGCACTTGTTGATAAACTGCAATTGATAATTCAATATTTTCAATTATTTCTGCTGTGTCTCGGTGGAGGTAAGCAGTGCCAAGATTTATGGAAATTATTACCCAATCTAATAGATGATCGATGGGAGTAATTTCTGTTAATGCTTGTTGATAAGCGGTAATAGCTAATTCAATATTTTTGCTTTTTTTTCCTGTGAATCTATTTAAGTAAGCAATGCCCAGATTTTTTTGAATATTTGCCCACTGGTAAGGTTGATTTTCCCTATTAATAATTTTTAATGCTTGCTGATAAGTTGCAATTGCTTGCTCAATATTTTTCTCTACATTTTCTGTCATTCTATTTAGATAGGCATTACCAAGATTGCTTTGAGTTACTGCCCAGTCTAGAGAATTTTCTTCCCGATCGATAATTTGTAATGCTTTTTGGTAAGCATCTATTGCTAATTCAATATTATCGCCGACTTTTCCTGTAATTCGCGTTAAGTAGGTATTAGCTAAATTATTTTGAATAGTTGCCCATTGTTGGGGATAATTTTCTTTGGTAATAATTTCCAATGCTCTTTGATAAGCTACTATTGATTGTTCAATATTTTTGGCTTTATCTCCTTCAATTCTATGACTATAAGCATTGCCTAAGTTACTTTGAATTCTTGCCCAGTCTTGGGGGATATCTTCTCGATCTATTAATTTTAATGCTGATTGATAAATTTCTATTGCTTTCTCAATATTTACAGATTTATCTCCATAAATTCTGTTGAGATAAGCAGTACCAAGATTGTTAATAATGCTTACCCACTGATGAGTTTTTGAAGCATTATTGTATACAGTTAATGCTGTTTTATATCCAGTAATTGCTATTTCTAAATTATTTGCTTTATCCCCAAGAGTAAACTCTTGTATCTGGTTACTGAAGTTAACTATATCTGCAGCAATACTATGAGCTTCTTCTGGTTTAATTTCTACTAAGGTTGAGGTCGCCCAAGTTTGTAAGGTTTCCACTAAACCTTGGTCTAGTTTGTTGAGGTTTTCTTGCAAAATAGGGTGAATAATTTGAGGATTGTTTTTGCTTTCGTGGGTTGCTTGTAATACCTGGGTTAAGAATTCTAAATATTCTAATGGGGTTGCTGTTGCTGAGGTGTTTTCTGTAATTGAAATGTCTAATTTTTCTGATAGTTCTACTGCAAAGGTGAGTAATAGTTCTTGAGCTTCCTGGTTCCCTTTTTCTGCTGATGTCTGTGCCATCATTATTATTGTTTGGAGGAATCCTTGATCTAGTAATTCTTGGTTAGTTGCTAGGATTTTATCTTTTCTTTCTGTGGGGCTATTTAACAGTTGTTGAATTAGATTTATATAGGCTTGGATGCGGTTTTGATTCATTTTTATATATACTTTTTGTCTACCTACTAATACTTAGGTAGTACGGTTAAGTAGCTCTAAAATCCGTAGAATCTATTGTTATGCTTAAAACTTTTGGTTTGGGTTGACCTAGTGGTAGTGGGGAATCTATATTGAATAAAAAGTCAAGTGTGTAGGCATAGTTACGCTTATAGAACAACTATATCATTATTTTCTGATTTTTCAGCAGATTACGATTTTTGTCGATTTTTTTAAAATTAAAAATTAAAAATTTATAAATATTATATCTGTTTGAACAATTATGAGTATGAGAGGATAATTTTTCCGATCGTAATATCAAGTCTGGGAAAATAAGTAGGAACATTGTTCAATTAACTCAAATCAATCGATCTTGTCAGTTAATTTTTCAAATCAAGAAAAAATGAATTTATTGATTTTCAGACAGCGAAAAATAAATTTCCTAAAGTTTGAAATAACGTTATTTCGTCAATACACAAAATGGCAAAGTTTAGAATGAAATAGCCCTGCTATAGAGTGAGTCATTTTTTAAGTATCTTTCTATCAAAATTATCGCGACAATATCATCTACTGGTTTAGGTGGAATTCTCATTCCTGGAGGAATTAGACGAAAAATACCTTGAGGAGGATACATTTGCCAATAGCGATCGCGAGCTTCTAAGCTAGAATAACGTTCATCTATTTTGATGATTGGTACTGTTTTTGAAATAATTTTTGTGAGGCTTTGTTTCCAAATTTTTGAGGTAGTTTGATCGCCAATCACTATTAAATCAATGTCAAACTTTTGATATAAGTTTTTAATTGTTTTGACAACTTCTAGAGATTCTATAACTTGGTGGTAGTGTAGTTTTTTTGCTCTATCCATAAGTGCAATACCACACTTTTGGCTACCTGGGTCAAATCCTAAAATCATGTTTGGATATCTTTATTTGCTGACTAGATTAATCTTTTTTATTGAAATTTTACTTGTTGTTGTAGTTTTTCTCCGTTGCAGAAATTAAGCAATTAATAATTACTTCTCCTGAAAAATATCGGATTGGCTAAAAGTTTTTTTATACTAAATCTTATTACTGAATAATTAAGGTAAAAATCCTCTCCTTTAAAGGAGAAACAATGAATGAATTTTCCTTTTATTCAATCCTCTTCCTTTTAGGGAGAGGTAATTATCAATTATCAATTATTGAACACAACCCCTTTATCGTAGTTAACTAAATTCCATATTATATAAAAAATTTTATCTACTAAAATAAGGGTGGTGGTAACCGAATTTAATATTATTTATTCTATAAAAAAAATGCTTTAAACCTTAATTATTCATTAATTCGGTAAAAAAAATGTAATTTTTTTTAGGGAGTACATAAAAGGCAAGGTATAGCAGTCGAAGGAAAGGTTAGGACAGTTCAAAAGTTTAAAACTCAGACAAAGTAATACTTTTCCTTCTTCCTTCTTCCTTCTTCCTTCTGCTATAAAATGCTATATTTTTAATCTTTTAATATTTTTTGACGCTCTATTTGCATTTGTTCAATTTCTTGTCTCAGAGTTTCTTTTTGTTGTACTATACTATTCAACTGGTTTTGAGTTAAATTAAGTTCAGCTTCAGTTCTAGCTTTTGCTTTTTGAACTTGCTTTAGTTCTTCTTGAGTACGGATTTTTACTGCTTGAACTTGATTTAATTGCTCTTTGGTTATTTTGAGTTGGGATTCTGTTTCTGCTTTTTGGACTAAAGCTTTATCCAAAGACTGATTAACTTGATTCAATTGAGTTAGAGCTAATTCTAAATCAGTTCTTGCTTTTTGTAATTCATTTTTGATTCGGGTGGTTTCAAATTCAGCTTTTGTCACTTCCTTGCGAGTTTCATTAAGTTTGCTTTGGATTTCATCTATTCTGAAAACACCTTTTCTTAATGGTTTGCTAGTTGCAAATAGGATAGCTAAAGTTAAAGCTGAAAGAATACTGCCAGTGAGCATAGTAACCAATGCGGCAGTATCCCGCGGCCTAAGATTAAAAAGTCGTAGTCTTGCTTTACCTACCTTTGTCCCCAGGCGATCGCTAATAGTAGCGATGACACCGCCTAACACCAGAATTGCTAATACTAAGATAATACCGGCGGTCATTAATGGCTGCTGGTAGTAGTTTAATTATGAGGTTGCCTTTAGTTTATTGTCTCAGACTATATGCCTAATATCAAAAATTATAGACAGTAATTATTATAGACAGTAATTATTTATTTGGCTAATAAATATTATATTTTATGGTTTTTATAAGGCAATCTTTGTTACTTAATTAATATTTGAAGATAAAATAATATGATCTCCTCAGATTGCCATTATACAATTATTTCAGTTTACCCTCAACAGTTATTTCATCTTGATTTTTACAGATATTTGTGTCTCTAAATCAGGTAAATTGTTGACTTAAAGCCACTGGGTTATGTACTGTAATTTTCTTCTTGTGAATAGATATCATTCCATCTTGCCGAAGGTCTCCAAGCAGACGAGTAACTGTCACCCTTGTTGACCCAATTGCTTCTGCAATTGCTTGGTGAGATAATTTCAGGTCTATGGTAATCCCATCTTTGCTAGGAACTCCAAAATCTCGACAAAGGATTAACAAAAAGCTAACCAGTCTAGACCCCATATCCCGGTGTGCCAAAGTTTCAATCATCATCTCTGTCTGTAAGATTCGAGATGAAAGTCCACGCAATAAAACAACTGACAAATCTGGATCTTCTCTGAGAGCTTTCTCCACTTGGTCAATTGGCACAGATATTAATTCTACAGGGGTAAAAGCTACTGCATGGTAGAAACGGTCAGACTTATGGCCTGTAATTAGAGACAATACTCCAAATACACTATTTTCCCGGAGTAAGGCCACTGTAATTTCATCTCCTGCTTCATACACCCTCGATAGCTTCACTGCGCCTTTAATTAGAACGTAGACGCGCTCTGCAGGGTCTCCTGGAAAAAATATTGTCTTGCCCCGTTCAAAAGTTTCTACAACTGGCGGATATGACCCACCAGATATATTACGGAAAACTGCTGCTAGCGGTCTATCATGCGTCACGACCAATTTCCTTACTCTCTAATAACTAACTAAACGTCTCTTAACCTTAATAGCTCAGTTCCTGAAATATACTATTAAGTTTCTACATATTGCTATATATATATTTAATATATTTAATACTTACTTTACTTTTATATTCATATATATTAGGGCAGTGAAACCGAGAAATTCAATTTCTCATTATGGCCATAGGTGCTAATATTATCTATAAATTTGCCTAATGTCAAAGATGCTATGTATTATAGCTTCTAAGTATGAAATTAAATTTTAGACTTTATTATTTGATTGAAAATTTTACTATAGTTTCTCAATAAATCAAGGTATTATGTTAGATTTAACAGGAAAAAATGCTCTAGTAACAGGTATTGCGAATAATCGTTCTATTGCGTGGGGAATTGCTCAACAACTTCACAAAGCTGGGGCAAATTTGGGGGTTACTTTTCTGCCAGATGATAAGGGTAGATTTGAAAAGAAGGTTTGGGAGTTGGTAGAACCTTTGAGTCCTTCTTTATATTTACCTTGTAATGTTCAGGACGACGAACAGGTTAAGGCTACTTTTGCTGGAGTAGGGGAAAAATGGGGTAAGTTGGATATTTTGATTCATTGTTTGGCCTTTGCTGGTAAGGAGGAATTATCTGGGGATTTTAGTAATACTACTCGTGAAGGTTTTACTCGTGCTTTGGAAATTAGTTCTTATTCTCTGATTGATTTGAGTTCTGAGGCGAAGGAACTGATGACTGAAGGAGGAAGTATTGTCACTCTCACTTATTTAGGGGGCGTGCGGGTAGTTCCTAATTATAATGTGATGGGCATTGCTAAGTCTGCTTTGGAAATGAATGTTCGTTATTTAGCTGCGGAACTTGGTCAGAAAAATATTCGGGTTAATGCTATTTCTGCTGGTCCAATTAAAACTTTGGCTTCTTCGGCAGTGGGTGGTATCAAGGATATGATTCATCATGTGGAACAGATAGCTCCATTACGTCGGACTGTGACTCAAATTGAAGTTGGTAATACTGCTGCTTTTTTATGTAGCGATCTGGCAAGTGGCATTACTGGTCAGGTTATTTATGTGGATGCTGGTTATGAAATTATGGGAATGTGATTTTTAAGTCAAAATTCAAAATTCAAAAGTCAAAAGTTAAGGATAGCCAAATTGGTAGGGTGCGTTAGACGGCTTAAATTTAGACTATGAAAGGGATTCAGTAATCCGTCGTCACGCACCATTTTAGGTATGTCCTTCCACTACTGGACTAGACTTCTCAACGGTGCGTTACGGCGCAACCTAATATTTGACAGTTCAATGGTAGTTTGTGGTAAGCGCCTAACGCACCCTACTGGACTGTCATTTGATATTTTTCATCATTCTCAACCTACCTGTGAAAAATTAAAATTCAAAATTTATATTGATATTTTTATTATGCAGATAAGCGATCGCCATTCTTCATCTACTCCAGCAAAACTGAATTTGCCTGCCAGAGTTGCTTCGGTGAAACGGACGACTGGGGAAACTGATGTAACTGTTACTCTTAATCTTGATGGTGTGGGTAATTGTAAGGCTAATACTGGGATTCCTTTTTTAGACCATATGTTGCATCAAATTTCTTCTCATGGACTGATTGATTTGGAAGTTCATGCTGTGGGGGATATTGAAATTGATGACCATCATACTAATGAGGATGTGGGGATTACTTTGGGCCAGGCTTTAAAGCAGGCGTTGGGCGATCGCAAGGGTATTGTGCGTTTTGGTCATTTTTTGGCTCCTTTGGATGAGGCATTGGTTCAGGTGGCCTTGGACTTTTCTGGTCGTCCACATTTGAGTTATGGTTTGGAAATGCCTACTCAACGGGTTGGTACTTATGATACTCAGTTAGTGCGGGAATTTTTTGTGGCTGTGGCAAATAATAGTTTGATGACTTTGCATATTCGACAGTTGGCTGGAATTAATTCTCATCATATTATTGAGGCAGGGTTTAAAGCTTTTGCTCGTTCTCTACGGATGGCTACGGAAATTGACCCCAGGCGAGTTGGGGAAATTCCTAGTTCTAAGGGAGTTTTGTAAGAAAGGAGTCAGGAGTCAGGAGTCAGGAGAATGAAGTTATTCAAAATAAGCTGGCTGGATTTGTTAGTATTAGTGAATTTAAACAAGAATATCTTTCTAATCCATTAGACAAATAAGCAGTCATATCTACACTATGCTGCTCCCCAAGAATCAGCTATTCCTATAGAAGACTGGGATATGGAGAATTGTTGTGAAGAGGTTTTATGATTGTTTTGGACACTCATATTTTTGTTTGGTGGAATTAGAATGACCCTAAACTAACCAGTTACTATCTCTTTATTTCTATTCTATGTCCCTATTTCCTATTCCCTATTCCCTATTCCCTGTTTCCTAAAAGCAATGATTTATTATGGTTTAAACTGTTCAAGCTCAGGATATTACTCTAGAAGAATTACAAGAAAACTTTGAACTTCAACTAACAACTGATAGTCAATTTTTTCGGGAATGGCAAGACAATTTACCTTCTGTAACTGATGAAGAAAAACGCAGTTTAGAAAGAGTTAGAAGTAACTATTTTAATTTAGTTAATCGTCGCCCTTTATTGGAAGAGGGAGTCAAATTGGTTATTTTAGCACCTTTACTAGATTTAGCTGGATTTTTTAAACCTCCCTTTTCGATAATAACTGAAACTTCTGTGGAAATTTCTGATGAAGATAATGATTTAATTGTTAGAGGTAGAATAGATGTTTTAGTTCTGCAACAGAGATTTTGGATATTGGTTATTGAATCCAAAAAGACTAAATTTGATGTTACGGCAGCTCTACCTCAAGCTTTAGTTTATATGTTGAAAAATTCCCAAAATCATCGCCCAACGTTTGCTTTTTTGCTTAATGGTAGAGAGTTTGTTTTTGTTAAACTTCAAAAAGCAAATGTTCCTATATATAGTCGTTCTTATGCTTTGTCTATTGAGAAAGAAAATGAATTAGAGCAAGTTTTAGCAGCTCTCAAAAATATTGGTAATTTAAGTTATCAGTTATCAGTTAACGGTTAAATGAAACTGATAGCTGATATAGCAATCCTATTTTATTCGTGTCAAAAATCTTACTGCTTTTTAGGCAACAGGCAACAGGCAACAGGCAACAGGTGGGAGTTTCAGTTTTTTGATTTACTTTTTGATTTGTTACGACATATTTAGGATTACTATAGCTAACAATACAGAATGCTTACGATAGATTTAAGCTATTAGCCAATGAATTTATGGTTGTTTGGCAAGCTCAAACTAAGCAATGGTTAATATTCAGGAAAGTATATCAAATGAAATTTATCAGCCCTAAAACTGACTTTGCTTTTAAAAAAAATTTTGGTTCTATTCACAGTTAAAATATCCTGATTAGTTTTCTCAATGCCATAGTTTATGAGAACTAAAATATTATTCAATCCCTAAAAATAATTAACCCTTATAATCCTGGAGCTACTAACAGTCTTAAGGAGACTTATTTAGATGTAAAGGCAGTTTTAGATAATGGTTCTACAGTCATCATTGAAATGCAAGTATTGAATGTAGAAGATTTTGAAAAACGAGTAATATATAACCTAGCTAAAGCTTATGGAAATCAATTAGATGTGGGGGAAGGTTATATGATGTTAAAACCTTTTATAGCTTTAACAATTACCGATTTTGTTTTATTTGAAAACACGGAGAAAATTATTACTAAATTTAGATTGAAAGAAGAAGCAGAAAATTTTAATTATCAAGATGAATTCACTTTAATGTTTCTAGAGTTACCTAAATTCACTAAAGAATTATCAGAATTAGAAACCCTCAGTGATAAATGGACATATTTTATTAGATCGGCACCAACATTAGAAGTAATACCCTCTTCATTAGGAGAAGTACCAGAAATAGAAGCGGCATTAAATATAGCGAATAAGGCGAATTTAAAGAATGAAGAATTAGAGGAATTAGAAAAACAGGAAAGGTTGATTAGAGATAAGAAAGGACAAATTAGTCTAGCCAAAAGGGAAGGAAGAGAAATTGGACGGGAAGAAGGAATTGGAATTGGACGGGAAGAAGGAAGAGAGCAAGTTCAGTTTCTGGAATAAGGTTGATGATTTTATTGAATCTTATGCTTTGGGGGATGAAATAAAAGAATCCCAGATTAATATTCGGTCAGAATTAGAAGAGTTTGGTCAAGTTTTTATTCGTGTGGCAAAGCGGACTAAATCTCCAGAATTTCGCCCTTATCCAGATTGGAATTTTGACGAAAGTTGGTGGCTGCAAGCGGGAATAATTTTATGTATTTGAGTCGGGTGTTGGGTGGTATCCCCCCTACTGTTGTAGGAGTGTGGGAAGAGGGGGAAGAGGGGGAAGAGGGGGCGAATGGCATTCGCCCTTGGGACTTCTCTACGGCAGGTTTAGAGGAATATTACCACAGTTTGTGGCCAAAAATGGCAGGTGACGGTTTGTCAGAAATTGAGTTAGAAGTGCTGAGAGTCTTAGTCGAGCAAGAAGAAGCAGTTTCTGTGGAGGCGATCGCCAAATCCATAGACACTGACGAATATGATGTAGAAGAAGTGCTGGAAACTTGGGTAGAATTTTTACATCAGCAAGAAATTGGGGGAGAAATTTGTTATAGTTTGTATCATTGGAGTTTCCGTGACTTTTTGCAGCTTAGGGTTTAGTATTCTCTACTGATATCATTTCTCAAAAACTTTTCTACATTTTATTGAGTAGTAGGGACGTTGTATGCAACGTCCCTACAGGGAGGGAACCCCCCCTAACCCTACCGCTAATACACTCTACTGGACCGACAAATCTAAAATGGTGCAATAGAAAATGGGGGGGGTGGGGGAATGAGGTGAGGGTGTGATCTCAAATCCGTTTAATTGGACATAAAAAAAATCTTCAATCGCCATAACTACGTTTATTTTTGTAATTTTTTCTCCTCCTGACTCCTGACTCCTGACTTCCCCTCCACCGGAGGGGTTAGGGGTGGGTTGACTCCTCCTAACTTAACCATTCTATGGCTGTTTAACCGGATTTGATATGATGGGATGATTACGAAAAAGGCTAATGCACTATTTTAGTGAAACAGTCCACTACTGGACTATTGACGGTGCGTTACGCTGTCGCTAACACACCCTACTGGACTTGTGGAAAAAATGCTGGATAAACAAAAGCAAAAGCGGTGGAACTAGGAATAGTTGTACCATCGAATTCTTCAACAATCACAGTTTGCATTTGACTGTCCCATTTAGCGCGTATTTTTCGCCTATTAAACTCTACAATTTTTTCTTTTAGTTGCTTAATTTCTGAATGTAAAAACTGAACACTACTACCTGAGAAATAATTTTCAGGTGTTTCTCGGTCTGCTTCCCAAACATAACTAATAATAGCCTTGGGATGTTGGTTAAGTTGTGCTTGATTTCTGACTGGAAAAATCAACATTTTATCGGTATAGTAACTGCCATAAGGATAGTTAAAATAGTCACGTTTATAACCTGTTTTTGTAGATAAAATCTTACTATTAGGATACACTGCTAACCAATTTTCTAGAGTAGTTTTAATAGCAGAAATTCTATTCAAATTACTATTAACATTCTGACCAAGAATACCAATAGCCCAAGGTTGAGAATAAAGAGTACTATTAGAGCGGTCATACATAACTAAACAACTTTGATAAAGTTTCCCAGAAACTCCATAAGTTGTATTGCCACGTTCAAATGCGATTATAGTGTCACAAAGAGGGCAATAAGAAACAGTAATATTCATTGCTCCTACTGTATCATTAACAATTTCATGCCAATTCATAATGCCAAAAGGATAAGCAACAGCTTCACCGTTTATTTCTATACCAATTACTGTTTCATTAGTGGGAAAAGGTGTTGTTGTCGCCGTATCAAATTTCGGATTATCAATAGAAGGAATACCATTTTTTGGCGGTCCGCCATTCAAAAGTTCAGCTAAATTAATTCGACTATATTTCTGAGGGTCGAGATTTTGTGCTTGAATATCTTGGAGCTCTCTATCTTGATTATTGAGATATTGTGTGAGATTAAAATAGCGAAGTTTAAAGTTATTCCAGCTACCTGCTTGTAAGACTATAGAACTCAAACCCAAGCTAGCAAATAAAGCAGTATTGAGAATTATTTTAGCTACTTTTTTCATAATTCAATAAGGAAGGAAGAAGGAAGAAGAAGTAAGAAGGAAGAAGTAAGAAGTAATATTGTCCGCTTGAATACTTATACTTTGGTGGAAGGAAGACAGAAAGGTTTATTCCAATTGTGACTTGATTCTATACACAAACGATACTACCGGACATGATATAAGAAGGAAAAATTTTGCATTGTCTGAGTTTTAAGCTTTTTATATGTCAAATACAGTAATAGCGACTGCTATAATATTTTTAATAGGTTCGTTTATTGATACTAGAATTTGAATATTTTCTGGATAATTATCAGGATTTTTTACCTTACTTTATTTTGTCAAATTACAATATTTTCAATTTTAAGAATGGTGTATATACCTTAAATTAAACTGAGTTAAAAATTAAGTTAAGATAAATATAGCAATCCTATTTTATTCGTGTCAAAAATCTTACTGCTTTTTAGGGAACACTTAACTGGGAACAGGGAACAGGTAAGAGTTTCAGTTTTTTTATTTACTTTTTTATTTGTCACGACCTATTTAGGATTGCTATAATTAGATTATGTCAATTTGAATACTTATAAATAAATGTTCAACAATTAATAATTGACAATTACCTCTCCTGAAAATGGATAGGATTGGTGAAAAGTATTTTTTATCTTTATTTCTTCTTCAAAGAAGAGGCTTTAAACCTTAATTAATAGGTAATCTTATTTTTTTCCAATTGGTATTAGACCATTTTGAAAAAAGAATGTTACAAATAGTAAGCAGTATTAAAGTAATTTATAGGAAATATCTATTGGACGAAAAAGATAAATTACTAAATAAAAAATGGTATCAAACCTATTCCCATACGACTCCTGACTCCTGTCTTCCCCTCCTGGGAGGGGGAGGGGCGAGGGGTGGGTTGACTCCTAAGCGGTAACCTAAATATTTGTAGCAAAGATTTATCAAACTGGTATTACACTTTTTGAAAGTCATTTATTTAATCAACTTGCATCTATCTAAATATAAAAGTAATAGCTTTATCTAAAAATTTATTTGTTATTTTTGTCTTTTGTCAAATAATATCAAATCGATTTAATTAGCGATAAAAACATTCTCCTTCTTCACCATTACCTAATCTTTATAACTGTATAACTGTTGTCTATCCTGAGATTATGTCCAGATAATTAGTGATAGAAAACTTTCTCCTTCTCTTCCTATTTTTTCTCTCCTGACTCCTGTACGTCGCCAATCCGACGGCTCCCCTACCTGACTCCTGACTCCTACCTTCAAAATATTTTATACCGATATTACCGGACTTGATATTACATCATATCTCTTTCAAATTCAAATTCAGAAATTGATTTTTCTCCTTCCTGTTTCTGTGCTCGAACTAAAGGAATTAAATAATTATGAGCTAATTGATAGCTATCTTGCGGTAAATCTGGCAGCAGTAAAACTAATCCTCGAGCAACTAATACATCTAAAACTAAATCTAGTTTATGGCGTTGCATTAATAACTCTGATGCTAATTCAGCACGAGTTTTTAGAGGGCGAGTACCATGTTCATTTGTTAATAAGTATAAGACAGATATTGCTGTTCGTCCGTTCAGAAAGCCACAATCTTTTATTACTCCATCTAAAAAATTTATTGTGAGTTTTTTGATAGGATTATCTCCTAATTTATGGTATGCTTCAACAGTTGTAATTGCTTCTTCTTGAAGTTCAGTGCCTACTACTTGCAATTCTATCGGACTTACTGTATTATCTGCTGAACTTAAATCTTTTACTACTTGAGAAATTAAATCTGGCTCCCAATTTAATTGAGCAGGTTCAATTAAGTTTTTGATAATTTCTTGACTATGATTTGGCTCAAAATTACTTATGTAGTAAAGAATTTCCTTAGATAAAATTTGATAGTTAATTACTGCTTCTAAGTTTGTCAGGCGGTCGCATTCTAATAAGTAATGTAAGTAATCTGTTTGGATAGATAAAACTACTTTGACAAAATTCAAGCTTAAACAGTCATATAAAAATTTATAAAGTGGTAGTCTTTGAGCTGGTTTGGGGCAGACAGTAAATAACTCTTCAAACTGGTCTAAAATTAATACTTTTAAATTATTTTTTTGATGTTTTTTACGCAATGTTTCTAGTACATATTCTAGATTCCAAGTTGCAGAGTCAGAATTTCTCATCCAATCTGTATAGACTCGTAGTGGTATGAGTGAAATTGCTTGATTATCTTCTGAATTTTCTGCGAGTAGAGTAGGTATTAACCCAGAATTAATTAAAGAACTTTTACCCACACCAGAGACACCATGTATAATTATTAGTTTATGGTTCTGGCTTTTGATTCTTGCCACTAAATTATTCACATCTTCTAGACGACCGGAAACTTTAATTTCTCTAGGAATTATCGGACTATTATCAGATTTTTGTTGTGGTTGTAATGGATTTATTCCCATAAAAGCCTTTAATCCATATTGATGCTCAAGTCGTAATTTTTCTTCTTTGATTCTGGCAGATTTTCCATATTTGTCTTGGTCAAAATAAAGTTTTTTTAATGCTTTTAGTATGGAAATATAAGAGTGTAAATTATGATGGGGGCTTGTTTGTTGTCGCGCTTTTTCTAGTTGATTAACAGTAGCTTGCCACTCTTCTAAATTACTTTGAGATTCACTTAAAATTGAGAAATAAGAATTCTCATATTGTGCAATTTCTACAGGATTTCCCATAGATTGATTTTGAATGGCAACTGCTAATTCTGCTAATTGACTAGCATGGTCCCATTTTGACTCGTGCATTGCTGCCTCAGCCAAAAATCCGTAATCTTGAGCAATTTGCTCTTCTGTACCGTAAGTTAAATGTAGTTCTAAAGCGCGTTGAGCAAGCTTGTATAAATCGCTCCATGCTTCTAATTTTTTCAGAACTTCACCTTGCTGAATGATAAATTTAGCTACTAATTCTTGTCGGTCTATTTGAGCAAATAAATCTAGGCTTTGCTGAAAATTATTTTGTGCTTGTTGCCAATAATTATTTTTTTGTTCTACTGGAATGTTTAAATTGCCTTGATGCTCATAACATAATCCGATATAAAAGAGGACAATTCCTATTTTTTCTAATCTTTCATTGATTTGTTGAGTGACTGCTTCCCCTGGTAAATTTTTTGTACTTTTTTCCCAGATTAATAGGCTATTTTTAAACTTATTTAATCCTTGCTCTATTTGATGATTAGCATACTCTTCTCGACCAAGAATAAAATCTATATTGGCAATGTGTAATGGTAATATTGGCTGTATTTTATAATTACTATATAACTGTTCAATTGCTGCTTTTAGTTGTTGGATCTCTGTGGCATTCAGAATATTTGAATTGCTTTGAAACTGAATAATATGAGAATCTAAAAGATTAGAAAAAATTTTACTGGTACAGTCTTCAATTACACTAATAGCTGTAGTATAAATAAGTTGAGCTACATTTTTTGCTTGGTATTTATCAGTCATAGCTAAGATTTTTAATTTTTACTAACAGGCCAAAGAGTCTGAATTGATCTTTTTCAATTATGGTAATTAGTTTTAATTTTAATTCATTTTAACACTTGTCAGGATTATAAGTAATACCAAATTAATAAATATTTGCTACAAATAGCTAGGATATTTCTTAGGAGTCAGGAGTTAGGAATACCGAGTCAGAATGAATAGCTTCAATACCATTTTTCAGGTCGAAAATCATTCTTTTTGTCAAAGGACATATCCTGCATTTGTTTTTTTATTCCTCTTATTATTCGTAACATTCTTTTTTCACACTTGGTATAATATCATGTCCGGTTAAATACTTATAAATAATGATGAAGGTGTCAGGTGTCAGGTGTCAGGTGTCAGTAGGGAAGAAGAAGGAAGAGGAAAAGAAAGTTTTTTATCACCCTATTAAACGGACATGATATAAATATCAAATTTTGTAGAGAAGGGAGGAAAAATTTGTAGAAATCAAAGGTGAGCTAAGGGTAAAAGTAACTTACTTTCTACTAAACCACTTTCTTGTAAATTTAACTCTAGCTCTCCTCCCATTTGTTGAATTAGTCGCCGACAGATAATTAAATGCTTGCCTGGAGGTGAAACCAAGAGAGAAGGTTCTAATACATCTGGGATAGAAACGGAGTTAAATTCTGCAATTAATTTTGAGCTAATCTTACCTGCATCAATAATAGAAATTTCAAGCCATTCTTCATCTAAAGTTTGGCATTTAATATCGATTTTTCCTCCTGTTTGAGAACGACTACAGGCACTAATCAAAAGCTCGTAAACAACTAATTCTAATTTAATAAGATCTCCATAAATATTCAAATTTCCTTCCCGATGAACTTCTAATTGCAGTTGTCTTTTTTTTACTTGGGAATCAATGCGAATGAGCGATCGCCTCAACAAATTAGCTACAGAGACAACATCAAAATTTGCTTGTAAATGCCATTTTTCTTGTGTCAATAATGAAGTAGTAGACGATAACACATTGCCAATTTGCCTTAGTAATTGCTGATAACGTAGATTTGTCAATACATTTTTTTGTTGGGCAGGATTTTCTGATGGAGTATAATGCAATTCACTTAACTGCTTAAAACCAGAACCAACAGTACGGTAAAGTTCTTCTAAACGCTTTTGTTTATACCAATTCAACCACTCTAGTTCTTCTCGCTGAGATTCTAAAGCAGTCTTTACTATTAAATAGCGACGCGACCATGCAAACTGAGAAACCAAATGAGTCAATAAATTTTTCAGAGTTTCAGTAGGAGAATGTGGTTGTGGCAGTTCTGTTTTTTGCCATAAAATTTTGTGAGGGTCTGCAATTAACAATATACCCGTCGGTTGATGTTCAATAGCAGTACGCAAAGCAGTTGCTACGACCTGACCGCTATCAAGAATATTGAGCCACCGTAAAGTTTTTGCTGGTACATCACTCACACTCAGATGCAACCAACCATTTGTAGAAATTATTTGTTGAATCCAAGAATCAGTACGAACTGGAATCGAAATTTTATCAGTGCTAGTAATATGACACTCAGGATAACTATAGCTCATAACTCTACCTGTTTGTGATAATGGATACCAGGTAATTAAAGCAACTAGGGGAATAGTTTGCGGGTTGAGATCTGCTATTTCCACAATTGCTTGAGCAATAAATTCGAGAAAGTTTCCTTCTAGACGGTCTAGAGATAAATTTCCTAATACACTCAGTTCTCCGACTGGTTCCAAATTTTTCACTTCTTGTAATAATAAGGAGTTGGAAGAGTTAATCAATACTTTTGTTGAATTTGGAATTATTGTAGTTGGTTGTAAAGTAGTTAAACCAGACTGAAGATATTGCGTATATTGTTGCTGCTTGTTTATGAGCTGATTAATATGTCTTTGATGCAGGAGAAAACCTAACTGTTGACTGGCAATTTGGACTAATTCTCGTTCATTGCGATTCCAGGTGCGAGGGGTTTCATAACCAATAATTACGAGTCCTTCGGGTTGGTTATATTGATCGCCTTGATTCTTTGTAATAAATTCTTCTTGCTCCTTTTTCCCCGCTCCTATTGTCCTGCACAACAGAAGAGAACGTACTCCAAGTTTCTCAAAATCTTCCTGCCAAGCATTCAATATATGACTTTCTGACCAATTTTCAATTCCTACTACTTCAGTGTTTCGTTCTAGCAAGGTCATATCCTCCTTGCTGAGGGTGGGTAGAGAAGTTTTGACTGTTCGACTTTGAGTAGAATGATTTTGATAAACAACTTCAAACTGCCCTCTGTTGCGGATTGCCAACATAAAATATTTAGCACCTAAGCGCTGAGATATTTTTTCTGCCGTTGTTTTTAGGGTTTTCTGCCAATCATTATCACCGTAAATAGCGCGAGTGATGCCTGCAGTTAAAGTCTGGTCTAGTTTAGCTTGACGAATTTTGTCCTCCATTTCTGAGAGGGGAGAAGTTAAAGCTAGCAGTTGACCTACCCCTTGCAAATAGTTTTTTTCATCATCTTGCCATGGACGGTTGTGTTGTTCTTCTACAGCAATAAATCCTAATAGTTCGTCTTCTAAGATAATTGGTGCTGCTAATACAGAAGCAGCTCTAATTTGTCGGATTAATCTGCGAATAATATCGCTGTCTACAGAAGTGTAATATTCTCCAATGCAAACAATTTTTCCTGCTAATAGTACATGATAGAATTTACCTAAATCTTGCAATGTAATGCCAGAAGCAGGACGTTTAAAGTCGCTCCATTCTACTATTACTTGATGATTACTCGCACGACGCCAAAAATAGCGTCCATTGGGATAATACCAGTAAATATTTGTGCGGGATGGCTGTAAAAATTGATGAGTTATTTCTACAACTGTTTCGAGGCGTTGATCTAAAGTCGTTAATTTTCCTAATTGAGATAGTAATGAGAGTATTGGTTCATCAGGTCGTTTTGCTTGTTGATGTTGCCATTCTTTTTCTATTTTTTGTAATGTTTGTCCTAGTTCACCCCAGATTAAAGATAGTAGTGCTTTTTCTTCTGATTCTAAAGAACTTCCCCACTCTTGTGAACCCATTAAGGCAATACCAAAACATTTTTCTTTGTAATGTATGGGAAAGAAAATTGTACCTTTAATATCATATGTTTGTGCTATTTTTACCCATTCTCCAACTTGCTTTTCTGCCCTTAAGTCAGCGACTTTAATTGCTTTTCTTTTCATTAATACTGGTTCTAATATATCTCCATGACTTATGGTGAATTTTTGTTTGAGAGCAGAAATTTCACCATTGGGAGTAATTCCGCCTTTGCCTACTATTTTATTTGCTAATCGATCGTACAAACAGACCCAAATCAAACAATAATCAAATTCTGACTGAAGATAATTTATGACTTTTTTCATGATAAAATCTAAATCTTCTTCTTCTCTAATTGCTCTAATTATGCTTTCTAAAGCAATCAGATTATTATGATTTTTTTCGGCTTCATTTTTTTTTAACATCGATGGATTATCCTGATTATTTAATAGTTATTTTGAGAATAAAAGAAATAAATTATAGTATGTCAGCTTAATTAGTTAGCTTGTGGTCAAAAACTTTCTATTCCTATGGTCTCTTGTTTTATTTCTGCCCTCATAACCCATATTCGGCACCCCCTATTACTGTTTATTTATCAGCATTCAACTGGACATCATATTCTCAATATTTTTGACTAATCAGTATTAATTTTTTGTCCGCTAAATCTGTAAATACGATTTAATATCAACTTTAGATAAGCCGTTATCAATAAAATATCTTGTTTTTGCTGATGAGAAAAAGAGATTGTATGAAATTCTCCTGTTGAGACCTTGCATATCTATACTCTTACTGCTGTTTCCCTTATTTATCAGTAGTATTCCAGCTAACTCGATCTAAATGATATATTGATGATCGAGAATTAATTAGTGTGCTTTGATCAAAAAGAGTCTTGTCATTCCAAGATTATACCTGATAAAAATTTGAGTTTTAATTTTTAGTTTTTAATTGTCAACTACTATTTAGAATCAAGTGTTAAATATTTATCGTTCTGTCATATTTCCGACTCTATTTTCTGGATTAAAAGCTGATCCAGAATGGGTACATCATCAACTTCTAAATATTCTCAGTTTTATGGATACTAACTCCTCCAGTAAACTAATAAGTAGCTTGCAGACAATAATGCAAAAATCTTTATGTTTTGAGGATATTCGCCTAGAACAAACTTTGTGGGGATTAAACTTTAAAAATCCCGTGGGTTTAGCTGCAGGATATGATAAAGATGGTGTGGCCATTAATGCCTGGCCTCAATTAGGTTTTGGGTTTGCTGAACTTGGTACAGTTACTCTTCATCAACAACCGGGAAATCCTCAGCCAAGATTGTTTCGTTTGCCAATGGATCGAGCTGCTTTGAATAGAATGGGATTTAATAATCAAGGTGCTGCTGCTTTAGCTATGAGATTACAATCTCAAGGAAAAAATATTCCAGAGGTTCTCAGATTACAGGAGAATAATTATTCTTTTTATCCGAATTTTTTCCCTTATGGTATAAATATTGGTAAATCCAAGATAACCTCTTTAGAGGCAGCAGCAACCGATTATTTAGGTAGTTTTAAGTTGTTAAAAGATTGGGGTGATTATTTTGTAGTCAATGTTTCTTCTCCTAATACTCCTGGGCTACGTTCCCTGCAAAACACTGACAACTTAAGTAATATTTTAGCAGATTTACAAGCAGAAAATAAAGGTGTTAAGCCAATTTTAGTTAAGATTGCACCAGACTTAGAAAAAGAAGCGATCGCCTCAATACTAGACCTGATTAAACAATATCAAATCTCTGGAATTATTGCCACCAATACAACTATTTCCCGTGATGAATTAAAAACTAAAATTATTGCCAAAACTGGTAAACTTGTCACTGAAGAAGCAGGTGGAATTAGTGGCGCACCATTAACTCAAAGAGCAACAGAAATCATTAAATTTATCTGGCAAGAAACTCAAGGAAAATTACCAATTATTGGTGTAGGGGGTATATTTACTGTAGAAGATGCTTGGGATAAAATTACTGCGGGGGCAAGTCTAATTCAAGTTTACACAGGATGGGTCTATCAAGGACCGGGAATGGTCAAACAAATTCTCCAAGGATTACTGCAAAAGTTAGATGAAAGAGGATTAAATTCTATTTCTGAAGCAATTGGTTTGGCACACAAAGGGAATAGGGAATAGGGTTCAACAATTAATAATTATTAATTACCTCTCCTTGAAAACGTAATTGATTGATGAACAGGAAAAAAATATTTATTATCCCCTTAAAATGGGATAATTTAAACCACAATTTTCCGGTAAATAATGGATGATTGGTATACGATGATCGATTTTAATTTTGATGATTGAAGATGCCTGATAGTAGTTAATACTAAGCTTTTATCCCTGATTTTACCTTGTATTAAAAGTTTATTTATCAGGATTTGATATAACACCTAAAACCTAAAATATACAACCTATTTTTAATTATGTTACCTAAATTATTTTTACTCAATCAACGCTTAATTTTTCTAGTTTTAATATTAACAATACTACTAATTCCTCTAGCTTTAAACGTTTATGTCAGAATAGCGACAAGCAAATATCGATACAAAAACCCGGAAGAAGTGCCAGAGCAACCTATTGCTATAGTTTTTGGGGCAGGAGTATGGGAAGATGGTACTCCCACACCAATGTTAGCTGACCGAGTACAAGGAGCTGTTAACTTGTACAAAACTGGTAGTGTTAAAAAAATTTTGATGACTGGTGACAATGGTACTCCTGATTATAATGAAGTGAAAGCAATGCAAGAATATGCAATTTCCCGTGGTATACCTGTTGATGATATTACTTTAGATTATGCTGGTTTTAGCACTTATGAAAGTTGTTATCGTGCTAAAGAAATATTTGGCATTACCCAAGCAGTTTTAGTAACTCAAAGTTATCATTTGCCTCGTGCGGTTTATACCTGTCGTCAACTGGGAGTAGATGCTACAGGTTTAGGTACACCAGATTGGGGAAAGTTTAGAAATGATTCTATGAGACGTTATTCTCTCCGCGAACTTTTGGCAGTCTTAAAAGCATTGTTAGAGGTTCATATTACTCGCCCTCGCCCTACTTTTTTAGGACCTTTTGAGGGAATTAGTAGTAGGTAGTAGGTTGTAGGTTATACCAAGCGCGATCAATGTTTGCTACATTTTCGCATTGGGGGAACTTACCCCTAACCCCTCCCAGGAGGGGAATGTGGGGAGAGGGGGAAGAAATTAAAAAATATATATCTTCCTTTGTTCCCTCCTGAGGACTGAGGACTGACTTCTTAGTAATTAAGGTGTTGCACAGTGACGAATGATTTGATATTTTTGATTGAATTGGATTGTGGATTAATCAATTGCTAGAATGATTAATATTAGGTTTTTCTTAGTCAAAATCTAAAGCAATTTTTGGCAAAATCATTCCATAATGTGCAACCCCGTAATTAAAATTAATATCATACACGTGCTTCAGCAACGCCAATTTTTGTAGGAGAAAAAAAATGGTTCTTTATCTTGATTCCGCAATAGTAACAGAAGCTAGAGTTGCCAGTAAATTTGGTTGGATATCTGGTGTGACAACTAACCCTACTTTGTTAGTAAAAAGCGATTTGTCTCCAGAAGCTACATTAAAGGAACTTTCAGAAATTGTTTCTGGAGAATTATATTACCAACTTACTGCTACTAATTTTGATGACATGATGGCAGAAGCGAAAACTGCATCAAAATTAATTGGCCATAAAATAGTTCTGAAAATTCCGGCAACTGCCACTGGTTTTCAAGCTCTATCTCATCTGTCTGGAGAAATTAATTGTTCTGTGACAGGAATATATCATCCCGCTCAAGCAGTAGTAGCTGTAGAGGCGGGTGCTAAATATGCGATCGCCTATGTTAACCGGGCAACAAGATTATTGGGAGATGGTTTAAAGTTGGTACGGGAAATGGCTGAGGTAGTGCAGGGTAGCGGTACAGAAATTTTAGCAGCAAGTATAAAATCTCCTGATGAGGCTGTGGCCACTTTACTGGCAGGTGCTAATCATCTGACATTACCATTTTCTGTTTTACAAGCAATGACTACTCAGGAGTTATCAGAGCAAACTTTTAAAGAGTTTAATGAAAAAGGGCGAGGAATTATGTATTAATTGGCGATTATAAAATATCTGTAGGAGATAGTTTATATTGAGGATAAATATTGAATTTTCAAGGTTTCTTAAAAGCTTGCTCCTGCGGCTAGAGATAATAACTATTTATACTAATGTAATTGTGTTAATCATTAAATTCTGTGTCAGCCAAAGATATATTTCATCAATCCGTTTGTATCGCCATTGAAAAAGATGGCTGGAAGATTACTAACGATCCACTTTATTTGAAAGTAAATGACGTAGAATTTTACATTAACTTGGGTGCAGAAAGATTAATTGCAGCCGAAAAAGCAGGTCAAAAAATCGCCATAGAAATTAAATCTTTCTTAGGAGCATCAGAAGTCACAGAATTTCATCTTGCATTAGGACAAATCCTCAATTATAGGTTAGTCTTAAAACAGGAAGATTCTGAAAGGATTCTCTATTTAGCGATTCCTCAAGATACTTATGAAGATTTCTTTTCTCGTCAATTTATTCAAGATTCTTTGGCGGAATATAAAATTAAACTCTTAATTTTTGATTCTATCAAGCAGGAGGTCGTGTTATGGAAAGAATAGATTACTCTCAACTTATCCAAGATATTCTCACCGAACATTCAGTTAATGATGGAAAAAGTAACACAGAAATTCAACTTCTATTTGACACCAAACGCCATCATTACCAAGTCTTAAATATTGGCTGGAAAGAACAAAAAAGAATCTATGGTGTGATTATTCATGTTGACTTAAGAGATAATAAAATTTGGATTCAAAGAGATGGAACAGAAATCGGAATTGCTAATCAATTAATAACTGCTGGGGTTCCTAAAAAAGATATTGTCTTAGGATTTCATGCCCCCTATAAACGCAGTTTAACTGAATTTACTGTTAGTTAGTAATGATTACTATATAGACAATAAAAGTTGCAGTAGCCTGGTTTGAACACCAGACTATATTATACCAAATCCTGTGATCAAAAGGTCATCCTCTTTACCCCTGTTGCCTGTTGCCTGTTGCCTGTTGTCTGTTGCTTTACCCTTGTCATAAAATTCCTATCTAAAACTGCCAAAAAATTGGCTCAAAAGACGACCATTTTAACTGGTTTTGTGTTTCCTCTTCATCAGTAGTTGCCCCATCAGTGACAAACATTACATAAATGGGTTTATCTGCAGCAAAAGGAGAATTTCTACTATCGCCATTTCCCTCCGGAAAATAGAAATTTCTAATCATTTTCATGGCTTTGCCATAATAAGTTCCTGTTTCTAGAGGATATTCTTCTTCTATGTTAGGAATAAAATTTTGGAAGTTACCGAAAGTCATTTCTCCTACCCGATGAGAATGTTGTCCAAACAGAAAAATTTCTATAGAACCGTTATCATCGAACCTACGCTCTAGAGCTAATATTTTTTCTGCTAAAGTTTGAATTTTACCAGATGAATAAATGTAGGACATGGAGCCAGAAATACCTAGACAAAGTGCAACTTTAGCCTAATGATTTGTCAGATTTGCCTTGAGGATTGAAATGTCTGCTTTTTTAGCAAGATCGATTAATCTAGGAGCATCTCTTTCAATTTTTTCGAGAGATATGGGCATAATTTTTTACCTGATTAAATTTGATTAAATAAAAAAATATTCTTCATTGATTGCCAAATTCCTAAATTATTCTAAGTAGAGCAAGCTAAAAAAAAGACGTTGCATTTTTAATCAAAAAAACCATAAAGGCAATCAATATAAACTTTTGAGCTAATTTACAATTTGATACATAGCGCCCAAAATTTACCATGTTCTACTTAATAATATTAGCTGATTTAAGAGGCATATTTATCGACAAATCCTTGTAAACCAGAGTTATAACCTTGTCCGACAGCTTGGAATCTCCAATCATTATCTTTGCGATAAAGTCTGCCAAATTCTAGAGCTGTTTCTCGTGAAAAATCTTCTTCTAATTCATATTTAGCTACTTCTTCTTCGGTGGTAATATCGTAGATTCTAATAAAAGAATTTCTAACTTGTCCAAAGTTTTGTCTTCTGGCATCTGCTTCATGGATAGTCACTACAAATACTATTTCTTGAATAGCTTGGTCTACTATTGTTAAATCAATTTCTATTACTTCATCATCTCCCGAACCTTCTCCTGTTCTACTATCTCCTGAATGTTTAACAGAACTATCTGGTGAGATGAGATTATTGTAGAAAACAAAGTATTTTTCTGCTGGAATTTTTCCATTAGCTCCTAACATAAATACAGAAGCATCTAAGTCAAATGCTGACCCTGTGTCTGTAGTATTTATATCCCATCCCAAGCCAATACCTGCTTGCTTCAAATTGGGAGATTCTTTGGAAAGATTTACTCTTTCACCTTTGCTGAGATTAATAGACATAATTTACCTCTTGCGTCATCTTATTTGCTCATTTATATTATACAGTAAATACTATTGATAAAAATTAGTATATTAGGTGATAAACTGAGTATTTAACTATTTTGGGTTTGGTGATATTCATTTGTTGATATAATATTAATTATCCAGTATTTTTGACCGGATAATTAAGGTTTAAAGCCTCTGTTTTAAATAAGAAATTAATCAAACAAAACTCTGTTCACCAATCCTATAACTGTCAGGATAGGTGATGATTAATTATTAATTATTAACTAGCTATTAGCTTTTAGTATTTCCGTACCGGAATGCTCCGCAAACAGGATTCAGCTTTTAGAGCTAGGGGTTGAAATCCTCTTTCTGTTCCGGAATGCTCCGCAAATGCACACATTTACTGCTGACTGCTGACTGCTGATTGCTGATTGCTTTTTAATTACTGATATGCTTCTACTCCCTGATTAACAAATTGTAAAGTAAAAGCTTCTTTATAATTAGTATCTGGCTCAATTAATCCTGCTTCTACTACACTATCAAAGAATAATTTCCAGCGTTCGTCTGTCATAGCACCGATACCTTTTGTGGAAGCATCTCCAGAAATAATAATACCATATTTTTTCATTTTTTCTAAACTATAAGCTAATAAATCATCTTTCATTTCTGGGTTATCTTTTTTAATTAATTGATTTGCCGGTTCGGGATTTTCTAAATAACTATACCAACCTTTGATAGAAGCATGGACAAATCTCTGGACTAAATCAGGATTTTTTTCTAACATTTCTTTTGTTGTTTCTATAGTAGTCGCATAAGGTTTATAGCCAGCATCTGCTAATAACATAACTACTGGTTCAAAGCCTCCTTTTTGCTGGATTGTGAAAGGTTCAGATGTCAGATAACCTTGCTGAATTACATTTTTATCTACTAAAAACGGAACTACACTAGAATTATAAGGACGTCTCTGGTCGTCTGTATAACCAAACTTAGTTTTGAGAAATTGCCAATAGCCTTTTTCAGCTAAAGATGATACTAAAATCGGTTTGCCTTTTAGTTGTTCTAAAGAGTCATTTCCTACTCCTGGATGAGCAATTAATACTTGGGGGTCTTTTTGGAAAATAGCTGCAACTGTAATAGTAGGAATTCCTATTTCTACAGAGCGAATTGCTTCTAGACTAGACCCCATAAAAAAGTCAATTCCTCCCCCTACTAATAGCTGAGTTCCATTTACTTGAGCATTTCCCATTCTAATAGTAACTTCTAAACCATAATCTTCATAAATTCCTGTAGCAATTGCTTGATAAAAACCTCCATGTTCGCCTTGAGCATACCAATTAGTTCCATAGGTTACTTTGTCAAGATTTTTATTATTTTTAGCAGTAGAGTTGGAGTTATTAGGAGTAGCACAACTTGTTAATATACTGGTACTAATAGCGAGGCTACTATACTGAATAAATTGACGACGATTAATATAATTCATCAGAATCTATTTAACTTAATATTTTACTAGAGTTATTTAGTTGAGCAAAGTCACCAGAGAATAGGGGACAGGGATTAAACTGTGCCTCACACTTCTTAAATTAAAAGTGCTGTATTATTGGATAAATACTCACTTAATTATAGAACACTATGGCAATAGAAATTCATGTTGTTTGATTTTCATTAAAAGGTCTTGAAGTTGTTCTTTGTTACATTATGCTATGCTTGATTTTATTAAAATTAATGGCGTAATTATTATCTCAAAGTTAAGAAAAAATGGCAAAGCATAAACATATTGTATTAACATCTCATCCTGGTCCTGCCGACAAAAAACCAATTCCCGTGCAGTGGGGTGCTCAAGACCCCATAGAGCGAGGACCTGCGATTGGATCTTTGAGTAACCCTAACCATCGTAATGTCATTGGTACTCACTCCGGTTCTTATGCTGTTTATCGTGCCCTGGCGATCGCCTCTGGTAAACTACAATCAAATCACCGTGCTGATTTAACAAATACTTCTCCGGCAGCACATATTGGCCCCTATCCAAGCTGGTATGACCCCGATAAAATTGTCTGTCTCGATCCATTAGGGGCAGTGGTGGAAGAAGTATTTGCATCTTACTATGAACAAGGATACGATATCCGACCTACTATTGCAGTCACGAAGGCAAATATTAATATGCCAGAATTACAGGATGCTGTTGCCAGAGGTGTATTGAAAGTTGATGGCAATATTGTTAAAGATAATGGCAACTTGGTGGTAACGAAAGCAGCGATCGACCCAGTTTGGCATTTGCCTGGGGTAGCTAAACGACTGAATGTGGAAGAAAGTGACTTGCGTCGGGTGTTGTTTCAACAAATGGGTGGAATGTTTCCGGAATTGGTAACGCGCCCAGATTTACATTTATTTTTGCCTCCTATTGGTGGTACGACTGTATATATAGTGGGAAATGTTGCTGATGTTGCTGACCCCACGAAGAAACTTGCAGTCAGAGTTCACGATGAGTGTAATGGTTCGGATGTTTTCGGTTCTGATATTTGTACTTGTCGCCCCTATTTGGTGCATGGCATTGAGGTTTGTATTCAGACAGCGCAGGAGGGAGGTGTCGGTGTCATTGTTTATTTCCGTAAAGAGGGGAGAGGGTTGGGAGAGGTGACTAAGTTTTTGGTTTACAATGCTCGGAAAAGACAGGAAGGTGGCGATCGCGCGGATGCTTATTTTGCTCGAACTGAATGTGTTGCGGGAGTCCAAGATATGCGGTTTCAGGAAATGATGCCAGATGTTTTACACTGGTTGGGCATTACGAAAATTGACCGTTTCGTGTCGATGAGCGATATGAAGTATAATGCTATTGTTAATTCTGGGATTAAAATAGTTGAGCGCGTACCTATTCCTGATGAGTTGGTGCCGGAAGATGCGCAAGTGGAAATTGCTGCGAAGAAAGCGGCGGGTTATTATACAGATGGGGAGGTGCCGGATGAGACTATTTTATCAGAAATTAAAGGAAGGGAGTTGTCTTGAGAAGGCAAAAGTAAAAAGGCAAAAGACAAAAATCAGGGGTTGGTGATTAGGTAATGCCATTAAATATTTATGAACGGTACAATTATAGTTTTTTCATAGATATTTGAGACAAAAGCATTACGCATTCACCAATGCAAAAAATCATCTATGGTTGAGTTTGAGAATTTAGGAATGTTCTAAGTTTTGCTAAAGTTGAAGATTCTTTACCTTGGTTTGAAAAGGCAACACAATTAGAACCGAATAATATTAAAGTTATCAATAAATATGCTAATAGTTTAATCAAGTCAGACAGAATAGAAAATCCTTACCTTTATAGTGCTGTGCGCAGGCAACAGGCAACAGCTCCGGAAGGGGGAATAAAAAACCTATAATATAAGACTTTTAGCTATTGGACAGTTCTTGTAATTTGTAAATATGCCAGCGCACATTGCTATATTTGAAAAATCTCTGCGCCTAATAATGTTAAAACTATTACTAACTATGCTAGTGCTTTAATCAAATTAGAAAGAGTAGAAGAATCCTTACCTTTATTTGAAAAATCTCTACAACTTGAGCCTAATAATGTTAAAACTATTACTAACTATGCTAGTGCTTTAATCAAATTAGAAAGAGTAGAAAAATCCTTACCTTTATTTGAAAAATCTCTACAACTTGAGCCTGATAATGTCAAAACTATTAATAATTACGTTAATGGTTTAATAAAATTAGGCAAAAGTGTAGAATCTTTTCCTTTTTTAAGAGTATCTCTACAAGGCATTATTGACGATGCCAATTATTTGATAAAATTAGGAAAAACCCAAGAATCTTTGCCTTGGTTTGAACAAGCTTTGGAACTAGAACCTGATAATACTGATGTTATATCATGTCCGGATAATTAGTGATAAAAAAACTTTCTCCTTCTCTTCCCCTTTCTTCCTTCCTGACTTCTAACTCCTGACTCCTGACTTCTCCATCATTTATTTATAACTGTTCAACCGGACATGGTATTATTGTTAATTATCATTTTCTTTGTGGGTTTAATACCCCACCGTCTACACGGTGTTCAAAATTCCCAGGGATGAAATCCCCATGTAATTTTCCTCCTGTCTCCATCTCCTGTCTCCTGTCTCCTTCTTCAAGCTAAACTTTATTTTGAAAAAGCTCTAAAATTGGAACCTGATAATGTTAAAACTCTTACTAGCTATGCTATTGCTTTAATAGAATTAGGCAAATTTGAAGAATCTTGTAAATTTTTTGAGAAATCATTTAAAGTTAGAAGATAATAACTATATACGATACAAATATGCAACAGCACTAGAAGAATCAGGCCAATATCAACCAGCAATTGAACAACTAGAAAAAATTAATTTAACTGATTTATTACAATACCATGCCAATGTAATTCGACTAACACTAGGAAGACTATATTATTCTATTAAACAACCAAAAAAAGGCGGTCAATATTTCGATGAAGCAGTTGATAATTATGACGATCAAGAAAAAACTTTACTCTACAGTGCCAAAAGTATTTTAGCTAATAACTCTGATCACAAAAAAGCTATAGAAAAGCTAGACGAAATTGCTCAACACTCACCTCGTTATGCTGATGCTTTAAAAAAGTTAACTCTTAACTTAACCTCAGAAGAATATTTCGATATAATTGATCCCAAAATTAAGTTAGAAGATACGGAAATGCTTAACGAATAAATGTATCATAGTATCATAAAATAGGCAACGAAATTGCTATTTTAAAAAGTATTGCTTACCGTATTTTAAGGAACTATCAAGACAAAAATTTAATTTTAAATGACATTATTGAAAAAATTGAAAAATTAGTAGAAAAAATTGCCAAACGGAGATAAACACAACAATACAAAATATACAAAATTACTGAAGGTCATTACCAAGAAATCCTATCTGTTATTTCTAAAACTGCCCATGATATTTCTGACTTTTTCAATAATGAATTAGCAGTTATTAAGTCAAAAACTCGTCGGGTGATCCGTAAAATTGGTAGTGAATCTCAAAACTATTCCCAGTTTGAAAAACTTTGAACTCAACTAGAATTAACTGAAGCTGCTTTGAGCGATTTGAAAGCAATAAATAAAGGTATAGCTATTAAAAATAAACACTTTCTAGTGAAAAAAATATTTGAAAAATGGCAAGTTAATCCAAAAATTTAAAATACATAAATTCAATGATCAATTATTAATGGTGACTCAGAATCTTATGGAGATGAAGAAAAAATCAAAAGTTTTTTAAATGAAATGGTGGAAAATTCTCTAATATCATGTTCGGACAGGTCAGTTATAAATAAAATTTAAGGACTGACAATACCGACAGTACCAAATAAATACTGAAATTATCAATACCCCCAATACCAATATTTCCTCTTTTTCTCCTTTCTTCCCTCCTGACTCCTGACTTCCTCTCCTGGGAGGGGGAGGGGCGAGGGGTGGGTTGATTCCTGACTCCTCACAATAGTTATTTATAAGTATTCAACCGTTAGCGTAGCTCCCCCGGAGGGGGAACATGATATAAAACATAATTAATACCAACAACATTTAATTATCAAAATGAAATCTCAAGATATTATTAAAGCTAAAGGTATCATAGGTCAGAGTATACCTGGAGAAAAAAAATATTTATTAATAGAATTTTCTGACAATGGTAAAGGTATTCCTGAAAATCAAAAATAATGGATATTTAAACCCCTAATCACTACTTCCAAAAAAGGTCAAGGTAGTGGTTTAGGATTGCATATTATTCGTAGAACTCTATATGAAATTGGAGGTTATATTAAAGAAACCAGAGAAAATGATGTAATGTTTGAAATGTATATTACTTATGGTTATCGGTAGGAAAAGTTAAATCAAAATTCAAAAATAACAGGATTAACTATGGAAACAAAAAACGTTCATTTACTATTAGTTGAAGATAACCAAAATTATCTCGAAGAATTAATAGAGTTGTTAAAAGAAGACTTTGGTTATCAAAATATTGAAACAGCAGTTAGCGCTAAAGAAGCAACAGAAAAATTACAAAATCCTTTTGACATTATTGTTGCTGATATGCGTATGGAAGCAGATGATAGTGGTTTTGCTGTCCTAGAGGAAGTTCAATCTCGAAATCTTTCTTCTTTTGTGATTATCTTAACAGCAAATGATAGCGTAACTGACTGTCGCGATGCTTTTAAAAAAGGTGCTTGGGATTATATTTCCAAGAATATGAAAGGCGATGTTTTTGAAATTTTAGACAAGTCTATTAAAGAAGCAATTACTGATTTTAATAGTTGGGGTAACGTTAAAAATGACCGATGGATTGAAAAAAATAGAGAACACTTAGAAGACCAATATTGGGGGAAATATATTGCAGTTATTAATCAAACAGTCATAGAAGTAGCAGATACAGAAGAAGAACTGAATCAAAAAATTGAGGAACGAAAATTAAGAAGATTTTTAACGACTATTCGTAAAATAGACGAGTTTAAACCTATAGATGAATTGATTAAACAAGGGGAAAGCGATAGTTTAGAATTTAAAAGTACTTTACGATGGGATATTGAAAAATATCACAAAAATGAAAAGTTAAAATTTAATGTTTTAAAAACAATTGTTGTTTTTCTCAATTCTCAAGGAGGAACTTTATTAATAGGAGTTGAAGAGAATGGTAATATTTTTGGTTTAGAAAAAGATATTTCTTTCTTGGAAACTCTAGACAAATTTAAACAAACATTATCTAATTTTATTTATGACCGCATTAGAGCTGGTTTTCCTCAATATATTAAAGTCCGTATTGAAACTTTAGAAACCAAGGAAATTTGTATTGTTGATGTCAAAAGATCGCTAAAAAAGTCATTCCTTAAAACCGAAAAAGGTTTAGAATTTTATATTAGAGTAGGAAATACTTCAAGAGGATTAACTATTCCTGAAATTCACGATCATTTTTCCTAATTAGGGCTTGCTGATTAAATCTAAAAGTATTTACAGATAAAGGTTTTAGCCTTTTTTTGTTCAACAAAAGTGCCTGTTTTTCAGCTCTTCACACTTAAAAAGTTAGTATTTTAGGCGCATAGTTGGGCAGAAAAATCATTCTTACAATTCTTACTCCTACCTCCTCTAAATACCCATTTATCCTGTCTCCTGTCTTCCCCTCCTGGGAGGGGTTGGGGGTGGGTTGTCTCCTGTCTCCTACCCTCACCAATAAGACTTTTTCAGCAAACCCTAATTAGATGAAACAAATTATTATTCGTTTCCGACTATAGCAATATGAAATGATTGGTGAAAAAAAACTGTAGGGGTTTAGTCTTTTCATTCCATTTTTGCTTAGGCAAACTTTTTACCTATAAGCGAGAATGTTTCTACTCGTAACCCAATACTGTTCAGATAAGACCAAAACTCTTATGATATAGAACCATTAAATAAGATTTTCAGATTACAGAACTCAAAAAAAAATCTTTAACTGAACCGTATTTACCCGTAACCAATAACTTCTGACTTCTGATACCAATTCACTTTAAAGATGTCACAAATAATTTCAAACTTTAAATGTGAAATAATTTCCTCAAACTACTGTTTCGTCAAAGTCTTGAATTTATAAAATCTTACTTTTGACTTTTAACTTTTGACTTTTAACTTCCGTGAAACGGTATGACTTCCTAATTTTCTCCTTCTAAATATTGAGTTTCAACCGCTTGAGTTCTACTCATAAGTTTTTCCCCTGTTAAATATTGAGATTCAACTGCTGGAGTTCCACTCATAAACTTATTATCAGATTCAAGTGGCAATAGAATACTTGATGCTTCTTTAACCTCAGAAATTAAAGCTTGCCCACTACCATTAAATAAGCGAATAACTGCATAGGAAATCAACACTGGTGAAGCTAAAATTAAAGCAGCTATCATTCCCACAGGCGCTACTAATTGATAAACAATTAAAGCAGTAGGTTGAAATTCCTCATATTGGGAAAAAACGCGAGATAACCACCACACTAATAATGCCATTACCGCAAATCCGAAAAGAGTAACAATTGAAGGTACAATAAAAGATAAAAATACAGCCATTAGTGCAATTAAAGCACCCCAACCTTTAGCAACAATTTTCTCTGATAGGTCAGAAACCATAATCGTTCCATGGACAAACCAAATCATAAATCCAAATACTAATGTAATTGCTGACCCTGCCAAAAAAATGTTAACGCCCTTAATAAAAAGTTGTTTAATTTCATCGTTATTTAAGATAGGTTGTTTTTGGTTGACCATTTTTTTAATTCCCTAGCCTCTAACCTTTTAGTATACCTTATACTGCTCCCTCTAGATTTAACCAAGTAGATGGGTAAGTTTTTTGTGTATTTTCAAATTTTGCTGGAAAGTCGATTGAATAAAAATGCTGCCAGTTGTCAATTAAAAATGGAAAAATAAGTCTATAATTTTTCCAGGCGTTGCTGAAGAGCGTGTATGATATTAATATTAATTACTTAACTTAGGAGTCAACCCACCCGCGCGCCCCTCCCAGGAGGGAAAGTCAGTCGGACTTCCTCAGGAGGGAAGCAAAGAAGAAGAAACAGAAGTAGAAGGAGAAAGTTTTTTGCTCGCCCTCTTATCTGGACATGATATCATACCTCAAATCAGCAATGCCTTTTTCCAGTAAAGTGCTTATAGCGGTTTTCAAATATATAGATACAGTGGCCAAAGCATTCTCCTACTGTCTTCTTCCTACTGCCTACAGCAAAGCTGCCTACTCCCGCGCACCAAAAGAATTTTGGGGGTTGCACATTATGGAATGATATTACCAAAAATTAGTTTAGACTTTAACTAAAAAAAACCATTAATTAGTCATTCTAGCAATTATCAAATCCAAAATCATGTTCATCAAAAATATAAAATCATTCGTCACTGTGCAACGCCTTTTTTTCAGTATCGGCAAACTCTTTTAATGTTGTTGGTAAAACATATTTTTCTGAGTCTATCACAGTGACTTGAGTATAGCTGTACTTGCCTCGCAAATAAATTCCCCATAATATCCGAAATCCACCTAATAAAGATTTCATCTGTAAGTTTGTGAGCAAGGGATGTCTCCAAGGAAAACTTAAGATTACCAAGGCCAACACGGTAGTAGTGATACTAAGTAAAATGAGTATACTGAGTAATTTCATTTTGTTATTTATTTAATAGACATCTCCAATCATAAAAAATCAAATCAATTATCGTAGGTAAATCATCAATTATTTCCCCCTACTCCCTACTCCCTACTCCCTCTTTTCCGGAGAGTTCTAATAGTAATAATTTGGCAATCTTACCAATAATAAGTACCTGTGAAAAATTAATTTAATATTTACAGGACTTAAGCCTTTTTAGTTCTAAACACTATATATTTCTAAGGTTATATTTTTTGCCTACTACAAATAATTTAGTGTCTTTACCTAATATCATTTCCCCCCAATTACCCCTAATAAAATAGCAACTTCCATAACATCAAAAAAAATATTTTTTCATAAAAAAATAAATACACTCAAATTTATCACAACCAATTTAGGAGTAATAAATTAGTATAGCACTCCTAATTTTATAGAATCAAAAAATTACTTTTCCCTTTTGAATAAATACATTGACTCGTACAAGTTTCATCAATTCTAACTGCTACAAGTCCAGGAATTTTATTTTCTAATTGCTCATAAATCCATTTAGCGATCGCTTCACTGGTAGGATTAACTAAGCCTGTAGTTTCGTTTAAGTGATAGTGGTCTAAATAATCATCAAGCAGGGGTTTTAGATGTTTTTTTATATCTCCATAATCCATAATCATTCCCTGCTTTCCACCAGAATTTACTAATTCATTACCAGAAACATAAATAACACCACGCCAAGAATGACCATGCAATCTTGCACATTTACCATCGTGATTAGGTAGTTGGTGGGAAGCTTCAAATCTAAATTCTTTGCCTATTATCCAAGTTTCTGAGTTAGATTCAGTTTTTTTAATTTCTGGTATTTCCTCCTGATTAGAACTCATTTTTATTTTGCGTTTAAATAATCAGTAATATCAAAATATAAATTGTCAAAAATAGGGATGAAAAAATTATAACTACAAATTCCAGCCCCCAGAAACTTCTAAAACTTGCCCTGTAATATAATCAGAATTAGGGTTAATAAAAAACCAAACAGCATGGTTAATTTCTGGCAAAGTTGCTGGACGTTTAGCTGGTAATTTAGGAATCATTTCTTCTAAATCAAAAGAATTTTCGGCTATTCCTGGCGATACTACGTTAACAGTAATTTTGTCTTGAATTAGCTCTTGAGCTAAAGATTTAGTATAGATGATGATGCCTGTTTTAGCAATTATATAAGCTGTATTTGTCCGGCGTGCTACCACATTTTGGGCATGAGCACAAGCGAAGTTAACTATGCGTGCGCCATTAGCTGCTCTGAGATAGGGAAGTGCTGCTTGAGTAATATAAAAAGTGGCATTGAGGTTAGAATTAATAACTTCCTGCCACTCTTTTATAGATGTTTTGCTAATGGGTTTTCTGAGGTAGTTACCCACATTATTAACTACTACTGATAAACCACCCAGTTGTTTAGCTGAATTATCTACTAGAGATTTAGCCTGTTCGGGTTTGGTAACATCTGCTTGTAGGGCAATAGATTTTACTCCGTAGTTAGCTGCTTCTTGACTTGCTTGATTGGCTGCATCTGCACTGCGGTTATAGTGAAATGCTACATCAAATCCTTTACTGGCTAAATCTAGAGCGATTGCCCTACCTATTCCTACTGCTGAACCTGTCACGAGTGCTTTTTTGAGCATTGTTTTTAAGACCTAAATATAATCACCAGTCAATTTTAGGTTAATCATTTTGGCAAAATTTCATCAACCAACACCCAATGTTATAAGTAACTTGGACAGAATTAAATGTCGCCAAGGTAGCACTCCTCCAGTGCCCAGGAAACTAGATGGCTCATGTCATGCTCATGATTGTAGCAATTTGCTGTAGTGAGCCTCCATCTGGTCATATGCGATGGACACTCACTTTGCTCGTTTCGGAGCTAAAACGACGTGGAATAGTTACCGAAATCAGTAGATAAACAGTACGTCAGAGTTTAAAAAAAACCAACTGCGGCCTGGGAAGAAACAACGATATTGCATCCCGGGAAAAGACAGCGCCCGCTTTGTAGCTCAAATGGAAGTACTTCTAGATTTCTACATAGCTGAACACTCTGATGATCAACCATTAATTTGTATGGATGAAGCAGTCTTGGAATTAAAAGGGGATGTTAAACAATTAATTCCTATTCAACTAGGTCACGATGCGTTCATAGGATTATTACTATGAACACAATGATACTAGTGCCGCTACGCGGAAGTCAAAAGTCATGCATTCAAAAGCGAGTGTGTAATTCTGAGGTCCCCTCAGAATGTAAGACACACTCAAGACAGTTAAAAGTATTGATTGGTAAGACTTTTAGGATTTTGTAACTGGTTAGTTATTTCTGCCATCCTGCACTAGAGCTATATTTCTATTTGTAGACCCGATTCACGGTTGGCGACGAGTTAAAAGCTATGAACATCGAACTCGTATTGAGTGGGCAGAACAAATACGTAATCTACTATTAGTGGACTATCCAAATGCACGCAAGGTCAAGTTAGTTTGTGACAATCTTCACACTCATC